>DASTWM010000523.1:0-7831 GCA_035765855.1 Roseiflexaceae bacterium
TGCTGATGTTGCTGCGCCATTTCAAGAGGTTTGGCAAGCGCGCGGTGGCGGAGCAATGCTCGGTCCGGCGCTCAGCCCAGCCGTTCGCATGCCGGATGGCACGCTGATTCAGTTCTTTGTCTACGGCACGCTGGAGCAGCCGCCCGGCGGCACGCCAACGCTCGGCGCGAGCGGTCGCCGCCTGCTCGATGCGCGCGGGCTGACAGAAGATCAGCAAATTATCATGAGCGCGCAGTATGCACAAAAGTAAGCCACAGAGATCACAGAGGACACAGAGGTTTACGTTTTTACTCACTCACCTTACGCAGCCCAGGCGTTGTACGAATACTTCCTGCGAGTTGTGGCGCGGCCTGGCAATCCGCGCTACGTGTGCATTGCACTGGTCATGCGTTAACTCGCGCTCCACGCGCAGCAGCATATGCTGCGTAAGGTGAGTTACTCAGTGATCTCTGTACTCTCTGTAGTTCAATATCGGCGCTACATGCGTTTCTAATAATGCCCTCATCATGCCAGCCTACTATTACAGACGCTTGTGAATACAATGCAACAAAACATTTTCGAAAGGAACATCATGGTTCGACGTTTTGGGATTTTACTGGTTGCGGTGCTGCTGACGGCATGCACGCCGCTGGCACAGCGCACCGTTACCGAGCTGCCAACAAGCGCCGCCGTTCCAACGACCGGCGTAGTAGAACCGGCGGCAACGACGACCGGCGATAGCGCCACGGCTGTGCCAGCGGCGCTCGACGATCAAGCCACGCTTGACGCGGCCAAGCCTCTGGCGCGCGATCAACTGGCGCTCGCCGAGCAGTTCAAGGGCATCGGCGACGTACCGGCGGTGGCGCGCACGACGCCGCTTAACGTCAAAGTTGGTGACACCGAGAACTTCTGGGTGTCGGACCTCAGCACCAACCAACAGTACCAGGTGCAGGCGAAGCTGCGCTACGCCGGGCCGGTGGCGCTGATGTACATTGATACGCAACTTGATGTGCCGCAGAGCGGTATTGAAAGCGCGGCGAAAGAGTTCGAGCAGAAGATCTACCCGCGCGATCATGAACTATTCGGAACCGAGCGCTCGCCCGGCGTGGATGGCGACCCGCGCATTACCATTTTGACCACCGAGGTACGCGGCGCGGGCGGCTACTTTTCGTCGGCTGACAGTGTTGTGAAGGCGGTGAATCGCTTCAGCAACGAGCGCGAGATGTTCATCATTGGTTTCATGCCGGGCACACCCGGTTTCAACTCGACGCTGGCGCACGAATTTCAGCACATGATCGAGGCCAACGAGCAGCAGCGCAGCCCAAGCTGGTTCAATGAAGGCCTATCCACGCTGGCCGAGGATTTGAATGGCTACATTGACCAGAGTACAGCGCTGCTGGCGATCAAGAATCCCAACGTGCAGCTCAACGCATGGTCGTACAACGCCGCGCAGACCGGCGAGCACTACGGCACGTCACAGTTGTTCATGCGCTACTTTTACGAGCAGTACGTGCAGAATGGCAGCATGAGCGATTTCATCAAGGCCGATGCCGGCAACAATCCTGAGGTTTTTGCGCAAGCTGCGGCCAGGAAGCGCGGCGACATCACAAGCTTCGCTCATCTGGTGGCCGACTGGAGCGTGGCGAACCTGCTCAACGATCCGTCGATCGACGGCGGGCGCTACGCCTACAAGCTGCTGCCTGCAACGGTAAAGCCCGAGCAGGCCGCGCAACGTGGCGACGGCACGCTGCACCAGTTTGCGCCACGTTATCTTAAGCTGCCGAACGGCCCGGCCACAATCACCTTCGACGGCAGCGACACGATTGGGGTGACAAGCACTCAGCCGCACAGCGGAACGCATGCATGGTGGAGCAACCGTGGCGACGACAGCATGATGACGCTGACACGCGCCTTCGACCTGAGCAGCGTCAAGCAGGCGACGCTTCAGGTGGCAACATGGTACGAACTGGAGAAGGATTGGGACTACGGCTTTGCCACCGTTTCGACCGATGGCGGCAAGACATGGAAAACACTGAAGGGTAGCACAACCACGACGGAAGACCCGCAGGGCCATAATTATGGCAACGCGCTCAACGGCGTGAGCGGCGCGCCCGAGGCACAAACCGATTCAGACACGCGCGGGCAGTGGGTTGACGAACAGTTCGATCTGTCGGACTACGCGGGCCAGAAGATTCTGTTGCGCTTCCTGGTGGTGAACGACGACGCGTACAACGCGCCCGGCATGCTGATCGACGACATCCGTATCCCGGAGCTCAATTACAGCGACGACGTTGAGCAGGGTGACGGCGGCTGGGAAGCGCAGGGCTTTGTGCGTACCACTGCCGAACTGCCACAAGAATGGACCGTGCGGCTGGTGCGGCAGAGCAGCGCTGGCACTACAGTCGAGCGCGTGCTGGTGGACGAGCAAGGCCGCGCCACGGTGCAACTCAAAGGTGGCGAGAGCGGCACGCTGGTGGTCATCCCAACGACGAGACACACCACGGAGTTGGCGCACTTTACGTATCACGTCCAACAGTAGCTATCATCTTTTTCTTGACAAGGCCAATGCCCTGCGCTACTATGCGCCTCCTGAAGTAACATACATGTGAGAGGCTTATGCTCAAGACAACATACACACGCCTGATTGGAGCATTACTCGTTCTAGCGGCGCTGCTGGCGGGCTGCGCGACTGGGGCCGCGCCGACGACCGCGCCGACAACCGAAAGCGCCCCGACCCAAGGCCCATCAGAGACACAGTCAAATAACCAGAATGCGGCCTACCCTCCACCGACGAGTGGCGAATCGACGGCATATCCGCTCGTTGAAGAAACGCCGACGGCGTACCCTTCACCGCAGCAATAGCGCGTTGCAAGGCAAAAGGTTTGCACAACCCGTGTGAGAATGGTATACTGTAATCACACGAAACGGCTGGTACCGGAAAAGTGGGGTCTCCCCACTTTTCTTGTTGTGACGTTCAGAATAGAGGAAAAAGCATGAAGAGCGACTTCTACGCGGCCATCTCACAGATCGCAGCAGAGCGGGGCATCCCGAAAGAAGCGATCATCGGCCAGGTCGAGAAGGCGCTTGTGACCGCCTACCGGCGCACGTTGGGCAATAATCCTCCACCAATCGAGATCAACGTGACGCTCGATCCGCAAACGGGTCTGGCGCATGTGTTTGCCGAAAAGCAGGTGGTTGATGAAGTGTTCGACGACCGCTTTGAAATAGATATCGAAGATGCGAGGCGACACAAGCCTGACGTTCAGCTTGGCGAATCCATCATGGTGGAGAGCACGCCGAATGACTTCGGTCGTATCGCGGCGCAAACCGCCAAGCAGGTTATTTTACAGGGCATTAAAGAGGTCGAGCGCGAGCATGTGTACGGCGAGTACATGGATCGCGAGGGCGAACTCATCACGGCGACGGTGCAGCGCATCGCCAAGGGCAATGTCATTCTGGAGATGGGCAAGGCCGAGGCCGTGCTGCCGCCCAAGGAGCAGGTCGACAACGACCGCTACTATCATGGGCAGCGTCTCAAGGTCTACCTGAACGAGATTCGCAAGGAAGAGCGTGGGCCGCGCCTGATTGTTTCACGCGCGAACAAGCAGCTCATCCTGCGGCTGTTCGAGATGGAGGTGCCGGAGATTTACAACGGCACGGTCGAGATCAAGTCGATCGCGCGCGAGCCGGGGCTGCGCACCAAGGTTGCCGTGATGGCGCGCCAGGAAGGCATCGATCCGGTTGGATCATGCGTTGGCATGCGCGGCATCCGCATCCAGAATATTGTCAACGAACTGAACAACGAGAAGATCGACGTTGTACAATATTCGTCCGACCCGAAAGAATTCATCGCCAACGCGCTTTCGCCCGCGCAGGTCGTGGAAGTGCAGTTGCGCGACGACGAGCATGCGGCGACCGTGATTGTGCCAGACAAGCAGCTTTCGCTGGCGATTGGCAAGGAAGGCCAGAACGTGCGTCTGGCCGCCAAACTGAGTGGCTGGCGGATCGACATCAAGAGCGCATCGGCGCTGCTTGACGAGGAGCGCGAGGCGGCTGAGGCCCGCGATGCTGCCGAGGCTGAGGCCATGGCGACCGAGGTAGCGCTGGCGAACGCCCGCGTGGAAACGCGCAAGGTGCGCGCCGACGGCACTGTGGTGTACCAGAACGCCCATTACGGCCCGCTCGGCGACGACATGATCGGCGAGCCGGTGCAGTTGCGCGCGACGCCGAGCAAACTCTATATTTACCATGACGACCGGCTGATTGCCTCATACATTATCGACGAACAGGACGCGCCAGGCGCAGACAACGGCGACGATGGCATGATGACCAGCGATGAGTCGGAGGTTCCCGTCGATGAGTCGGAGGTCGCCGTTGATGAAGGCGACGGCATGCCCGGCGATGAAGAATAACCAGCGTTGCACATGGATGATGTGCTCCACGGCTGTGTAAGCCGCTGCCCATCATCCATGGTCGATTGTTATGAAAAAGCAAGCTAAAGGACCTCGCCCAAAACATGTGCCACAGCGCACGTGCATCGCGTGTCGTAAGACAGATGCCAAGCGAGGATTGATACGCCTTGTGCGCGATGCCGATGGGCGTGTTGTGGTTGACCCAACAGGCAAACGCTCCGGTCGGGGCGCGTACCTGTGTCACGAGCCTGCATGCTGGGAGCAGGCTTTGAAACGAAACGGTTTGGCGCGCGCGTTGCGCCTGGAAGCGCTGCCTCCCGACGATCTCGCGGCGCTGCAACAAACGGCTCAAACGCTTGACGACCAAGCGAACCCATATCAATATTCCGCCACATGATCGAGCGTCATACTATGTTGTCATAAACACAAGACGTCTGTCAGCGCTCGATGTCGGTTGGCGGCAGGGAGGAACGACGATGTATAGATTATCCTTACCGACATCAGAGCAGCCCAATCGCGGATTGCCCTTGTTGAGTATGTCGAGCGGCGGCGGTGGACCACGCGGCGGTGGTGGTGGACCACGCAGTGGCGGCGGCGGCGGCGGACCACGCAGTGGCGGCGGTGGTGGTGGACCACGCGGCGGTGGCGGTGGTGGACCACGCGGCGGTGGCGGTGGCGGCGGTGGTGGACCACGCGGTGGCGGCGGTGGCGGCGGACCGCGCGGCGGTGGTGGTGGTGGCGGCGGACCGCGCGGCGGTGGCGGCGGCGCGCGCGGGCGCGGCGGCCCTGCCAGTGGTGGACCACGTGGCGGCGGTGGTGGCGACGATAGCAGCAACCGGCGGCGCGGTTCTGGCCGTTCCGAAGGCGGCGTTGAAGTCGGCAACCGCAATGGCGGCATGCGCAGTGGCGGGCGCGGTTCTTCATCTTCAAATGGCGGCCGCACATCGACCATGTCGCGTGGCGGCATGCGTGGCGGCGGACGTACCACAACCATGGCTCCCGCAGTACGCGCGCCAGTGCGCCCGCGTGGCCCGGTCGAACTGCCTAGCCTCATGACTGTGCGCGAATTTTCGGAAGCGACAGGCGTTGGCGCGGCAGAAATCATCAAATCGCTGCTCAAGGGCGGCATCATTGCCACGATTAACCAGCAGATTGACTACGACACCGCTGCCGTCATTGCCTCGGACTTCGGAATCGAGACCAAAGAGTTCGTTCCTGAGCAGCTTGCAGGTATCGTTGACAATGTCAAGGATGTGCTTGCGGAGCAGACTTCGGCTGAAATGCGTTCCCGTCCGCCGGTTGTGACGATCATGGGCCATGTCGACCATGGCAAAACCAAGCTGCTCGACACCATACGTTCGACCCGCGTTGCGGAAGGCGAAGCTGGCGGTATCACGCAGCACGTCGCCGCGTATCAGGTTGAAGTGCAGGGCCGCAAGATCACCTTCCTCGACACGCCGGGCCACGAAGCATTCACGGCCATGCGCGCTCGCGGTGCCCAGGTCACTGACATTGTCGTGCTGGTGGTTGCTGCCGATGACGGCGTGATGCCGCAAACGCAAGAGGCCATCTCGCACGTCAGGGCCGCTGGCGTTCCGATGATTGTTGCGATCAACAAAATTGACTCGCTGAATGCAAATCCGGGGCGCGTGCGTGAACAACTTGCCGGTGCGGGCGTGTATGTTGAGCAGTTCGGCGGCGATGTACCGTCGGTCGAAGTTTCGGCCAAGATGAAGATCAACATCGACGGCCTGCTGGAAATGATTCTGCTGGTTGCCGATCTGGCCGAGTTAAAGGCGAACCCGGATGCTCCGGCGGTTGGCACGGTCATCGAGGCCGAGCGCGATAAGAATCGCGGCCCGGTGGCGACGGTGCTGATTCAGAACGGGACGCTGCGCCTGGAAGATACCGTGCTGGCAGGCAGCGCAACTGGCACCGTGCGCGCTATGTTCAGCGACAACGGCAAGCGGCTGCGAACTGCCGATCCATCCATGCCAGTGCTTATCCTGGGTCTCGATAACGTGCCACAGGCGGGCGACATCTTCCAGGCGGTCAACGACATTACCATCGCGCGTGAAGTTGCAACGCAGCGCCAGCGCCAGCAGCGGCTGGAAGATATGGCGACCAACCGTGGCCCATCGCTGGATGAATTGTTCAAGAACGCGCAGCAGGGCAAGCTCAAGGAACTGAACATCGTGCTGAAGGCCGATGTGCAGGGCTCGATCGGCGCAATCGAGCATGCGCTTGGGCAGATCAACAGCGATGAGGTGCAGATTCGCGTCATTCACAAGGGCACCGGCACCATCACTGAGAGCGATGTCAACCTTGCGATTGCGTCGCACGCGATCATCATCGGCTTCAACGCCCGCCCTGACCCGGCTGGCCGTGCCAGCGCCGAACGCAACGGCATCGATGTGCGCTACTACAACATCATTTACCAGTTGGTCGACGATATCCGCAAGGCGATGTCGGGCATGCTGGATCCGGAGTTCAAGGAAGTCACCGACGGGTACGCCGAGGTGCGGCAGACATTCAATCTGCCAAGCCGCGAGGTGGTCGCTGGCCTGTATGTGACGGACGGCAAAATCATCCGCAACAACAGCGTGCGCGTGCTGCGCAGCGGCGTAGTCATGCACGATGGACGGATCAGCAGCCTCAAGCGGCTCAAAGATGATGTTCGCGAAGTTCAGGCCGGCTATGAATGTGGCCTGGTCGTGGACGGCTTCAATGACGTTCAGCAGGGCGACACCATGGAGTTCTATCATAAGGAGCGGGTGGAGCGCACGGTGTAAGCGAGGTATAAGTTGTGAGTTATGAGTTGTGAATTGGTTTTCCTTCAACTCATAACTCATAATTCACACCTCATAACTTAACGAGGGTATGAGCAAACGAACACAACAAATCGGCGAAGAGATGCTGCGCATCCTGAGCGAAACCATTCAGTACGAGATGAGTGACCCGCGCGTTGGTTTTGCAACCGTCGTAAACGTGGAAGTAAGTGGCGACTTGCAGCATGCGCGGGTGTACGTCTCGGTCATGGGCGACGAGGAGCAGCAGCGCGAAACGATGGCCGCGCTGGAGCATGCCAGGGGCTTTTTGCGCCGCCAGGTCGCGCAGGAATTGAATCACCTGCGCACCGTTCCCGATCTGAGCTTCAAGCTGGACACATCGCTGGCCTACAGCCAGCGGATCGGCGAGTTGCTGCGACAGGTGGAAGAAGAGCGCGGCCAGGGCAACCAGCCTGACTCAGAGGGCGCGCCCAGGGACGAATAGCAACGTCCTTCGCCACGAGGCATGGTGAGCAAGCGCTTGCTTTCTGTCAGGCGCTCGCTCATCTGAAGCAGAGCTCCAGCAGGAATGGAATCGTGACTTTCTCGCTTTAATAAACATTATCATGCGTATGAACTAAGACATAGAAAGCTTTGAAAATCCATGATGTA
>DASTWM010000524.1:0-12037 GCA_035765855.1 Roseiflexaceae bacterium
TCGCCCACCCAGGAATAGCGTGCATTTGACAGCAACTCATGCATGACATAGCTGTCAGTCGCGCGGATGCCGAAATCGGCCAGTGGAAGCTGCACCCAGCCACTCTGGACATTCACCGGATCAAGATTGATGATCGTCAGCACGATATTCGAGCCATCGGGCGACTCTTTGGTGTAAGCAATTAATTGCTCGTTCTCGGCGTAGTTGTTCTCAACGCGCAGGAAGCGGATGCTATTGTTGCGCTGCAACGCGACGTTGTTGCGCCGCGCCTGGTTGAGCCGCGTGATGATTGGGCGCAGGCTGGCGGGCTGATCGAGATCCCAGGTGCGGATCTCGTACTTCTCGTTGTCGCGGTATTCCTCGCGCGGCAGCGCTGGCTCGTGCAGCATCAATTCGTAGGGCGGGCCGTAGATGCCGTAGCTGGCCGTCATGGTCGCCGCCAGCACCAGCCGCACAATAAAGGTCGAGCGGTGGCCATCATAGAACTGCGGCGTCAGAATATCATGCGTGTTCGGCCAGAAGTTCGGGCGGAAAAATTCGCGCACCTCGGTCCTGGTCAACTCCGTCATGTACTCGGTTAGTTCCCACTTGGTTGTGCGCCATGCGAAGTAGGTGTACGATTGAGAAAAGCCAAGCTTGGCCAGCCGGTACATGACCTTGGGGCGGGTGAACGCTTCCGACAAAAAGATCACGTCAGGATGTTCGCGCTTGAGTTCGCCGATGCACCACTCCCAGAACGGGAACGCTTTGGTATGCGGATTATCGACGCGGAAGATCTTAACGCCCTGCTCGATCCAGAAATCGAAAAAGCTCTTTAGTTCCTGCCACATGCTGCGCCACTCGGCGCTCTCGAAGTTGAGCGGATAAATATCCTGGTACTTCTTGGGCGGATTTTCGGCGTACTGGATCGTGCCGTCGGGACGAATGCGGAACCACTCCGGGTGTTCGCGCACCCATGGATGCTCCGGCGATGCGTTAAACGCGTTATCAAGCGCGATCTCCATGCCGATCTTGTTCGCCGCCTCGACCAGGTGGCGGAAATCTTCAAGCGTGCCGAGTTCGGGATGAATCGCTTTGTGGCCGCCCTCCTCGCTGCCGATCGCATAGGGACTGCCGGGATCGCCGGGTTGCGCGACCGGGCTGTTATCCTTGCCTTTGCGGAAGGTCGTTCCAATCGGATGAATCGGCGTGAGGTACAGCACATCGAAACCCATGCCCGCAATGTACGGCAGCATCTTTTCGACATCTTTGAACGTGCCGTGCTTGCCCGGCACCTGCGACGCGCTGCGCGGAAACATCGAATACCACGCGCCATACAGCGCCCGCTCGCGATCCACCGTAATCGCTAATTCGTGCGACTGCGTGACAAAATGGCGCTCAGCATGGCGATGCATGAGCATGGCAAGCTCCCGATCCTGCGACGCTGATTGGATACCGGCGCGCAACGCCCGCGCAAACTCGCCAAGCTTTGCGGCGTCGGCGCCCGTGGCACGCTCCTGCGCGTCGTCGATCATCAGCGCGCCGATTTCGACATCGACGCTGGTGGCACTGCTGGCCTCGATCCGCTTGGCCATGTCGCGCACCCAGGACGTGAAATGGTCCATCCAGCCGATCACCATGTAGCAGGCCGTACCCACCTGCGTGACGGTGAACATACCGCGCCAGCGGTCGTTGACCAGCGGCTCCATCGGCACTTCATGCCAATCGTCTTCACCGGCCTCCTGGTAGCGAATTGCCACGGCGATCACGTCATGCCCATCGGCAAACGCATCAACCTCGACAACAACCGGCTCGCCGACCACGCGCTTGATCGGAAACGCGCCGCAGTCGACTTGAGGCGTGATGTTTTCAATGACAACGCGATTTTGCCCACCGTGCATCTGCATTGATGTACCTCACATGCTTTCAGCTCTGTTTGCTTTACTCTACCACAGGTGCAGCAGGTAATTGTCCGGTCTTCAATCGCCGTGTATGCACCATGTATGCATGCGCGGCCCTACACAATGTATTAGCAACAATCTAGCCAAACGGTCGCGTGATCTATGGTTGGATGGATTGCCACCGGGTGTGCTACCATGCGCGCAAATTCGTGCAACAGCAGAGCAGGAAACCGCATGACAATCCAACAGCCGCGCGTCGCCATTCGCTACTGCACGCAGTGCCGCTGGCTTTTGCGCGCCGCGTGGATGGCGCAGGAACTTTTAACCACATTTGTGACCGAACTTGGCGGAGTGGCGCTGGTGCCGGGCACCGAAGAAAAACCCGAACCATGAGCAGCGCAGGCGAACAATCACCCACATACCCGCTCATGCTGACTAATCTCGCGCAGGCGCGCTGCGTAGTGGTGGGCGGCGCGGTGGCCGAGCGCAAGGCGCGCGACCTGATTGCGGGCGGCGCGCGGCCAGTTGTCATCAGCCCGACCGTCACTGATGCGCTCGGCGACTGGCATGCGGCGGGCCAGATTGAGCATGTCGCCCGCGCATACCAGCCCGGCGATCTGGCGGGCGCGTTTCTGGCCGTGGCCGCCACCAATGACCGCGTGACCAATGCGGCTGTGGCCGAGGAAGCCGCGCGCATGGGCATATTGATCAACGTGGCCGATGCGCCATGGATCGGCAATTTTCACACCGCGGCGACCGTCCGGCACTGGCCGAGCTTGTGGCGAAGCGCGCCGCCGAAGCCACCAACGGTCATGCGCGCGCCGGTCGGCATGCGCTGCTCCTGATGGCGCACGGCAGCCCCGACGACCGCGCCAATGCGTCGTTCCGCGCAATTGCGACGCGGCTAGCTGCTACAGGACAATACGCGGCCGTTGCGGCCAGTTTTATGGAGTTGAATGAGCCGTCAATTCCCCAGGCAGTTGACCAACTTGTCATGGAGGGCATGCAACAGATCACCGCCGTGCCGTTCTTCCTTCAGCTTGGCGGGCATGTGGCCGAAGATCTGCCCCAGATCACCGGCGCGGCGCATGCCAAACACCCAGATGTCACGATCAAGCTGGCCGGATACCTGGGCTACGATCCATTGCTGGCGCGCGTCATCGCTGACCGGGTGCGCGAGGCGTGCGAGCAAGCATCATGTCCGAAGCGCCCTTGAAAAGGATGTGCCACAGAGTGCACAGAGATCACCGAGAAGAAATAAACATCTCTACGCCCTTTGTAATCTCTGTGGCTCCATCCTTCACCCCGCAGCCGCCCCAGCCTCATGTTCAATTGCATCAAGCTCATGCGCCAGCGCGGCGCTGTCCGGCTGACTGGCAGCCGCTTGCAGCCGCTTGCCCCAGTCCTGCAAATTCGGGCGGCCCTGCCACCACGTCGAGTAGATTCTGCGCGTGCGGGCGTCCTTGGCCCATTCGCTCGCGATGACGATGCCGAGCTGCTCCAGGCGCGCACGGAGCTGATCGCGCTGCGCTTTGTCGGGAATATTTCGCAACAGATCCTCAATCTGCGCGAACCAGCCGGGAACGCCCGCGCCGCCGCTGATAAAAAAGACATGCACCCAATGCCAGTAATCATCGAACGACTGCCGGGCGGCGTTCTGTGGATCGCGCTCGTAGGCGGCGCGGAAGTGTGGCTGCCAGGTTTCGAGAAGCTGCTCGGGCGTTGTCATGGAGCCTCCTTCATGTGACTGTTGGCTTGCCACCGGCGTTATTTCGACCGCTCGGGTCGCTCAGTCGGCGCAATGAGAAACGTGAACACATCCCACGCCGCATGGCTGACGATCAGCGCGCCCATCGGCACGCCGAGCGCGTACAGGCCGCCCCAGAACGCGCCCGCTACGGAAGCCGCGCCGATCAGCGTGACGTTGCCGGTGACGAGGTGCGCGCCGCCATACAGCGCCGTGCCTGCCGCCGTGCCGACCACCGGCCCATATTCCCGCATGAGCCGCCGCTGCACCAGCCCGCGCCAGAATAGCTCCTCTGCCGGGCCGATGATCAGCGCCAGCCGCCCGGCCAGCACCGGCGTCGGTCCAAGCGTGCGCAAATCATAGATCGACGCAATTTCGGTGCTGCCCTTCGGCAGCAGCCAGCGCGCGAAACGATCGCCTATCTGGAAGATGATGTACAGTACTCCGGCTGATCCAAGACCAATTACAACATCCTTTACGCCGATGCGCGTTTCCCGCAATTCAGGCTCGCTCGCCAGCGACAGGCTGCCAAGGATCGCGCCAGTGCGGGTCATGCGCGGCCAGAAGCGCGCGCGGCGGCCCCGAAACACCTGCGCGAACGAAACGTAGGCCAGCGCCAGCCCGCCGAGCAGCGCCAGATCGCGGGCGGGCGGCGTGTGCTTGCGCCGTTTGAACAAATTCATCATCATGCGCTTTCTTGTTTCAGAGATGCAAGGCGCCGAGCAGCAGGCCCAACGCCAGCAGCGCGCCAAATACCGCATGCAGGCGCGCGGTCCGCAGGTCAATCATGGCGATTGCGCGCTGCTGCCCGCTCGCGGCCAGCTCCGAATCGCGGATCATACTGACCAGCAGCGGCAGCGACAGCATAGCCAGCAGGGTCGAGGTTGGCAGCAGACCCAGCAGCACGCCGACGACCAGCGCCATGTACGCGCCGACGACCAGCGACACGTAGCCGATATGCGCCACCTTGCGCCCCCAGCGATTCGAGATCGTCGCGATGCCAGCGCGGGCGTCGTCGCTGATGTCGCGCCACTCGTTGCCATGCAGAATGGCCGCGACCAGCAGGCCGACCGGAATACTCAACACCAGCGCCTGCACGCTCCACAATCCCGTAATGGCAAAGTACGAGCCAACCACCATGAGCGGCCCCATGAGCAGAAAGACCAGCGGCACGCCCAGCGCCTTGAACTTGTATTGAAATGGCGGCGCGGTGTAGCCAAGGCCACCAATCAGCCCGAGCACGCCCAGCAGCACAATCGGCCAGCCGCGCGCCGCAATCAGCCCGACGCCGACCAGCGCCGCCAGCAGCGAGGCCAGCGCCGCAATCAGAAACGCCTCGCGCTCCGACATGCGGCCCTTGAGCAGCGCGTGGCTGGCGCGCGGCGAGGTGATCGTGTCGATGCCTTTGCGCACGTCGTAGATTTCGTTGACGACATTGGTGCCGATGTGCAGGAGCACGCCGCCCAGCAGCGCAGCCAGAAACAGCGTCCATGAGAATAACCCATCGGCCACGGCCAGCGCGCCCGCCGCCAGAACCGGCGCAATCGACGCGGTGAAGCTGAACGGGCGCATGATCTCGGCCCATGCGCCTGCCCGCCGCCGCAGCCGCTCGCTAAACGCAAGCTGCCGGTCAT
This sequence comes from Roseiflexaceae bacterium, assembly GCA_035765855.1. Lineage (GTDB taxonomy): Bacteria > Chloroflexota > Chloroflexia > Chloroflexales > Roseiflexaceae > DASTWM01. The sequence goes on from DASTWM010000524.1 coordinate 5,262, forward strand.
CGAGCGCGGCGGTGCGCACAGCGACGGCTTCTTCTTCCACAATGGCGGTGGAAGCGACATGCGTCGGCGTGACCACCGCAGCGCTGGACTGGCTGCCGTACAGCACCGCCGCGTCAAGGATCGCCTCGACCTGCTCGCGCTCCTGCACCACCGGCTGCAACAGCGGCACGTCCATGCCCGCCCGCTGGTAGCGCAGCGCGCCTTCGGCCACATCCTCGCGCGTGCCGACCAGCATGAATGCGTCGAGCAATTCGTCGGGGATGAGGTTGGCGGCGCGGTGATAATCCTCGGCCCGCCACGCAGCGGCGATCTGATCGCGCAGGTCGCGCTCGAAGCCCGCCCGCCGCAGCGACACGTCCGACAGCACGCTCATCATGTAAATCACAAACGGCTCGCGCTTGGCGCGGTTCAGCGCGGCGCGGCGCGACTCGTCGACCATGGTCAGCAGGTAGCCCGCCGTTTCCACAGCATTTTCCGGGCGGCCAGCCGCGACCGAGGCCGCGCGGATTTTGGGCATCATCGTTTTGAGGCTGGCAATTGACTCAGCCGGGCGCGCCAGGTAGCCGTCGGCCTTGGCTCCGGCCAGTTCGAGGAAGGCCGAGCGATAAGCCGCGATGTAGATCGGCACGCGATGCACCGGCGGAAACATGGGCTGTACTGGCGGCAGGCCAGCTGTGGCAGACGGCAGGCGCTCGCCGGCCCACAACGCGCGCATGGTATCAATCGCCGCGCTGACGCCTGCAACGCCGCCCTCCGGCGTGTAGGGGATACCCATCTGCGCCAGGCGCAATGGTAGCCCGGTCCCCATGCCGAGGATCACGCGACCGGGTGCCATTTCGTCGATCGCGCTGACCGTCATCGCCACCAGCACCGGATGACGGGTGAACGGATTCAGCGCGCCCATGGCGACCCGAATATCCGGCACCTGCGCGGCAATCGCGGTCGCGTAGGTCACGGCGTCGCGCTCGAAGTACGAATCATGAATCCAGACTGATTGAAGGCCGCGCTGCCGCGCCATGTCGGCCCATGCGACCACCTCTGCCGGGTCGCCCCGCGCCGCCAATCCCAGGCCGACTGGTTGTGCAAGCTCGCTCATAACAATTCTTCCTTACACGTTCTATCTTAATTGTGATATATTTCACATTATTATATAAAGCTTCGTGAGCAATGTCAAGCAGCTGCATGCGCCATCGGCAATGATCTCATGCGCCCTCACCCTCGGTCCCTCTCCCCACCATACCGAGGCCGGTATGGTGGTGGGGAAGGGACGCTGCGGAGCAGCAGGGTGAGGGACATATTTACACAACCTCACGCCCCGTACCGATCTGCAACCACCGCGATCAGCATGGGCCGCAGCCGCTCCCAATCGGCATCGCCACGCACGATCAGGTCGGCGTGGACGCGCGACGGCTCGACGTAGCGCTCGTGGCCGACGCGGGCGCTCTCGCGGTAATAGGTGGCGATGAACACCGGATCGCGATTCATGTCGGGGCGCTGCATGTTGCGCAGTAGCCGCCGCAGCGCCCGCACATCCGCCTCAAGCTCCACGAACAGGCGCAGATCCAGCAGCGGGCGCAGCGCCGCGTCGTGAAGCACCATGAGTCCTTCGACCAGCACGGCCTGCGGCGCGTCCTGCGCGTCGCACAACGCCCGAAGATCGCTCACCAGCCGCGCCCAATCCACCGAGTCAGGGTGGTTCCAATCGAACATCGCTTCGCCCGCAGAGGACGAGAAAAAGGTCGGGCCACGCGCAACATCGGGCTGCACGTAGCGGTCGGTGGAAACAATCGCCGTGCGCCAGCCATGCGCCTGCTCCAGCGCAACGGCCAGCGCCGCCGCAAGCGTGCTTTTCCCGGATGCTGAACCACCGGCAATTCCAACGACAACTGGCTTTGGCATGATTTTACTCGCTTGCCTGCCGTCGCAGATCCCCGATCCGCGCCGGGTCGGTGACGAAGCGCGTGTACTCGGGCGGGCGCAACTCGCCGCCCATGAAGACGCGCGGATTGCGGTAGCGCATCTGACTATCGACCGGCTGCGTGCTGGCGACGTGAACTTCGCGCACGCCGCTCTGCGCGACGATCTTCTTGATATTGCGCTCGGAGCCGCCGCCCGGCATGATGATCACCCGCTCGCCCGCGCGGCGCACGAGTTCGGCGATCATGTCCAGCCCTTCCAGCACCGACGGCTCCTGGCCGGATGTCAGAATGCGGTCCACGCCGATAGCAATCAATTCTTCCAGCGCCTGGAACGGGTCGTTGGTCATGTCGAACGCGCGGTGAAATGTGACGTTCAGCGGACGCGCAAGCTCGATCAGCGCGCGCGTGCGCTCGACATCGACCGCGCCGTCGGGCAGCAGCAGGCCGAATACCACGCCATCCGCGCCGAGTTGCTTCGCCATGGCAATGTCGCTCTGCATGATCTCGAACTCAATGTCGGAGTAGCAGAAGTCGCCGCCGCGCGGACGAATCATGACCTGCAAGCCAATTGAAAGGTATTTGCGGGCGATCTCGATTGTACCCGCGCTCGGCGTGGTGCCGCCTTCCAGCAGATTATCGCACAGCTCGACCCGGTCCGCGCCGCCCTGCTGCGCCGCCAGCGCCGAATCCACCGAGTCGATGCAGACCTCGATCCGAACAGGAGTATGGGTTGTCATGGGCATAATCCTTTGCTGCTTGAAAGATACGAAAAGAGTGACATGCGCCCGCCAATCTGTCAAACGGCGGCCATGTGAGAAGTTGGGCGGCACCGGAGCAGCGCGTCAGTTCGGGATGGAACACGGCCCGTTAACACACGATTCATACAATGCTAGCACGAACCTTGCTATCGATCTCGTGTATGCCTGGCCTTGTAGCGCATGAGGAGCGATGGCTGATTGAATGCACGAACGAGGTAGCGGTAACATAGTTCAGTTGTAGCCAGGAGGAAATGTATGGAACAGACTGCGCTGCAGAATGTGCCTGTCCGCATGTGGCGACAGAAAGATCGCCTGACGATCGCCGCGCCCATGCCGGGGCTTGAGCCAGAGGATATTACGGTCGCGGTCTCAGCCGCTGGCCGCCTGACCCTGCATGGCGAGCTACGGGGCGTTTTCAAGCATGATAAAGACGTCATGCTGAATGAATGGAGCGTCGGAGGCTACCATCGTGAACTCGATCTGCCGGATACCGTGAACGCCGAGCTTGCCAACCTGACGTTTGGCAACGGGGTATTAGTGATAGTGTTGCCCATCGCCAAGACCCAGCGACCCGCCGATCTCACGCTTGAAGGCGTCGGACAGGCGCGCGGCCAGCGCGTTGGCCACAGCGGCAGCAACATCACGCCGCATTCCACCGGTGAGCATCAGGATGCCATGGCAGACCAACATCACCGGTCGGGATCTGGCGCATAGCTGACGATCAAGGACGCCAGCCAGCAACTGCTCCTGCTCCACCCATGCGAAGACGATCTATAATCAGGCGTCATCGTCAGATAGGCAGAAGGAGCAGGCTACCTATGCAGCGCTTCCGAATCGGGATCGGCGGCATCGCCGTGTTGAGCGGCCTGTTCTTCGGAATCGGGCGCTATATTGTCAACGCGCAGACGGCGGACGATCTGGACTGGCCCTGGTGCTACGGGCAGATGTGGTTTCGCGGGCTGGACCCCTACCTGTGCGTTTCCACGGATCCCAGGACCGGCCATGTCTGGCCCGGCAATCCACTGACTACCATGTATGCGATTCTGCCCTTCACGCTGCTGCCTCGCGGGCTGATGGCAGCGGTCGTCGTCGGCAGCAGCGTCGCGCTGCTCGTCTATGCGCTGATCAGTTCCAGCAAGCCCTACCACCTCCTGACTCTCCTGAGTGTGCCATTCTGGTGCGCCTTTCGGCTTGCGCAGTGGTCGCCGTTAATGGTCGCCGTCGCCATGCTGCCGTGCCTGATACCGCTGACCTTAGCCAAGCCGCAGATTGGTTTCCCGATCTTCCTGCGCCACTTTACCTGGCGGCGGGCAATCCTCTGCACGATCCTCCTTGCGCTGACCTTCGTCGACGACCCGACCTGGCCGCTCCGCTGGTGGCCCCAGACGCGCACTTATGACGGCATTATTCCGCTGCTGACGCTGCCCGGACTACCGCTGCTCGCGCTCCTGGCGCGGCGGCGCGACCCGGATGCCTGGTTCGTCCTGCTGTGCGCCTGCATGCCGCAGCGCGTCTTTTATGACGCCTTTATCCTGGTCTGCGCGCTCCAGACGCGCCGCGAAGTTTTTATCTGGACGATCAGCACATGGGCTGTGGCGATCGGCTTTTTCTTCCCATCGCAGTGGGATCCGATCTTTGTCGCGGCATGTTATTGGCCGCTGGTATACTGCATCCTCAGGCGCGCGCCGGCGCAACAGGCCGAGCATGCCGAACAGCGCATTTCAACCTGCACCTGATATGTTCTATAATCAGGCGTCATCGTCAGATTTGCAGAAGGAGCAGGCCACCTATGCAGCGCTTCCGAATCGGGATCGGCGGCATCGCCATCGAGAGCAGCACATTTTCACCATTGCCGAGCACAAAAGACGACTTCACGATTTTGCGCGGCGCGGAGATGCTTGCGCGTTATCCGTTCATGCCGGGCTGGAACTTCCGCGACCGCACAGATATCGAATGGCTGCCGTGTATGCACGCCCGCTCCATTCCCGGCGGGCCGGTGGAGCGCCACAGCTACGACGACATGAAGGCCGAACTGCTGGAGCGTATTCAGGCCGCGCTGCCGCTCGACGGGTTCTACCTTGACATTCATGGCGCGATGAATGTGCTGGGCATGGACGACGCCGAGGCCGATCTCGCCACGGCTATTCGCGCAATGGTCGGCCCCGATTGCCTGATTTCAGCAGGCATGGATTTGCATGGCAACGTGTCGGCTCGGCTGGTCGAGCAGGTGGACATGTTCACCGCCTACCGCCTCGCGCCGCACGACGACGCTATGATCACTCGCGAGCGGGCATGCGCGCATCTGGTTCACTGCCTTGACACGGGAACGCGCCCGTTGCGCGCGTGGGTACGCATCCCAGTGATTCTGCCGGGCGAGCGCACCAGCACGCTGGTCGAGCCGGGCCGCAGCGTGTACGCCAGCTTGCAGGAGTCCGACCCGGTGCCGGGCGTGCTCGACGCGTCGCTATGGGTTGGGTATGTGTGGGCCGACGAGCCGCGCAGCAGCGCGACCGTGGTCGTGACTGGCACTGACGCCAACGCGATCCAGCGCGAGGCCGAGAAGATCGCGCGGCGCTACTGGGACACGCGGCATGCCTTCGGCTTTGTGGTGCCAGCGGGCAGCGCCGACTGGTGCATCGCGCAGGCCGCCGAGCATCCTGACACGCCGGTGGTGATCAGCGATTCGGGCGACAACCCGACTGCTGGCGGCGTGGGTGATGTGTCCTACTTTCTCAACCGCTTACTGGCCCACCCGATATTCGCGAGCAGCGCGCGCACGGCAGTGTACGCCAGCATGCCCGACCACGCCGCCGTCGAAGCATGCAAAGCAGCGGGCGTCGGCCAGATGGTGCGCGTGGCGCTGGGCGGCAAGCTCGACGCGGTTCATGGTCAGCCGCTCCATGTCGAAGGAACAGTGGTGGCGTTGCGCTCCGGCGATCCGGTCGGCGGCGACATTGCGGTGCTGCGCGTGGGCGGCGTGCAAATCATCATCACCAGCCGCCGCAAGCCCTACCACCGCGTCAGCGATTTCACCGATCTCGGCATCGATCCAACGGCACAGCATCTGGTGGTCGTAAAGATCGGCTACCTTGAGCCGGGGCTGCGCTCCTTCGCCCGCCATGCGCTGCTGGCGCTGACGCCCGGCGCGGTCAATCAGGATATTCCCTCGCTGCCGTACAAACGCGTGCAGCGCCCGATCTTCCCGCTTGATCCTGAGTTCGATTCGCCCGATTTGAGCGCCCAGCTGTTTGGGAAGTAGCACCGTTCTCAAAACATTTGCGCCACAGAGTAGCGACGCCCCTTGTGGGCGTCGAACTTACGGGCGTTGAGCGGCACCCGCGAGGGATGCCGCTCAACAAATATACGTTTATTTTTGGAAATGTTCATTACGAATGGTGAAGGGAACTTCGCTCTGTGTCCTCTGTGGCTTAACCAATCTGAGCATTGCTGGAAGCTAAAAGAACGGAAACAGCCGCGCCCGCGCTTCCTCGGTCAGCGGCGCGCCGTATTCACAGACCTCGAAGGCTTCCGCGTACTGGACCTTCTGGCCCGCCTCCGCGCCAAGCTCCGCGATCAGCATGTCGCGGTAGCGGTTCGCGTCATGACGCATGCGCGCGTCGAGATATTGCCGCAACCAGGCCCGCCGATCTTGCGGGTTGTCCGGCACCTCGTCGGCGTAGCCGCCGTTATACGGCAACCACTCGTACATCTGCGATACGTGGCGATCGAGCATGTCAACTTTTTGCTCCACAACCGCATCTATCGGCACGACCACATCCGGAGCGAAGGGATAGGGCCGCTGAAACGTGTCGCTGACATACGCGATCACCGGGTTGCGCGCCAGATGTTCATAGAAGGCCAGCACATTCGGGACGGTGATCATGTAGGCCGCATCCTGGACCAATTGCGCCGTGTAGCGGTGGTCGGGGTGGTAGTCCCACGGGCGCGGGGTGAGGACAAGATCGGGCTGGAACGAGCGAATCAGCCTGATGATCTCGCGCCGCCGTTCGAGCGTCGGCAGCAACTCGCCGTCATGGTTGTCGAGGAGGCGCGACGTGATGCCGATGACCTGCGCGGCTGCCGCTGCTTCCTCGCGCCG
>DASTWM010000525.1:0-14801 GCA_035765855.1 Roseiflexaceae bacterium
GCGCCGCGAAATGGCGCAGATGATTCCATACGGCGGCAGGCTGGCGTTGAGCTTCAACTACTGTAGACATGCGATGCGCTCCTCAAGCAGTTTCATGGCGTGTTCCAACCGGCTGATTTTGAGCTTCTGCCAGCTATGCACGGCCAGCCGCAGCAGCATAAGAATCTCGTACACGGCCACGCGCTCCCGCAGCCGCTGCTTGTCGCCCCAACGCTCACCACTCGCAGCCTCGTAAGCGTTAAGGAATTGCTCGCAGAGTTGCTCGGTTGCGGCTTCCGGAAACGGCGCGTCGGGGCGCTGATCTTTGCGAATTGCGAGCCGCTGGTAGGCCAGGAATTGGCCCAGATCGAGCGCAGGCTCGGCCTGGCAGATCGTGTCGAAATCGACCAGCCCGCACTGCCGATCATCGAAGATCAGCTGCGTATACGTGAAATCGCCATGGCTGAAACAGAGCGGCAGCGGATCAGTCCGCGCGGCACAGGCGCTGATCCACTCCAACCAATCCTGAAGCTGCGCGCCAGGCTCGGGCGAGATGCGCCGCAGCGCATGGATACTCTGCCTGAGCCAATCCAATTCGGCATCGATTGTGCGCGGCTGGCCCAGCGCGATCCCCGACGTGTGCATGCGCGCCGCGATGCGCCCGCAGTCGCCGACGGCATGCTCCAGCGTGAGCATGCCCGGCTGTGTCGCTTCCGCTCCGGCCAGCCGCGCTTTGAGCAGCCGGGCGACCTGCGGCTTGCCGGGGATGGCCTCCAACAGGAGCAATTGCAGATCGGGATGGAAGCCGAGCACCCGCGGAATATTGACGCGGTCCATGCCGTTGAGCGCGGGCAGACGCTCGCGCAGCGCAGCCAGCACCGGGATCGTGCGTTCGCCAGAGCCATCGGCGGTCACTTTGCCGTATACAACCTGGTGGGCGTTAGCGCCATCGCTCGCCGCGCCGTCGAGTAGATAGCGCAGCGTGCAGCGGTGCTGGCGTCCATAATGCGCTAGCTCCACCCGGCAGGCATGCGGCATGAAGCGGCCCTCCTGCACTTCAGGCAGTGTCTCGCGCAGAATCTCGATCACCCGCCGCCGGTCAGTGACGTCGAGCAGCGCGGGCAGTTCGCCGTCGATTGGGAAGACATGCGCGGCCATATTCAGCGACTCGAACAGCGCTATCGGTGTCACAAACGGCGCGAGTTCTTCGCGGTCACGGGACAGCGCGGCCACCGGCTCCAACTGATCATGGAAGAAGCGCGCGCATGCCGATTGGTCCTGAAAGACCCGCCCGATCACCAGCGGCTCGATCATCTGCCCGCTCGCGGTGTCTCGAACCTCCATCTCGTAGCGCAGGCCGCAAAAAACACCCGCAAGATAGATCGCCTGGCCGGGATTGCAACGCTCGATCACAAACCTGCTATCGGCACCAAAAAACGTCGTCTGCAAGCGCTCGCGCATGATCTGTTCGTCGAGCGCAGCCGCGAGGCCAGGCAACTCGCGTTGCAGCACCGGGCTGGACAGCGGATCGAGTTGCGCGCGATCCAACTGGTGGCTACGTTGGTGTTCCATGAAGGTCTCCACCTAATAATCCAGCTGCGGCAGCGTGGCTAGCTGCTCTTCCAGCACGGCGATCCCATTTTCCAGTCGGGCGACCTTGAGTTGCTGCCAGCTATGCAGCGCCATCCGCATCAGGCTGACGACCTCGTAGACCGAAGCGCGCACGCGCAGCCGCTCGGCATCCTCGATCTGCTCGCCTGCGCTGGCGATATATGTCTGAAGGAACTGCTCGCCAAGCTGCGCGCCAAGATCGGTCGGTGCGGACGAAGCGAGCTTGTGCGCTTTGTGGGTCGCCACGCGCAGGTAGGCCAGGAACTGCCCCAGATCGAGGGCTGGTTCGGCCTGGCAAACGGTATCGAAATCCACCAATCCGCGCTGCGAACCCTCAAAGATCAGCTGCGAGTAGGTGTAATCGCCATGACTAAAGCAGCGCCGCACCGGGTCAGACTCCTCGGCATAGGTTGCGATTCGCTCCAGCCATGCCTGGAATTGCGCGCCAAGCGCGGGCGTGATCCGCTGGACTATGCGGATGTCGGTTTGCAGCATGGTGAGTTCGTCGTCGAGTGTGCGGCGCTGGCCCAGCCGAATATCTGACGTGTGCAAGGCAGCCGCAATCTCGGCGCAGGCATCAATCGCCTGCTCCAGCGTGGGCATCCCGGTTTGCCGCTCGGTGGCTCCGCTCAGGCGCGCCTTGAGCGACTGGCTGACGCAGGGCGTGCCGGGGATCGCCTCCAACAGGTCGAGTTGCAGATCGGGCCGGAAGCCGAGCGAGCGCGGGATGCTGAACAGGTGATCATGGCGGCGATCAAGGATGTGCTTGCGCAGCGCGGCGATCACCTGGCCCGTCTGCGCGCCCTGGTTGCCGGTCGCCACTTTGCCATAAACCGCGCGCTGTTGCGGCTGGCCGTCCGATCCCACCCCTTCAAGCTCGTAGCGCAGCACACAGCGATACCGGCGGGCGTAATTAACCGGGACAATCCGGCATGCGCGCGGGATGAAGTCATCGTCCAGCGTTTCAGGAAGCGTCTCGGCGAAGAATTCGAGCATGCGCTCGCGGTCGGTCGCGCCGATGAGCGTTGGCAGTTCACCGTCAATCGGGAAAACATGCACGACCATGTTGAGCGACTCAATCAGTGCAATCGGCATGGCGAACGGCGCAACTTCCTCGCGCCCGCGCATGAGCATGGCGAGCGGCATCAGTTTGTCGCGTATGTATGTGGCGCAATCGAGCTGGTTCTGAAAGACGCGCCCGACAACGAGCGGCTGAAGTACCTGTCCGTCAGCGCTGGCTTTAGCCTGAATCTGGTAGCGCAGCACGCAGCAATCGCCCATGTAGATCGCCTTTCCGGGCGTGCAGCGCTCGATCTGATAGCGTGGCTGTGTTATGCCGAATAAGACCTTTTGCAACAGTTCGCGCATGGCCTCACCATCGAACGCAGTCTGTAGCCCTGGCAACTCGCGTTGAAGCGTTGGGCTGTGCAGCGGATCGAGTTGAGTAACATTCAAGCGCTGGTCGGCCTGTTCAGAATGAAGCATGGGAGCCTTTGTTTCAGAAATCAGCGATGAGAGCTTGCCATCTGCCGGATGCCCATCTGCCGGTTCGACCGGCTCAGAGGGAGCAGGAATTGTGTGCAAGAGGGTTGTTTCAAAGATCGCTGATCTGTGTTTTTCACTCGTTTTGTGAGATTTCGCTGGCGCGAGTGTGCTGACTGGCACTGCTGGCGGGGCAGCATGCGCCGCTGATACGTGCTCGCGTTGCGTGGCCTCAGGAACAGGCGGGAGCGGCATCTGCATCAGCAGTGTCTCGAACGCCCTGGGCGAAACGGGTTTTGGCAGCGCCTGCGTCATGAGCGTCTGGAATGCCTGCGGGGTCACTGGTTCGGGTTCCTCGTCGTCCTCGGGCGCAGGTGCGGCGCTCGGCTTGATCTGCGCGCCCTGCTCCTCAACCGCATGGCCGAACTGCTTGTGATACAGATCGGCGTACAGGCCGCCCGCCTTGAGCAATTGCTTGTGCGTGCCGACCTGCGCGATCTCGCCCTGCTTGACGGTCAGGATCTTGTCGGCATGGCGGATCAGATTCAGGTCGTGCGAGATGATAATCGTGGCTTTGCCGCGCATCAGTTCGCGCAGCGCCGCAAGCACCAGGTCGGTAGATTCCGCATCGAGGCCAGTGGTCGGCTCGTCGAGAATCAGGACCGAGGTGTTACGAATAAAGGCGCGGGCGATCGCGATGCGCTGCCGTTGCCCGCCCGAAAGATTGTTGGCGCGCTCGCCAAGCAGCGTGTCGTAGCCGTCCGGCAGCTTCTCGATAAACTCATGCGCGTTGGCCTGAATCGCGGCGGCGATGATCTCCTCGCGCGTCGTGTTTTCGCGCCCGTAGGTGATGTTCTCGGCAATCGTGCCAGCAAACAGGATGGCCTCCTGGAGCACCATGCTCATCCGCGAGCGCAGTGAGTCGAGTGTGAATTCGCGCAAATCGTGGCCGTCGATCAGGATCTGCCCGGCATGCGGATCGTACAGGCGCGGCAGCAACTGCACGATCGTGCTCTTGCCCGCGCCGCTGCTGCCGACCAGCGCGACGACCTCGCCGGGGTCGATTGTGAAGCTGACATTGCGCAGCGCCAGCCGTAGCTCAGCCGGCTGTTCATCGGCTTCTGGCTCGGTCTGGTAGGCGAAACTCACGTTCCGGTACTCAATAGTGCCTGTGAAGGGAGGCGCGGCGACCGCATTCGGCGCGTCCTGGACAGCAGGCTTGCGGTCGAGCAACTCGCCGATCCGCTCGACGCTGGCGTACACCTTGCCGACCGTGTTCCACTCCTTGATAATTTTCTTGGTCGGCTTGAACATGCCGTCAATCAAATTGTAGAACAGCACCAGTTCGCCGAGCTGAATCAGATTGTCCTGAATGAGCCAAACGCCTACCGCAATCACCGCGACGGTCGACATCGACTCCATGACTTTAATCGTAAAGCTGAACAGTGCCTCGATCCGCGCGGCTTCGAGCGCGACCGTCAGCGTCTTGTCGTTCTGCGCGGCGAAGCGCTTCTCCTGATCGCCGCCGCGACCATAGGTCTGAATCACGCGGATCGAGGTCAACATTTCCTGCGCGGCAGTGGCCAGTTCGCCCTCGCGGGCGCGCACCTTCTTCGCGACCGTCTTGATACGCCCGGAGAAATAATTCGAGACCACCGCTAACGGCGGGACAACAACCAGTGCCAGCACACCAATCCGCAGGTCGATCCATAACAGGAAAGCCAGTGAGCCGATCAGGAGCAGGATGCCGCCGACCATGTCGGACAGCGATTTGACCACGAAATCCTCTACAGCCGCGACGTCGCCGGTCACGCGCGTGAGCAGATCGCCCGTGCGCTGCCGGTTATAAAAGGCGAGCGAAAGCCGCTGGAGGTGCGCGTAGAGCGCAATGCGCATGTTGAAGCCAAGCTGCCGGCCCCCGCGCGCCAGATAGATTTCGGCGGCTGAGTCTGCCGAACTGTTGATCATCGACAGCACGATGAAGCCGACCAGCAGAAAGACAACTGTGCCGACCAGCGTCAGCGCCCATGGCAAGCCCAGCGCGGTAAATGGGTCGGGCTTGCCGCCTTTGAGATAGTCCAGCAGGTACGGCACGGTGTACTTCGTGCCAAGATCGGACAGCACTTCGATCAGGAGCATGACGAATGCCAGGATGAACGGCATTCGCTGCCCGGTCATGAAGCGACTCATGAGCCGCAATGTACGCCGTAATTCGCTCTCCTTCCGGGGAGCCTGATCGGCAGCGGATGCGCCTGAAGCGCGTTGGGCATGGGCAAGGTTGCTCATGTCGTTTCTTCTCTTTATGTTGCTATACTGCCACTGGTACGGGCTGCAAACCTTGCGCCTCCGCCCCTTCAAAGAGCGTGGCAAGCTGGCATGCCGCCGCGCGCACGTCAAAGCCTTCGATCACCGTCCGCCGTGCTTCTGCGCCGAGCCGTCGCCGCTGCTCCAGATCGTCGAGCAGCGTGGCCAGCGCCGCCGCCAGTCCCTCGTCATCGTGCGGGGCGACCAGCAGGCCGTTCTGTCCATGTCGTACCAATTCAGGGATGCCGGCGACGTCGGTGCTCACGACCGGCAGCCCGCACGCCATGGCCTCGACCAACACATTCGGGATGCCGTCGCGGTCGCCATCAGCAGTGACAAATGGTGCCAGCGCAAACACATCGGCCTGCTGAAAGATTGGAACAAGTTCACGCTGGCTGCATGCGCCGGCCAGCGTCACCTCAGCGGCCAGTCCCAGCGAGTCAATCAGTTTGATCAGTTCACCGCTCAGCGGTCCTTCGCCATAGATTTCACAGCGGAAGCGCTGACCGGACTGCTTGAGCCGCGCGCATGCCCGCACGAGATCGGGAAAGCCCTTCTTTTCGACCAGTCGCCCAACCGACAGAATCAGCAGCGGCGCGGCTGTGTTGCCCTCGCGTGGAACTGGCTGAAAACCCTCCAGATTGACGCCATGGTGGATCAGCCGGATTTTGTCGCGCAGCGGCGCGGGTACATGTTCGTTCACATACTCCATGTTGACATCCGAGCAGGTCACGACGATGCTGGCCTGTTCAATCCGCTCGATCAGCGCGCGCTGCCCAATTTGCACCAGGTCGCGCGCGTGGGTTGTGAAACTGAAGGGGATGCCGGTGAGCATCTTCACCAGCAGCGCGATCAGCGTCGGGTCGTGCGCGAAGTGGGCGTGCATGTGCGTAATCGGCTGCCCGGCCTGCTGCTCGCGCCGCAGTAGGTGGGCGAGGTAGACCGCCTGCGTGAAGCATGCATAGCGCGAACTGGCATGGTAGTCGCGGTCAAGATCAGACCGCTGCAACACATAGCGCAGCGCCCTGGCGTAGCGGATTGGCGACGTAAGCGCGGCCCGCAGGTGTTGCCCAAGCATCGTCGCGGTGTCCCACTCTGCGGCGGCTTCGAGATAATCCACCGGCGCGCGGACAGTGCCAACCTGCGCCTGGACAATCGGCTCATGCGGATTGGTCATCGGAAAAAGGTGCAGCCTCAGCCCAAGCTGCTCCAACGCCTGAATCTCGTTCACGATGAACGTCTGCGAGAGCCGCGGGTAGCTGCGAATGATGTAGCCAATCTGTTTCATAGTTTTGAGTTTTGAAATTCAGAACTTTATAGCGAGGTTAAATAAACATTGAATCTTCTGTCATTCTGAGCGAAGCCAAGAATCTCTCTGGAGAGAGTTCTCGCGCCGCTCGAAATGACAGCATTGTTCAACATGTATGTGATTTTTCTATAAGGTTTGGTCGTGCAAGATCATGGTCGCAAACTTACTGGAGAATTTCTGCCGGGTCGCATTGGGCAGCGCGCCAATGCCCTGCTCGATCATGAGTTGCACCTGGCGCTGCTGCTCCTCGCCGGTTGGCCGCGGGCGCAGGCCGCGCGTCGTGCAAAGTTGTTTGGCAATCTTCAGGCAGGTGTAAGCATAGAAATAGACAAAGCGCGCATTTGGCGTCCAGTCGGTGGTGCGGGCATACGCGCGCAGGAATGCGCTCTGGAGCGCCGAAAATTGGAACGGCGCGTTGTTGACGCGGTAGGAAAGCAGGTGCAGGTTGGCGCAGAAATGGGCCAGATCGAAGTTCGGATCGCCCAGCCGCATCTCGTCAAAATCGATGACTGCCAGCCCGCCATTAACGACGATATGCCCATAGTGGAAGTCCTTATGGATCGGTGCCTGATTCTCGAACGACATTTCATTGGCGTGATCCTGGAGATGTTGCGCGATTCGCTGCGCCGACTCGGCCTGATCGGGATATTTATGTCCAACCAATACCGCCCATGCCTGGGCATTGACGAGTTCACTCGACAGGCGGAGGTGGCGCTCAAGCTCCAATGGGTGGATATGCAGCGTGCCGAGCCACTCGCCAGCCAGATCCATGTAACGGAGCGCGTGATCGCTTGCGAGCATATCGCCGAGAAACTCCCCTTCCGCCGGGATATAGACCAGCATAGACAGATCGGGGATGTAGCCTAACACTTGCGGCACATGCAACTGCGGGGTTTCGGAAAAGCAGTCCCAGAGCGACTGCATGGTCTGGCACACCCGCTCGGCCCGGCTGGCATCAGGGTACAGCTTGCCAAAGACAATCTGCTTCTCGCCACGATCTGTTCCGGTAACCTCATACTGGATGAGGCCACGGTTGCCCTGCTTGTAGGCCAGCAACTTGGCATAGGAAACGGCTGGCGTCTGGCCGGGCTGCGCGAGCGGCTTCAGCAGCGGCTGGAGGAGCGCGGTCATCCCGCCCACGTCCAGAGCAACTTGCAGAACAGGCAGCTGTGTGTTGAAGAAGGCAGTCGGATGCCGGCCGATCTTCGTCGAGGTCATGAGGTTGACGATAGCGGTCTCGCGAATCTCTTCGTTCGGCTGTGGTTCCGCATGCTCTGGCTGGTCTGTCATGATCCATCCGCTCCTTATTGTTAGCTTCAGGTCGGAGGCTGGAATAATGGACGCTAGACGTGTTGAACGGGTATCAGCGGATCACAGGGAGCGGAGACGGCTGCAACGGGTGAATGTCGCTGTCTGATTCACAGAATACAACAAGATGCGGCGAGGATGAATGATAGCAATCGACTGGCAAGTGATCGATCTGTGATCTTAAATCCGATCAGGGAGCTACTGCGGTGATGGCTGGAACGCATGCGTGCCGTTTGGACGATCGGGCAATGAACCGAAGAACACCTCGGCATCAAGCCGAAGACCGACCCGTTGCACCCTTGTAATAATGGGCGGCGGCTGCCCAACTGCCTCGGACGCCTGGCGCAGGTTGCGGCGCAGCTTGGTGACACAGGCGTTCAGGGCATCCTCACAGGTGGCATGATCGTAGGGGTAGCCCCAGACCGTCATGAAGCAGTCTTCGCGGGTGCAGACCGTGCCAGCATTATGCGCAAGATGCCGCAGGAGGCTGTACTCAAGCGGGCTGAGTTGGACGAACACGCCATGAACCGCGACGGTATGCGCGGAATCGTCGATCACCAGCGCTGGCACGCTGATGCGTTCCTCGATGACCAGGGTTTCTTCGGGGTCGATAAATTGCAGCACCACGCCGCGCAGCCCAAGCGCAATTTCATCGCCAGTGCTCAGTTGATAGCCCTGTTCAACCCGCTTGCCATTCACAAAGGTGCCGTTGGCGCTGCCTGCATCAAACAGCAGATAGCGATCGCCCTGAAGCTCGATCCGCGCGTGGATGCGGGAGATGATGGGGAGTGGAATGGCGACGGCACAAACATCCGAACGCCCCAGCGTCGTCACTTCCTGACGAAGTTGAACACGATCTTCTGCACCGTCGGAACGGCGGTATATGAGTAAGCCTGGCGTCGTACGAGCCATCTGCATCTCAGTAGTATATGAAGTAGGGTTTCGCACATTCTAGCATAGCTTAAGAGTATTGACAATAGGGATCGTAATGATAGAATGAATTGTGATCTTTTCGTGATCCTTTTGTGATCTCTATCTTCGATCTTCCCGGGTGTTCGACGCGATAGCCGACCAGGCTCGACCGATACTGCGACGAGCGCGGTACGCCCACCACTCTCTGTAATACAACGCAGCCACATGGCGTATTTGCTCAGAAGGCTTCCAGGAGCCATGGTCTGATATCGCGCCCAGCAAGGCATCTCTCCATGAGTTGCAGCATCGAGGTGCGCATCAATGACCAACCTGATCGATACGCAACTAGGACAATATCGCCTGGTCGAGATTGTCCGTCGTGGCGGCATGTCCATCGTCTACAAAGCTTACCAGGAGTCGCTGGATCGCTTTGTGGCGGTGAAAGTGCTTTCCTCGAATCGCGATCCGCAGTTCGCGACCCGTTTCAAGCGTGAGGCGCGCGCCAGCGCGACGCTGCAACATCATAATATTCTGCAAATCTATGATTATGGCGAGCAGGATGATCTGCTCTACCTCGTGATGCAGTACATCGAAAATGGCGTGACGCTGGGCGACATGCTTGACCAGCCGCTCGAACCAATCGTTGCACTGCGGTTGATCAGTCATGTGCTCGATGCGCTGGATTACGCGCATAAACGCGGCGTGATCCACCGCGATATCAAGCCCGCTAATGTGCTCATGCCGACGCCGACCTGGCCGATGCTGGCCGACTTCGGCATCGCCAAACTGCTGAACGATACCCGCGAGCAGTTGACCATGGCGAACCAGATCATTGGCACGGCGGCCTATATGTCTCCTGAGCAGGCGACCGGCCGGCCAATTGACGTGCGCACCGATCTGTATTCCGCCGGGGTAGTCCTGTATGAGCTACTGACCGGGCGCGTGCCGTTCGAGGCCGATTCTCCGGTAGCGGTGCTGTCCAAGCATGTGTACGAGACGCCGCCGCCACCCCGCAGCATCAATCCAGACCTGCCGCCCGCCGCTGATGCGCTTCTGGCCCGCGCGCTGGCCAAGAACCCTGCCGCGCGCTATCAGAGTGCCGCCGAGATGTCGTCTGCGCTGCTGGGCCTGATTGGGCAACTTGACCGCGATGTGTCGCGCAGCCAGGTAACCAGCCTGTATGAATCTGGCGTGCAAGCCTTTGAGGAGGGCCATTGGGATGTTGCGGTGGAACGGCTTGGCAAACTTGCCGAACTGAATCCGGATTACGAGGATGTTACCGATCTGCTGGCTGCGGCTCATGAAGAGCAGGAACGCGCCAGAGTCGAGGCACGCCAGCGCATCGAGCAGGTACGCCAGCGGCGACAAAGCACGATGCAACAGCCACTCCACGCGCCCCCTGCGGACGCCATGGATGCGAATCCAGCACCGGCGGAATCCGCGGTGGCGACGAACCGCGTCCCACTTCTCGATGATACCTCCGCTGAAACGCCAGCAAACGCGAGCGGTCAGACGACTCCGGCAGATGCCCCGGTGCCGCTCGCAGCAGTAGATGCAGCGGACGCGCCTGTGCCAGCCAGCGCCGCAAACTCGACCAACAACGTCCATGCATCCTCGGCCACCATGCGGTTGGATATCGACGAGCACGAGGTAGCCGCGCCGCCAGCCAGCGCCGCCCGGCCTACAGAACACGCACCCATGCCTGTGCCAGCCGCTCCTGTTGCTGATTCAGAAACCGTTATGCGGCCCGGGGAACAGGCAGGGCGTACGCGGCGGCCCATTCCGCTCATCATGGCCGCCGCTGTGGTGATTCTTCTGCTTGGCGCGCTGGCGGTATGGCGGCCATGGCAGAGATTAGGCGCTGGACCGGCGCAACTTGCGGCTGCCGCGACTACGGCAACCGAGCCAAACGCCGCTGTGAACCCGACCACAGGAGCAGCGAGCCTGGCGAACACCAGCGCAACAGCGCCAACAGATTCCGCCGTAGTGCCGGCCAGCACGCCAGTTCCTACTGCCGCTCCCATGCCCAATCCGGCGGGCAGTCTCGTGTATGAGGACGACTTCAATGCCGGAGCCGCCAGAAATGGTTTGGAGGATCTCACCACGGCAACCGATTTCCAGCGCGGGTTTCACGATCCTGGCGTGTACCATATCCGAATTATGGAACCGAATACCACCCGCACAGAGCTTTTTCCGCGCCACCTCTACCATAATTTCAACATGCAGATCGAACTGTGGGACAACAGCGACAATCTGCGGGGTGATGTGGCGCAAGGGCTGATCTTTCGGGCGCGCGATACCACGCACTTCTACGCCCTGTTCCTCGATCCGCGTAAGGGTCAGTACCGCATTAGCAAGCAGGACGGTGAGAATACCTGGACTGACCTGATTGCATGGAAGGATTCCGCGCTGATCAAGCGGCAAGCGGATCACAATCTGGTGCGTGTTGACGGCGACGACGCGACCTTCACCATTTATCTCAACGGCACCATGCTCGACAGCTTCAAGGACGACTCCTACAGCGCGGGTATGTTGGGCATGATTGTGGCGAATGTCGATGCCGACATGCCGCATATGCATTTCGACAACCTGCACGTTTGGAGCACGGATGCTGTGTCTGCCTCCAGCTTTCCGGCGCAGCGCACCGACCCGCACGGCGACATGGTGCTGATCCCCGGCGGCGAGTTTATCATGGGCAGCAATGAGAAGTCTGACGAATTCCCCAACGTGGTGAAACTGAATGACTTTTACATCGATCATACGGAAGTCACCAACGCCGTCTACGCGCAGTGCGTGGCTGCCAAACAATGCCCGCCGCCGAAATCGCCCGACTCCAAAACCCATACCAACTATGCCGCCGATCCGCAGTTCGCGAATTTCCCCGTCATCGACGTCTCATGGCAGCAGGCAAATACCTTTTGTGGCTGGGCGGGCAAGCGGCTCCCGACCGAAGCCGAGTGGGAAAAGGCTGCCAGCTGGAAGCCTGACACAGACGAAAAAATGGTCTGGCCATGGGGCGATGACTTCGACCCGACGCGCCTGAACTCCGCCGAGGCCAATATTGGCGACACCAGCAAGGTTGGGCAGTTCCCGCCCGAACTCAATAACACGGTTGACATGGGCGGCAATGTGTATGAGTGGACCAGTTCGCTGGCGCAACCGTATCCCTACAAGGCGGATGACGGTCGTGAAGACCCGCAGGCGGATGGCGATCGCATCTTTCGCGGCGGATCATGGGCGCAGACCCAGGGCAAGGCGCGAACCACCTCCCGCCAATCAGCACCGCTGACGTACTCTGGACGGGAAACGGGATTTCGCTGCGCCAGTGACGCGAAAGATAGCGGCCAGGTAGTAAATAGCATGCAAGGCATCGTAGCGCGCGGGGCTGGTGGAGGAAGTCCTGCGAATGATTTCTTGGTTTCAGCCACGTTCATGCTCAGCACGTCGCTGGCTGCCAGAATCAAGTCCCTTATGAAGAACCAGGATCTTTGAAATACCTGGTTTTTCTGATCATCGGCGGAAAGGAGGAACACCATGCGGGCGATTTTCAGGATGGGTTTCGTGGTGATGTGCTGCCTCGCGTTCTTGCCGACTTTAGCCAGTGCGGCACCACCGGCACCAAAAGGCAAACTGGTGTACCAGGACGACTTCAGCGACCCCAGGAAGAGTGGGCTTGAGGACAACTTGACCGCCACCGACTATTCGCGCGGCTTCCATGATCCCGGCGTCTACCACCTCAAGAACATAAAAAACGGTGAAACGCACTGGTCGCTCTTCCCCAGGCAAAAGTATGCGAATCTGACGGTTGAACTGGATGTGTGGGACAACAGCGATGATTTCAAGGGCGATATCTCCGAAGGGGTGATCGTCCGCGCGCAGGATCCTGCGCATTTCTACACCGTGCTGATTGATCCTCGCAAAGGGCAGTATGCCGTTCGCAAGCAGGATGGCGCGGGGAAGTGGACCGACCTGATCGCATGGAAGCCTTCGTCGCTCATCAAGCAGCGCTCCGATATCAATCATCTCAGGGTGGACGCCGACGGCAACACGTTTACGATCTATCTCAACGACAGTTCGCTTGACAGCTTTAGCGATTCTTCGTATTCAAAGGGCAGCATCGGCCTGATTTCCAGCAATGTCGACGCCGCCACGAATCACATGCACTTCGACAACGTCAAAGCCTACACCACCGACCCGCAGCCTGCCAGCCTGCCAAATACGAGCGAACCAGCAGGCGTCGATCCGCTGTTGCTGGCCGGATTCGCGTTGCTGCTGCTGGGCCTGGGCGCGGCGATTCACCAGCGGCGCGGAAGCACCGACGAATAGCATACAAAACGAGAGGCGCATGCGGCAACACAATCGCGCGATTATGCTGCCGCATAGCCTTTTCTGGCTAGCATCATTACTCTGTCAATTAAGTCTTTTCGTACAACCAATCGAACGCGCTTCAGCGCGTTTTACCTGTTCAGGTGGCTGCGGCGGCAGGAATACGGCAGCACTTCGTTGACAGAGTAATCATGCTGCCCGCGCCTGCTCCAGCGTCGTGAGCGCGGCATCGAGGAGGCTCGGCACCAGATCCCACTCTTTGGCCGTCAGGCTGCGGAAGCGACGTCCGACGATTTTCAGCATGGAACTGGCCGTGTAGCGCCGCAGCCATTCACCATCGATTGCAGCCCCGCTGGCATAATAGCCGTCAAGGAATAGTTGCCCGACATGCTCAATAAAGGCCGCGTTGTGCGGCTGACGAATGGCCTTCCAGCGCAGATACGCAAGGAAGTTGCCAAGGTCGCGGGCCGGGTTGGCCCAGCAAAAGCCATCAAGGTCAATCATCACCAACTCGCCGTCCTCGATCATGAATTGGTCGGTGCGGAACGCGCCGTGGCTGGCGACCGTCGCTGGCTCAGGTAAATTGCCGGCTGCAATTGACTCCACAGCGGCTTCATAGCGGGCCGCCAGCGCCGGATTGACCATTGCCATGGGCGCGACGTATTCCCGCAGTTCTTCGAGATCATCCGCCATGGTGCGGCGCGGCCCCGCACCCACGTCGCAGGCATGCAGCCCGGCCAGCCGCGCCCCGGCGTCGCGCATCCAGCGTTCGCGCGTGGCGTTGTCCTCGTCTGGATCGAACGCCAAAATGTTGAGTTCGCCGCCTCCGACGACAGCGGGCTGGATGAGCATGTGCAGGTCGGGCCAGTGCGCCATCGGTCGCAGGATGCGGGGCATCGCTGGTCGGGACAGGCTCGCCTGATACAGCGCCCCAATCGTCGCCATCAACTGATCGTCGCCGTCAGCCAGCAGCTTGCCGAAAAAGACCCGCTGGCCGGAATCATTCCGAATATCGTAGCGAAACACGCAGCGCGCGCCCGGCTTGTAGCGCACGGGCGTCACAATACATGCCTCGATTGCCGAATCGTTGAGCAGCGCGGCGAAATGCTGGCGCATCTCCTGCGGGTCGGTTGCGAGCGCGAGCCATGGTATGCGGCTGTCTTCGTCATACAGGCGGTGCGTCAGGCCGGCTGGCGTGATCTCGATCACTCCAATCGTTTGCTGCTGTGGCATGTCCGTCTGATCGAACTGCAACGTGTAAACCGTCACGCAGCGGGTGGCTGGTTGATATTTTGTGTCTTGCAGCGCGCATTTCGTGATTGTTACGGAACTGTTGCTCGCCGCGCCCGGCCAGTGTTCAGCGAACAGCCGCGCCACCGCGCCCATGTCGAACGCCATAGGGAGCGCGGGCAGGTGCGGGTCGAAGTCAAACAGTTGTTTCGCCATAGAACCTTTCACCTTTCCTGAGCGTTGGCGGCTAGGCAAATGCGAGCATACCAGTTGCCGCGCCCGGCAGCGACACGAACGGCGCTTCTACGGCTGGCCCGTTCACCAGCGAAACCAGATGCTC
>DASTWM010000526.1:0-14811 GCA_035765855.1 Roseiflexaceae bacterium
ATCCCGGCAGTGTCGGGCAGCCGCGCAACCACGACCCGCGCGCCGCATACGCCATCCTTGACACGGACGCCAACACGGTACGTTTCAACCGCGTCGAGTATGACATTGCCGAAACGCAGCAGCAAATGCGCGAGGTCAGCCTTCCGACTGCCTTGATTCGTCGGCTCGATTACGGAATGTAGTTTAGAATTATTTCTATGCGCGTGATCACCGGCTCTGCGAAGGGCCATCGACTCAAAGCACCGAAAGGCATGGGCACTCGCCCCATGCTCGACCGGGTCAAAGAAGCGCTGTTCTCCGTGCTGGAAGGCTACGGGCCGATTCGCGGGCGCGTGCTCGACCTGTACGCGGGTACCGGCTCGCTCGGCATCGAATGCCTGTCGCGCGGCGCGAGCTGGGCCGATTTTGTCGAGCGAAGCGGCCATGTCTGCCGCATCATTCACGAGAATCTGGAGCATACTCATTTCGACGAGCAGGCGCGCGTCCACAACATGTCGGCCGGGCGTTATCTTGACACGGTGCGGCCCGAAGAAAGGTATGCTATAATTCTGATGGATCCGCCCTACGCCGACCCGAAAATTGAGGACATGATCCGCGCCGTGGCTGACTCGCGGCTGCTCCATGATCGTGGCCTCTTCATCGTCGGCCATTCGCCGCGTGTAACGCTAGCTGATCGCTATGAGCCGTTTCAGCGCCGCAAATTCCGCCGCCTTGGCGACTCCTGCTTCTCGATCTACGAGTACGATTCCGCGCTGCTCGAATCGTCGCCACCGCAGCCTGAAAACCAACCTGAAATATAGGAGCGCGGCGTGACTCTTGCTGTGTATCCCGGCACCTTCGATCCGGTGACCAACGGCCACCTCGATATTGCGGCCCGCGCGGCGCGCCTGTTCGATCAGGTCATCATCGCTGTGTTCGACCGGCCAGATAAACGGCTCCTGTTCAATACCGAGGAGCGGATCGCCTTGCTCCAGGAGTCTGTTCATGATCTTCCGAATGTGAGCATTGATACCTATAATACCTTGACAGTGGAATATGCCCGGCGCGTTGGCGCGGCGGCAATTGTGCGCGGGCTGCGGACACTGAGTGATTTCGAGCAAGAGTTTCAAATGGCGCAGGTCAACCGCACGCTGGCTCCCGAAGTCGATTATGTCACGCTCATGGCTGATCGGGAGCACACGATTCTTAGTTCGAGCAGGGTGCGCGAGCTTGCGGCACTCGGCGGTGACGTAGCATGGATGGTGCCGCCGCATGTGGTTGTTGCGCTTCGGCGCGCGTACAATCAAGAGTTTTGAATGGTGAGTTATGAGTTGTAAGGTGCTGTCGGATGCAAACTCATAACTCAAAACTTATAACTCATAACTTAAACCTGAGGGGGTGATCGCCATCGAACTCGATAATCTTATAGACGAACTCGAAGATGTGCTGGTCGAGGGGCGGCGGGTACCGTTCAGCGGGCGACTACTGATTGACGAAGAGCGCATCCTCGATATCATTGACCGCATGCGTGTGGCAGTGCCGGAGGAGTTGAAGCAAGCGCGCCGCATTATCGGCGAGCAGGACCGGCTGTTGAATGAAGCGCAAGTGCGGGTCCAGCAAGCGCTGGAGGAGCAAGGGCTGCTCGCGGCGGTTGAGGAAGAGCGGGCGCGGCTGATCGAGCAGGCCGAGCGCGAGGCTGCCAACATCCGCGCCGGCGCGGACGACTACGCGCGCCAGGTGCTTGAAGAGTTGCAGGAACGGCTCGCCAAGCTGGCATCGAATGTCGAAAATGGCTTGAAAGCGCTCCAGCAATAGTGCGCGTGCATGCCGGTATGTGTTGCTGGAACGCTTGACAGCGCTGCATCGCTCGCCTATAATTGCTAGGGCGAAGGAGCGCTTTATGCACGTAAACAAATTAGTACACGACTTAAAATTCAACGTCGCTCAGTTGCTGCGCGAGGAAATCGGCGCGCGGCGTGTTCATCCGTTTGATGAAAGCGCCCTGCCGCTCGATGAATCGACAGTGCTACGCCAGATTGTTGGTACGGTCCGCTTTACCCGGACAGCCAGTGGTGTGCTGGCGGATGTGGACGCGCAAGGCATGGTGGAAACAGTGTGTACACGCTGCCTGACGCCGACGAGCCAGACGTTGGAATTACACTTTCGAGACGAGTTCCACTCAAAAGTCGAAGTGAACACAGGGGTGAGTCTGCCGGCTCCGGAAGAAGAAGACCCCTTTTTTATTGATGAAACGCACAAGGTTGATCTGGGCGAGGCGATACGCGAGTATGCTCTGATGGAACTGCCAATGCAAACGTTATGTCGGGAAGACTGCAAAGGCCTTTGCCCAACCTGCGGAGCAGATTTGAACGCCGGGCCGTGTGATTGCCATGGAGACGAAGGTGATGATCGATTTGCTGTTCTACGATCATTACTCAATACACAAACTGAGGAGTAAGTATTTATCATGGGTGCTGTACCGAAGTCAAAAGTTTCACGCCACCGCCGTGGCAACCGCCGCCGTCATCTGCGGCTGGAAGCGCCAACGCTGGTTCCATGCCAGCAGTGCGGCTCGCTGATGCGGGCGCATTACGTTTGCAAAACCTGTGGCACATACCGCGGGCGACAAGTGGTTACGGTGCGTGGTGCATCGGAGAACGAGTAAGTGGCAATGGTTTGGAACCGGGTTATTGGTTCGCTCGCGGCGCGCCAGTAGCCCGGTTCTTTTTTAGTTACCAGCTTGCAGTAGCCAGTGAGCAGTTTATTCTGCTGCGTACCGCTGACTGTTGACTGGCTAGTGATAAAGAGGCTGCTATGGCGAACTACGCAGCGATTACCGGATGGGGCATGGCCGTGCCGGAACGCGTGCTTACGAATGACGATCTGTCGCGCATGGTCGATACGTCTGATGAATGGATTCGCACGCGCACCGGCATTCGCGAACGACATGTCATCGGGCCGGGCGAGTCCACGTCGACATTAGCGACCGAGGCGGGCCGCCGCGCCATTGCGCAGGCTGGCATCGAACCCAGCGCGATCGACATGGTCATCCTGGCGACCTGCACGCCCGACCGACCGTTCCCCGCTACGGCCTGCACTGTTCAGGCGAATCTTGGCATTCCCACCGCAAGCGCCTTCGATGTGGCTGCGGCGTGCAGCGGTTTTGTCTATGGCCTGGGCGTCGCGACCAGCATGATCAAATCCGGCATGGCCCGCAACGTGCTGTTCATCGCCGCAGATATTTTTACGCATTACATTAACTGGCACGATCGCAATACATGCGTGCTGTTTGGCGACGGCGCGGGCGCAGTGGTGTTGCAGCCGAGCGAGGAGCCGCTGGGCTTGCTTTCATGCGTGCTGGGCGCATCCGGCGCGGATGAAGACCTGATGGCGGTGGACGTGGGCGGCACGCGCATGCCTGCCACACCTGAGCTGCTGGAGCAGGGGCGGCAGTACGTTTACATGCATGGCAGTGAGATATTTAAACTGGCGGTGCGCGGTATGGGCGATTCATCGCTTCAGGCGCTTGAGCAGGCGAATCTTGGCATTGAAGATGTTAGTACGGTCGTGCCGCATCAGGCAAACATGCGCATTATTGCGGCTACGGCTAAACGGCTGAATGTGCCAGTCGAGAACTTTTTTGTCAATATTGACAAGTACGGCAATACATCGGCGGCGAGTGTGCCGATTGCGCTGGTGGAAGCGGTCGCGGCGGGCCGCATCAAAGACGGCGATAACGTGTTGCTGACGGCTTTCGGTGGCGGGCTGACATGGGCTTCGTCGGTGATTCGCTGGGGACGGCCTGAAAAATAAACCACGAAGGCACGAAGTCACAAAGAAGATCATGTATTCAATATCTTCGTGTCCTTCGTGTCTTCGTGGTAAAAATAAGAAACGGTAATGAGTGTAGCATTTATTTTTCCCGGGCAGGGCGCGCAGGCGGTCGGCATGGCGCGCGATGTCTACGAAACCTCCGCTGCGGCGCGTGCAGTGTTCGAGCAGGCCGATGAGGCGCTTGGCGTTGCCGTATCGCGGCTGTGCTTCGACGGGCCAGACGAGACGCTGACCGCGACCGAGAACGCGCAGCCCGCCATTCTGACGGCGAGCCTGGCGCTGCTTGCCGCGCTGGCCGAAAACGCCAATGTTGCGCCATTTGTTGCCGAACATGCCGCCTTTGTCGCGGGGCACAGCCTGGGCGAATATACGGCACTTGTGGCGGCAGATGCGCTCGATCTTGCCACTGCCGTGCGGCTGGTGCGGCGGCGCGGCGAACTTATGGCCGCCGCGACTGAGGGCGGCATGGCGGCAATTATTGGCATGGACGAGGCGCAGCTTGAAGTGATCTGCCGCGAGGCTTCGACAGGCGATGCGACAGTGGTGATTGCGAACTACAATGCGCCCGGCCAGTTAGTCATCAGCGGCGCGACGGCGGCAATCGAGCGGGCGGGCGCGCTGGCAAAGGCGAACGGCGCGAAACGCGTGCTGCCGCTCAAAGTCAGCGCGGCGTTCCACTCGCCGCTGCTTCAGGGCGCGGCAGATGGCCTTGCGCCAGCGGTGCGCGAAGCGCCTATGACGGATGCGCGGGTGCCGGTGATCTCCAACGTCACTGCCGAGCCGCTGACGAGCGCCGAATCCATCCGCGAAGAACTGGTTGCACAGGTGACTGCGCCGGTGCGCTGGATCGCATCGGTGCAGCGCATGGCTGCCATGGGCGTCGATACGTTTGTAGAGATCGGGCCAGGCAGCGTGCTGACAGGTCTAATCAAGCGGATTGCACCCGAGGCGCGGCTGGTCAACGTCAACAGCATAACGAGCGTACAAGCGTATTCATAAGTAGAGGCAAAGCATTTTGCTCAACAAAATGCTTTGCCCCTACAGTTGGACATCATGAACTTTTCCGGCCAAATCGCGCTGGTCGCCGACGGCTCGCGGCGCGTCGGGCGGGCGGTGGCATACATGCTGGCCGAGCGTGGCGCGCATGTCATCCTCGCGTTGCCAGAGCGCACTTCTGATGCTGAACTACCAGATGGCGTGACAGCCCAGCAGATTGCCATGAACGACCGGGCTGCCGCAGATGCGCTGGTCGCGGCGACGTTGCAGCAGCATGGCCGCCTCGACATCCTCGTGACGTGCTTTCTCAGCGCGCAGTTTGCTCCATTTGCAGACCTGACTACGGAGCAATGGCGCGCCGCTCTTTCCGCAAATCTTGATCCTGTCTACACCTTCTGCAAAGTCGTCGCGCGCCCGATGATGCGGCAGCGCTCCGGGCGGATCGTCAACATCGCGGCGCTGCATGGCGTGGCAGGCGGGCCGGGACAGGCTGATTTCTCGGCGGCGACCGGCGGCGTGCTGGGGTTGACGCGGGCGTTGGCGCGTGAAGTCGCGCCATGGAGCATCACCGTGAACGCCGTTGCGCCGGGACTGATTGAAGGCGAGACGCTGGTCGATATTCCCGCCGAGCAGCGCGCGTGGGGCGAGCGCGTGATCGCGTTGCAACGCGCCGGTCAGCCGGAAGAAGTCGCCGCTGCAGCGCTGTTCCTGGCATCACCGCTGGCGTCGTACATCACCGGGCAGACCATTTTTGCGGATGGCGGCTGGCGAATGACATAAGCCAGTTGATGCGTAGCGGTGTGTTCCGTTGGACATGCTTGTAGCGCGCAGCAGCCGCATCTGCGCGGCCTCGTCGCGCGGGGTGCAATATGTGATCTGCGTCGCCCGCGGGGCGGTAAGCTGCCGTTGGAGCGCGTCGAAGCGCTGCTCAACTGTTTCCAGGCTGCTAAACGATGTGCCGCCGGACGGAAGCAGCGCAGGTCGCGCCAGCATGGCGAGTTGCTGCTGAAAGCGCAGCAGTTCGTCGTTCACTTCAGCCTGACGATTCACCAGCGCCTTCTGTTCGTCGATGACATCTTCGCAGATGAGTTGAAGACGGGTTGTTTCGCTGGCAAAATGCCCCGCATTACGGTAGAACATGCGCGGCACAATCCAAACCAGCACCGCCGCTAAGATTGAAGCAAGAATGCCAATGGCGATGAAGAATGTCATGCGTAAACCTCCGCTGTTGATTATAGGTCGCCAGACCGCGCATGGTCAACCCCCTGACAGCGTCGAGCATGACAGCTTGATTACACTCCGGCCACTCTTTGCGCTCTACGCGCTGCGTGTGGCGCGGCATGTTCTCTGGTAAACGCACGAGTTCGCCTGTTAGCTGATCCGCGTGCGGGTATGGCTTAGCGGTGCGGCAATGTGCGCGGTGTGGCGGTGGAATCGCGCACGACGACTTGCCCGACGACAAGCGTGCGTGACGGCGGCGTGTCGGCATTCAGCATCTCGTGCATGACGCGCACGGCCATTTCGCCGAGTTTCGCTTTTGGTACGTGGTAGGTAGTGAGCGGCGGCACATGGTAAGCGCTCTCCGCGACATCGTCAATGCCGACAATCGAAATATCTTCGGGAATGCGAAGCCCGGCTTCCTTAATCGCCTCGATAGCCCCAAACGCGCTCTTGTCGCTGACAGCGAACACCGCCGTAGGCGGTTCAGGCAGCGCGAGCAGTTCGCGCATCTGCATGTAGCCTTTGCGCGGGTGGCCCGCGACGGGTGCAGGCTGGAGCAATGGGTCGATTGGCAGGCCATGTTCCAGCAACGCAATGGTATGGCCGCGCAGGCGGTCGCGGAGACTGCTGTATTTGGACGGACCGGGCAGCGCGCCAATGCGGCGGTGTCCAAGCTCGATCAGATGGTTGGTCATGGTCAACCCGGCGGAAAAATTATCAGCAGTAACCGAGGGTGTCAGATCATCGAGATAACTTTCCACAAGAACAACCGGAATGTTTGTGGCCGCGATCTCGCGGGTCACGTCGGCGGTGACATCGCCGTCGTTCGCAATGATCAGCCCGTTGACATCACGCCCCATGAGTTCACGAATATCGCCGAGTGGATCGATTCCCGAACGGTACATGTGCAGCAGCAGCCGGTAGCCGAGCCGGTACGTTGCTTCCTCGATGCCAGCGATGATGCGCTGGTAAAAACCATCGCTGCTCGCGGGTATGGAGAGCGACTCCATGAGCAGCCCAAGCACTTTGGTGTCAGTTGCCAGCGTCTTGCGGCCCGACGGTACGTACCCAAGCTGATCCATCGCGGCCAGCACGCGCGCCCGCTTGGCCGCCCCCACACCGGGCTTGCCATTCACGACCAGTGAAACCGCCGATAGCGAGACCCCCGCCAGCGCAGCGACGTCGCGCATGTTTGGTTGAACCGGGCTTTTTGCCTGATCCATGGCGAGCAGGCGTTTTGTACCACGAAGTTTCGTTTTCATCACTGAGAGTGATGTAACAATCACCGCTGGTTGTTACAACATGACTAAAATAATTGAAGGAGTTTTGAGTAATTCTAGGTTCGTGTTTAGTCCATGTCAAGGAGGAAGATCGAAATTACCATTTTTGTTCTCTGCTGGGAAAGGCGGCTATGTTACACCAGAAATGACAAAACTGGATCGCAGGCGCGATGTCGCTGCCGCAGAGACTGTGCCTGATTGCAAAAAGAACTTCATTCATGAACAGTACATAGTAGAACATTATAGATCACAAAAACTAAACAAACAAGAACGAGAATAAAGGTAAAATGGTAAGCGCGATACTGTGAAACGGTCGCTGATCGCTCCGCAGAGAAAGTTAACGCTTTTTTATATACGCTTTCCATGCATTAAATAGATAGGCGTTCAGCATCAGGAAGCTGAAAACAGCATTTCCGTTACCCGGGAAAGCTAATGTTTTCAGAAAAAGTGCGAAACCTTCTTAGCCGGAAGGTCCGGCACCCGGCACAACTCCTGTATTGACAGGAATTCCATGACGTGTTACCATAATAAACGAACTAAACAAGACAAGAACAAATATGTTTTTTGTTTATGACATCAGTTTCCTGGGTATAAGACTGGCATGAGCAGTTGCTCTGCTGCGAGAGACCTGCTCCATACCTGGCCAGCATGTGTGCTCCGGTAGCCCTCCACATTGAACGAATCATGTGAAACGAGGGCGCGGTGTGCTTTTCTATAACGAGTGCATTGGCGCACCATGTTCCTTTGGTTGGCTTCAGTTTGCTGCCTGCTCATCAACAGCATGCTGATGATATGTAGACAATGGATGTCTAGGCAAGGTTATAGATGATGTCAGATCACGCATCTCCACGCGTCGTTTTTTACCCTCGCTCGCACCAGGGAATACAAAAAGGTGTCAATCAGCTTGCTGCGGTGGTTCGCCCGACCCTGGGGCCATGCCCGCGCACGGTCGCTGTTGAAAGCACATTTCGCGACAAGGCACCGGAGTTGCTCGACAGCGCCGGCGTCATTACGCGCCGCATCATTCAGCTTCCCGAGCGCGATGCCGATGTCGGCGCGATGCTGCTTCGGCACGTGTTGTGGCGCGTGCATGATGAGGTTGGCGATGGCACCGCGACCGCGGCGGTGCTCTTCCAGACAGTCTATAACCACGGTCTGAAATATATTGCAGCGGGTGGCAATGCCATTCAGTTGCGCCGCTACCTCGAAGCCGGCATGCAGGACATCCTCGATG
Source organism: Roseiflexaceae bacterium (assembly GCA_035765855.1). Classification (GTDB taxonomy): domain Bacteria; phylum Chloroflexota; class Chloroflexia; order Chloroflexales; family Roseiflexaceae; genus DASTWM01. The sequence goes on from DASTWM010000526.1 coordinate 8,545, forward strand.
AATTAGATCGCATGACCGTGCGCCTGGAGGGTCAGGAGCAGCTTACCCGGCTTGCTGAGTCGCTCTGCTACGATCCATCGCTGGCAAAACTGCTGGGCGAGATGTTCGATATTGTCGGTGAATACGGGCAGGTAGACATCCGTATCGGCTACGGGCGTCAGCTTGAGCGGCAGTACGTCGAAGGCATGTACTGGTCGAGCGGCGTGCTTTCCCCGCGCATGTTCACCGACCAGGTCAAACTGCGCGCCGACCTTACCAATGCCGCCCTGTTGATCAGCGACCTTGAGATCGACGATCCACGTCAGTTCATGCCTGTGATCGACACGATCATGGAGCGGCAGATTCAAACATTCGTCATTGTTGCAGAAAAGCTTTCAGATAACGTCATCACATTCTTGCTGTCGGCAAGCCGCGACCCTGAACGGTTGCAGATTGTCGCCACGCGCACACCCGGCTCGGGCGCAATCGAGCAGATGGTCGCCATGGAAGACCTGGCGATTTTGACCGGCGGGCGTCCGCTGATCAAAGCCGCTGGCAACACGCTGCGGCAATTCAAGATCGCGCATCTTGGGCATGCGCGGCGGGTGTGGGCCGACGGATCGTACCTCGGCATTATTGGCGGCAAGGGCGACCCGCGCATGCTGCGCAGGCAGATCGCCAGCTTACGCGCGGCGTACAAAACCGCCAGCGAGCCACAGCAGCGCGCGAGCCTGCAACAGCGCATCGGCAAATTCATGGGCGGCTCGGCGACGTTGCTGGTGGGCGGCAGCACGGACAGCGAAACGAACGTGCGCGAGGAGCAGGCGCGCAAAACATCGACGTTGCTGCGCGCGGCGTTGCATGAAGGCGTGCTGCCCGGTGGTGGACTGGCGCTGCTGGCCTGCCGCAACCGCCTGCGCCAACGGCTTGAAACAAGCGCGTGCCTCGACGAGCAGACGGCTTATCGTATCCTGATCCGCGCGCTTGAAGAGCCGCTGCGCACGATTGCGACAAACGCCGGCCATGATGCCGCCGCTGTCATGGCGCAGGTGAGCCAGGCTGCGCCGGGTTGGGGACTCGACGCGCGCAGCGGCGAGATCGTCGACATGGCGGAGTCCGGGATTTACGATGTAGCCGCCGCGCAAAAAGCCGCCATTCGCGGAGCTGTTTCTGGCGCTGCCACCGCGCTGACGGTTGACACCGTGATTCACAAGCGCAATCCTGAAGCAGTGACAGGTCGCCCATGATGATTGCAGAGCAACATACCACCATGACAGACGCTACACCAGCGAACATTGCCGAACTACCAGATGATATAGTCAATGCGCTCGCCGTGTCGCCGCGCTTTGCGCGCGATAGCGTGTGCTTTGCCGCGCGCAATTCCGGGCTGTACCGCTCGGACGATGCGGGGCAAAGCTGGCAATTTGCCTACCGTTCTCTGCTGCTGGATGCGCCGCTGACGACGACCGCCGTTGTTGTTTCGCCAGAGTTCGACACCGATCATACCGTCTTCGCTGGCGCGCATGGCGGCGTGTTACGCTCGCTCGACGGCGGAGCAACGTGGCAAATCACGATGTTGCCGTCGCCGCCGCCGCTGGTCACGTCGCTCGCCATCTCGCCCAACTTTGCAAACGACGGCGTGGTGTTCGCCGGGACGCTGGAAGACGGCGTCTTTCGCTCCGATAATCGCGGAAGCTCATGGGCGGCATGGAACTTCGGACTGCTCGATCTGAACGTTCTCTCCATGGCTATTTCGCCCACCTTCGAGCGTGATGAGATGCTCTTTGCCGGTACTGGCAGTGGTCTTTTCCGCAGCACAAACGGCGGGCGGGCATGGCGGGAAGTGGATTTGCCGGTGGAGTTCACGGCAATGCTGAGCCTTGCAATTGCGTCGGTGGATGATAACGCCAGCATGGTGTTCGCAGGCACAGAAGATCATGGCCTGCTTGCGTCAGACAACGGCGGGCGCGCATGGCGACGCCTGGGCGAGGACGTGCTTCAGGATGCAGTCAACAGCATTGTACCCGCGCCGCGCTTTTCGGCGTCGCCAGACATGCTGGTGTTGTTGAGCGATATGCTGGTGCTTTCGCGCGATGCGGGAGAGTCATGGGCGGTATGTCTGTTGGATGACGGTGATGCGCCGGGCATTGCCGCGGTGGCCGCGCCGCTGGGGCTTGGTCCGGGTGCGCCGCTGCTTGTCGGCTTGATCGACGGCGGTGTGCTGCGACAAAGCTTGTAAAATGAGGCACATGTTGGAAGGTTCAGGTTTAATCGAGGTATGCATGTGCCAGGCCAAATAGGGCGTCCGTTCACAGTATTGGCATCATGGCTTGGCGGATGGTCGCGTTTGGTGCTGCTCGTGGTTGTCGTCGTAGGGCTTGGGGCTGGTTTGCTCTGGGAGCAGAATCGGCATCCGCTCTTGCCAGCCGGCGCGTCGCAACCAAACGAGTCGATTGTTGGCGATCTTCGTCAGACGACCTACCGATATCAGGGCTCGATTGCCGATGTGCGCGCGTTTTACAGGCAAACCCTGCCATCGCAGGGCTGGCGCTACTGCGGCACGCAGGCTACCGAACACTGTTCCAACATGATTCAATTGGTTGATCGGCCTGGTGATGCTGTTGATGTCTATCGCCGCGCGGATGACCAGCAGAATCGAGGCTCGACGATTGAAATCTGGCCAGTTGACACGCAGAACGGGCAGACCTATGTCACCGTGTTTGAAACCCGAGGCAGATAGTTTCCGGTGGCGAGCCACGTACAGTGTCGCTGTGTATTCTATTCGCTGAAGAAAGGAGGTCGAACGTACGCTTTGTCTGGTCTGACTCTTTGTTCATGGTGCGTGCATACATGATGCACACAGATGTTCCTGATCGCATGGGCGAGATCATGTTTACCATGTTGGTAACGCAACACAGAGGAGTATTATCATGAGCATTAACCACGATCGTCCTTCCGTCAGCCGACGCAGATTCCTCACGGCGGCGGCGGCGGGCGTCAGCACGCTTGCGCTTGCCGCATGTGGCGGCACAACAGCCCCAGAGGCTTCAACAAATGCAGGCGCAGCGCCAACCGCAGGCGGTGCCGCCGGCGCGGCGGATACCAACGCAGCGCCAACTGCCGGCGCGGCGGATACCAACGCAGCGCCAACTGCCGGTGCGGCTGGCGGTACTGAGCCCACCGCTGCGCCAACGCCGACCCCGGTTGTGCTTGGTACAGGTAGCCAGAAGGTCACGATCTGGCACGGATTAGGCGGAGCGGACGGTGCAACGTTCGTTCAGATGCTTGGAACCTATGCCTCGCAGAAGCCAGACGTAACGATTAGTTCCGAGGTCTTCAGCGACTGGAACGTGTTCTACCAGAAGCTGCCGACGGCAACCGCTGCTGGCACGCCGCCCGACGCGGGCATCATGCACAGCTGGGCAATCAAGCAGTTTGCCACGCAGGGCATTTTGCAGGACGCCGACACCAACTTCTTCCAGCCAGGGTTGGTTCCCAAAGACGACTTCAACCCGACGCTGATCGACGCCATCACGGTGGACGGCAAGACGCAGGCTGTGCCATTTGATAATCACGGCTGGCTGAATTGGGTTAATACCAAGGTTATCAAGGATGCCGGGCTGGACCCGAACAACCTGCCGAAGAATGGCGAAGAGTTTATCACCTGGGCCAAGAAGATCGTCGTCGATGACGCCGGCAAGCATCCTGATGAGAGCGGGTTCAACCCCGATCGCGTCAAAATCTGGGCCGTGCAGGCTGGCTGGCAGCGCTTCACGATCGTTTCCACGATCTGGCAGTTCGGTGGCGGCCTTATCAGCGATGACGGCAAGAAGTCGCTGGTGAACACTGACCAGACCGTGGCGGCGCTCCAGTACTGGACGGATCTGATCTTCAAGCACCATGTTGCGCCTCCGGCGGTGCCTGGAACGCCATCCAACACGGACTTGTTCAAGAGCAATTCAATTGCGCTGATGTGGGACGGCACATGGAATCTTAACTTCTTCAAGGACAATCCGGACTCAGCGCAGGTCATGCAGCCGATGTACATCAACTCACTCGCGCCGGATGGTAAGCAGGCGGTGCGGTTCGACTCGCACATGCTGATCATTCCGAACGGCGTTGAGGATCCGAATCTTTCAGCATCGAAGGATCTGATTAAGTGGCTTTCGGATAATGGTGAGACATGGGCGACCTCTGGCCAGGTTCCGGCACGTCTGTCGGTGCAGAACAAGCCAGCCGTCCAGAATATCCCATCGGGGAAGATGGCAGCGGCGGAGTTCAAGGAAATCGGACGCCCCGGCCAGTCACATCCGTCGATCAACGAGATCGTCACAGCGTACGAGGCCGCATTCAGTGCTGCCCTGGCGGGTACTACGCCGCCCAAGCAGGCGCTCGATGAGGCCAACACCCAGGTGCAGTCGATCCTCGACCGCGGCTAGTTGTTGCTGGGCGTGCGAGGCATTGCCTCGCACGCCGAGATGAACAGGAGCACAACTCATGGCTACCTCAACACAGGCGCAAGGGACGACCCTGCAGGAGGCGCGTGATGTGCGCGCCCGTCGTCTGCGCAAACAACTTCCAAACTACCTTTTTATTTTGCCTCACCTTATCTTCTTTATTGTCTTTTTGTTGTACCCGATCATTTCCGGTCTGCGCATGAGTTTGTATGACTGGAAGATTATGGCCAAGACACAAAAATGGCTTGGCTTCGACAACTACACGCGGCTGATGAACGATCCGCTGTGGTGGAAGACGCTGGGTAACACCGTCTATTTCTCCATCCTGACCATGATCATCATGATCGTGCTGTCGCTGGCGGTCGCCGCGGCGGTGAAGCAGAAAATCGCTGGTCGGAATGTGTTCCGAACGCTGTTCTACGTTCCCGCGCTCCTTTCCGTGTCGGCAATGGCGCTGGTCATGCAGCGCGTGTTCGATCCTACGCGCGGTCTGCTCAACTATTACATCACGGATATTCTGCATGGGCCACGCATTGTCTGGCTCGGCGACGCGAATATCGTGCTTCCGGCGATCTCGCTCGCCACGGTGTGGTGGACATTTGGCGGGCCAATGCTGGTCTTTCTCGCTGGACTTCAGGGCATTCCCGAATCGCTGTATGAAGCGGCGAAGATCGACGGAGCCAATGGTCAGCAGATGTTCTTCCGCATCACGCTGCCGCTGCTGCGCCCAACGCTGCTCTTCGTCGGCGTGACCCAGTTCATCGCGCAGATGCAGGTGTTCGGGCAGCCGCTGATTATGACGCAGGGCGGCCCGGGAAATGAATCGCGAACGGTGCTCGTGTATTTGTTCCAGACAGCATGGTCCTTCTTCCGCATTGGCTACGCATCGGCCATGGCTGTGGTGCTGGCGCTGATCATGATCGTCGTCACACTGGTCCAGTTCTGGTTGCTGCGCCGTCAGGTAGAGTACTAGGAGAGAAACCATGGCAACATCAGTTCCACTTCGCCAACCCCGTGGCCAGAGCCGCTTCTCAATTGGCGTGATTTTCCTTTACATCGGGCTGCTTTTCCTGACGCTTATCACGTTGATGCCGATCGTGTACATGTATTCGCAGGCATTTTCGCCCGAGAGCGAGACACTGGTCTGGCCGATCCGCTGGATTCCACAGCATCCGACGATTGCAAATTTCGTGCGCATTCTGAGCGATCCAACGCTGCCAGTCTTTCGCTGGTTGGTGAACAGCTTCTTTGTGTCGACATCAGTTACTGCCCTGGTGCTTTTCCTGTGTTCGCTGACGGCGTATGCCTATGCGCGGCTGGAGTTCCCCGGGCGCGATGTGATCTTCTTTCTGCTGATTACCAGTTTGATGATCCCAAGCGCTGTGACCTTTATCCCGAATTTTCTGCTCATGCGCAATCTCGGCTGGCTCGACAGCTACAACGGCCTGATCTGGCTCAACGGCGCGAATGTATTCGGCGTCTTTCTGCTGCGGCAGCACTTCCTGAGCATTCCGCGCGAGCTTGAAGAAGCGGCGGTTGTCGACGGTGCCGGCCGTTTCCGTATTTACTGGCAGATCTGTCTGCCCATGGTGACATCGGCGCTGGTCGCGCTGGGTATTTTCACCTTCCTTGGGAATTGGAATGACCTGTTCTGGCCGTTGATCATTCTGAGCGATCGCACCCGGCTGACGCTTCCGGTTGGGTTGCAGGTGCTCGGCGGCGGCAACTACGTGCAGCGCGGCGTGACCATGGCAGCCGCAGCGCTCGCGTCGACTCCGCCACTCATTCTGTACGCCATTTTCCAGCGCCGGATTGTTGCCGGTATCACGCT
>DASTWM010000527.1:0-9292 GCA_035765855.1 Roseiflexaceae bacterium
CGGCAGGCCGAACACAATGATCGTGTCGCTGCCGTGGTGTTGCATGTCAATTCGCCGGGCGGCGATGCGTTCGCCTCTGACCTAATGTGGCGCGAGGTGCTGCGCGTCGGCAAGCAGAAGCCGGTGGTGGTCGCCATGGGCGATGTGGCCGCATCGGGTGGCTACTATATTGCCGCGCCTGCCGCAGCCATCGTCGCGCAGCCTGCTACGCTCACCGGCAGCATCGGCGTAATTTCGTTGCGCCCGGTGCTGGCTGGCATGCTGGAACGGGCGGGAATCAATACGGTGGTACTCAGTCGTGGCGCGCACAGCGGCCTCTTCTCCGTCACCGAGCCGCTGAACGATGACGAGCGGCAGGCGTTGCGGGCGCAAATCTTCGCAACGTATGACGACTTCAAGCAGCGCGTGCGCGCCGGGCGCGGCCTGACGGAAGGCGATCTTGAGCCGATTGCTGGCGGTCGTGTATGGAGCGGCGCGGATGCGCTGGAGCGCGGATTGGTCGATCAGCTTGGTGGCATGCCGGAGGCGCTCATACGGGCACAGGAGCTTGCTAATCTGCCGCAAGACCGCGAAGCGCCGATCATGGTGCTGCGCGGCAGACGTGAATGGTCGCCGCCAAAACCATTTCCGACTGGTGACAGTATCCTTGCCATGCTCGACATGCTGCATGACACAGCCAGGACGCGGGTGTGGGCGGTGCTGCCGTTTTGGACAGGGGATGTTCCATGACCCTTCTCCTGTTCTCAAACTGAATCTCTGTACCCTTTGTGCCTCTGTGGTAAATCTCACACACGCTGGTGTAATAATCGCTTGACGACGAACAGCACCCCAAACGAGGTAGCGAGCAAAATAATAGATAGTGTCAGCGCGATCTGTAAATCAAGCTCGAAACCGATGTAAATCGCCAGCGGCATGGTTTGCGTGCGGCCCGGAAAATTGCCCGCGAAGATAATCGTCGCGCCGAACTCGCCGACCGCGCGCGCCCAGGTCATCACCGCGCCGCTCAGCAGCGCCGGCCACGCCAGCGGCAGCGTGATCGCCCGAAAAATCTGGAGCGGCCCCGCGCCGTCGAGCGCCGCCGATTGTTCGAGATCGCGCTCAACGCCCGCAAACCCGCTTACAGCCGCTTTAACGAAGTAGGGCGCGGCGACAAACATCTGCGCCAGCACCACTGCCGCCTGCGTAAACGGAATGCTCCACCCCAGATCATTCAGATAGCTGCCGATCATGCCCTGCCGCCCGAACGCAATCAGCAGCGCAATGCCCGCCACGGATGGCGGCAGCACCATGGGCAAATCGAGCAGCGTGTCGAGCACGGTGCGCCCGCGAAACCGGTGCCGCGCCAGCAGATAGGCGAGCGGCGTGCCGCTGACCACCGTAATAAACGTGGTCATGAGCGTGGTGGTGATGCTCAGCGTGACGGCCTGCGCGACTTGCGGCGTGCTGAGGTGCGCCAGCATGTCGGCAACCGATATACGTAGCGCCAGCGCGACCAATGGCACGAGCAGAAACAGCAGCAGCGGCAGACTCGCCAGCACGAGCAGCAGGCGGCGCGGCTGTTTATGGCTGAGGGTGACGGCGCTTCGGGTGGTATGCGTTTGAGAAAGGGCTAGTTTCGCCATGGGCGCTCCTTCAGCGTAAAGCATCGTAAAACGTAAATCACCCTGTCATCTTGTCAACGTGCCACCGGCAAAAATCCATACTTTTCCAACACATCCTGCCCATCTGATGACAGCACATACGTTACGAACTGCTGGGCCGTGGCAGCATTTTTCGAGTTTTTCACCGGAGCAATCGGATAGGACGCGATCACATTCAACTCGTCGGGAATGTCAATGTTGTTGACTTTATCGGCGGCAGCGCGCGATATGTCCGAGGTGTACACAATGCCCGCATCAGCTTCGCCAAGCGTGACTTTGCTCAACACCGCCTTGACATTTTCCTCATAAGAAACGACGTTTTTCAGCACGGTCGGGCTATACTCGCTGGTGTATTCCGGCTGCTTAGATGCCTTGTCGAGAAAGGTGAGCGAATAGCCGCCGACTGGCACTGACTTGTCGGCAAGAACCAACTTGATGCCGCTCTTTGCCAGATCGTTGAGCGAGCCAATCTTGCCCGGGTTCTCTTTCGGCGTGATGACCACCAGCCGGTTGCGCGCAAAGGTCTCCTGCGTGCCGCTGATGACATGGCCCGACGTGATGAGCGCGTTCATCTGGCTGGTGTTGGCCGAAGCAAACACGTCCGCTGGCGCGCCCTGGGCGATCTGCTGCGCGAGTTGCTGCGATCCGGCGAAATTGAATGCCACAGTCGTGCCTGGGTGTGTCGCCTCGAAACTCTTGCCAATCTCGGTGAACGCCTCGGTGAGCGAGGCGGCGGCGAAGACGTTGAGTGTCGTCGGCGCAGGTGCGGCAGGCGTTGAACCACATGCGCTCAGGAGCGCAAGCAGCGCCAACAGGATGAGACATCGGAAGCGTGGCATGGAAACTCTTCTTTTCAGTAATTGTGATACAAACAGGCAGATCATGTATCGTTGTGCTGCGCGCGTTGAGCTTACTCGTCCGATGCGAGCGTCGTTTCACACAACGTCAGCCAATCGACCACGGCATTGATTTGCCCCACCCGAAACTGAAGCACAAGCCAATCGTACGATTCCGCGCTGCTGCGCGCCGCCTTCGCATGCAGTTCAGCGAGCCATTCTTCGCAGGCGCGGCGTTGTGAAGCGATGAGTTGTGCGGCAGTCGTTGTTCCCTGCTGGCGCGCAAAAAACAGCTTGGCCAGAAACTCCAGCCGAAAATCGCGCCCATGCTCGACGGGCGTGGAAACCCATTCCTCGAACGCCGCATGGCCTTCCTCGGTCAGATGCAAGATCTTGCGCGGCGGGCGGCTGCCCTGCGGCTCGGTCGTGCTGGCAAGGTAGCCAGACTCTTCAAGCCGTGTGAGCAGCGCATAGAGCTGGCTCTGCTTCAGGTGCCAGACCAGCCCAAGCTTCTCCGAATGCTGAAGCATCTGGTGGATTTCATAGGCATGGGTGGGGCGCTGGCGCACAAAGCCGAGCAGCGCGTGTTCCAGCATGAGCGGTGATCGAGCGAGTGGACTCATGGGTTATTCCATACCGTGACTACTTAGAAAATAAGTATAGTGATTATGGCATATGCATGGTGCTGTTGTCAATTGGCACACGGAAGGGCAGGTCTGAGACCTGCCCCTGCACCATGTACCTACCTGAGTAGGTAACTACTTCACTGGACAGCCGCCATTCAGCAGCGCGTTGGCCTCGGCGCTGCCAAGCTGCACATTGCTGGTCTGCGTGATGTTGCCGCGCTGAATATACCAGCCAAGCTGGTCGAACGGTGGCACATTCAGGCGACGCGCCGTGTAGGTGCCGCAAAATGTCTGCTGTGTCTGATCCTTCTGCGTTGCCACAATCACAATTGGCACATCTGCATACAACGATCCGGCTGCGCCCTGCACCTGTGGCGTTCCCATGGCAATCGCAACACTATTCGTGTTCGCAAAACCGGTTTGGAACTGCGCGAAGCCCTGGTTCGACGCGGTGCCGGAATTGTCCCACAGCGTGTAGGCATGCGCAAACTCATGCTGATTGATCGCGTTGTAATACGCTTGAACCAGTTGCTCCGGCGCGCTCCGCTCGGCGGGCGGCAGCTTTGGATTGCTGACCTCGGCGATATGCGCGGCGGCGATCACAAAGCCAGTCGGCGTGAGACTGCTATCGGCTTGTTGCACCGTGTATGTGCCGGTGAACACCTGCACGCGCTGCCCGAGATCGGGGACGCTCGGATCGTTCACCACAGCCGTGATTGTCACCGGCAGGATCACATGATCAGCTGCTGTGTTGACGCCTTGCAAGTAGCCGATCGCCACGTCCGTACGCACCGTATTCGCCAGACCCTGTTTGAATTGCTCAAGCGTCAGGCCGCTGGCTGCGCCGTTATTCGCCCAGATATGATACGCTTCATCATACTTCTTCTGCTCGATGGCACTGTAATAATTCACAAGTGTTTGCACCGCACCGGCATTGTTGACTTCGGGCGGCGTGGTTGGCTGGCTCGCCAGCGCCTCCGCGCCGAGGCGGCCCAGCAGCACCTTGTAGGGATTCGGTTCGTTCGGGTGCCACTCAAAGCGCGCGCGTTCGAACCACTGCGCCTGGTACGATTTGCCGTCGCTGGCGGTATACGCCTGCACCTCGGTGATCGGATAGCCGAACAGCGCCAGGCTTTCACGATAATCCTTGCTCGTATTGTTGTTGAACTCCAGGCCATGGGTTTGCCAGTAGTTCAAAAAGCCGGTGTTGCCCTGCTGATTACACACGTTGTGCTGCGTTTCAGGGAAGTAGGTGCAGCCCGCCATGGGGCCAGTTGCCTTTGGCTGTGACGACCAGTCGGTCCCCATGCGCTGCAAGACCTCGGCACCGAGGCGGCCCAGCAGAACATCATACGGTGCCTGATTTTCGGGGTGCAATTCAAAGCGCTGGCGCTCGAAGTACTGCACCGTAAAGCCATTCTCCTGCTGCTCGTTGGTCAGTGGGTAGCCGAACACCGGCAGGCCGCCATTTTGCTGCCAGTACTGCAAAAAACGACCGCTGACACATTTGCCCGTTTCGGGAAAACACTGCTGCTGCCCCTGCGCGCTGACGCCTGCCACATACAATCCACTTCCTGCGATGACAAGGCCAAGCAAGCAGATGAGAGTAAAAAGCCTTTTCATGCCAACTCCTTGCATGTTTATACCTGACTATACTGTATAGCCCTTTCACTATACCGACGTTTGCACAGTCAGATATGTTCCCATGTTGCATTTGGCGGACCGAGAGCATGACATGCGCGTGATGCCCAACTGACTGCACGCCGCGCGAGCGCAAAAAAAAGCGGAGCAACATAGTGCATGTTGCTCCGTTACTCAGCCATGTATTACCACTGCTCGGCCAGAAAGCGCACCTTTTCAACCGATTGATAGGCGCCGCCGCCTTCGTGGTGATTGTAGCGCCACACGCGAATATCTTTAGGCCCGCCGTAATAATTGTAGGCCGCAAACACGGTCGAGGGCGGGCATGTTTCGTCCATCAGGCCAACCGAGAACAAGGCCCGCGCCCGCGCCCGCGTGGCGAAATTCACGCCGTCGAAGTACGAAAGCGTGCGGAACACCGTGTCGATTTTTTCGCGGTGCGTCATACAGTAGCGCGCGATCTCCTGATACGGCATGGAGTCGACGATTTCGGTGGCGCGCCGGTAATGACACAAAAACGGCACGTCTGGCATGGCGACATGTACATCCGGCACCAGCCCGCTCACCGCCAGCGTGATGCCACCGCCCTGGCTGCCGCCGGTGAGCACGATGCGGCTGGCGTCCACCGCCGGGTGGCTGCGCGCCGTATCGACCGCCCGCGCACCATCGGTGAAGACGCGACGATAATAATAGGTGCGCGGATCGAGCACGCCGCGCGTCATGAAGCCGGGAAAATGTGGATTCGCGCCGTCCGCCTCAGGGTCGGGCGTGTCGCCTTTGCTCCAGCTGCTGCCCTGCCCGCGCGTGTCCATGATCAGGTGCGCGTAGCCCGCGCTGCTCCACAGCAGCCAATCGGTCGGGAAGCCGCGCCCGCCGCCGTAGCCGAGGAATTCCACGACGCATGGCAGCGGCCCGGAGCGCTGGCGCGGCACCTGCAACCACGCTTTGATCGGCTGCCCGCCGTAGCCACTAAACGTCACATCGAACGTTTCAACGGAACGCAAGCCGTAATCAACGGGCGTAAAATGCGGTTCGAAAGCGGCTTGCCGCGCCTCGTCAAGCGTCTGCTGCCAGAACGCATCGAAATCATCTGGCTCCTCGCGCGTGGGCCGGTAGGCTTGAAGGTGCTCAAAGGGCATGTCGAAAAACGCCATCGTTGGTTCCTTACTTTTCTTGCCACAGAGATCACAGAGGCCACAGAGGGAGAACCTTTAGGTATATCTCTGTGGTCTCTGTGGCTAAAAATAACCCGTCCGCATAGTAGTATAGCACCAGAACGAAGTGACGATGCTTCAACACCTGGATCATGCGGGGACTACATGCTCGGAGAAACGCCGCTGTGTTCGCGGTGGGCAATAATGACATCTGGAAGGCGGTTAAGTTTGTCGAGGATGGTGGTTAGTTCCGCAATGCTGTGGATGGTGAGAATGACCATGAGGATCGCGCGGCCTTCTTTGCGAATCTGGAGTTGATCGACGCGCTCGATGTTGATGTCGGCATCGGCGACGGCGCTGGTAATGTCGCGCCACAGGCCGACCCGATCCCACGCCTCGATGCGCACCGGCACCGGATAGCCCTGCTGCTGCCGCGACTCGCCCCATGCGACATCCACCAGCCGCGCCTGGTCTGGTTCGTTCAGCACCGCGCGGCAGTCGGCGCGGTGGATTGTCACGCCCCGCCCGCGCGTCACATACCCGACAATCGGCTCGCCCGCCACGGGATTGCAACACTTCGCCAGACGCGTCATGACGCCATCGACGCCGCGCACGCGGATGCCTTTCGCGTTGGTGCGGCGCTCCGGCTGCGGCGTGACCTGCGGCAGATCAGCCAGCGACGGCTCTTCTTTGACTTCCTGAGCGAGCACCTTCTGCACGACTGCGCGCGCCGAAAGATCGCCGCTGCCGATCTGCGCGAACAGATCCTCGATGTCTTTCAAGCCGTACAGTTGCGCGATCTGGTCGAATGGCGCCTGAAGGCCGAGCCGCTTCATCTCTTTTTCGAGCATGTCGCGGCCCGCCGTCTCATTTTCATCGCGGCGCTGCTTCTTGAAATAGCGCCGGATGTGCGAGCGCGCCCCGCTGGTTTTAACAAAGCTGAGCCAGTCACGGCTTGGCCCGCGCCCATTTTTCGTGGTGATGACCTGGACGATATCGCCATTTGCAAGCTGGTAATCGAGCGGCACGATCCGGTTGTTGACCTTCGCGCCCGCGCAACTGTTGCCGATTTGCGAGTGGATGCGGTAGGCAAAATCCACCGGCGTGGAGCCAACCGGCAGTTCAATAATTTTGCCCTTCGGCGAAAGGACGTAGACCTGTTCCTCAAGCTCCTCGGTTTTGAGCGTCTCGACAAACTCCGGCGCGGACAGTTCATGCCGCCCGACGATCAGGCTGCGCAGCCATGCCAGCTTGGTTTCAAATGTCGGGTCGCGGCGGCCAAAGCCCTCTTTGTAGCGCCAGTGGGCGGCGATACCGCGCTCGGCGACCTCGTGCATTTCATGGGTGCGGATCTGCACCTCGCAGGGCTGGCCGCCGGGAATGAGCACCGTCGAATGGAGCGACTGGTACAGGCTCTCCTTCGGGCGGGCGATGTAATCGTCGAACTCGCCCGGCACTGGCGGCCATGTCGCGTGGACAATGCCCAGCACGCGGTAGCAGTCAGCCACCGTATCCACGATCACCCGCACCGCAAGTTGATCATAAATCTGATCGAAGCTGACGTTTTTGCGCTCCATCTTGCGGTAAATCGAATAAATGTGCTTGGGCCGCCCGGTGATGTCGGCGCGAATGCCTTCCTTCCCAAGCTCCTGCTGCATCTTGGCGATCACCCGCTGCACCGTGCGCTCGCGCTCCTGCCGGCGGATATTCAGCGCGCGTTTGATCTCCTGATATTTTTCGGGGTACAGCACGGCGAACGAGCGATCTTCCAGCTCCCACTTAAGCTGCCAGATGCCGAGCCGGTTGGCCAGCGGCGCGTAAATATCGAGCGTCTCGCGGGCATTGCGCTGCTGGCTTTCAGGCTTCATGACGCTGATCGTGCGCATGTTGTGCAGCCGGTCGGCCAGCTTCACCAGAATGACGCGCGGGTCGTCGGCCATGGCAATGAACATCTTGCGATAGGTATTGGCCTGCGCGTCTTCTTTGGTTTGATTTTCCAGCACGGTCAGCTTGGTCACGCCATCCACCAGATGCGCGACATCATGGCCGAACAGTTGCTCGACCTGCGGAAGCGTAATGGCGGTGTCTTCAACCACATCGTGGAGCAGCGCGGCGGCAATCGTGTCGGCGTCAAGCCCCAGGTCGATCAGAATATGCGCCACCGCCACCGGGTGATCGATATACGGCTCGCCCGACGCGCGTTTCTGGCCGTCATGCGCTTCATACGCAATCGCATACGCCTGCCGCACTTGCAGCGCGCCCTGCTCATCAGGCGGATTATACTTTGAGGTCATCAGGCGCTGCACCAGCGAGTTGACAGCCGGGTTGTGCATCCATTCCGGCTTCGGGCACAGTGGCTCAGCCTGCGGCAGCGTAGCAGTGCGGCGGGATGAACGGGGCGAATCCACTGCGGCTTCGCTGCCGCCGGTCGCGTGCGTGAAGGAGGCGTCCATTGTGTTTCCTGCAGTGGGGCGACCGGGTGCTGAGGAATTGCGTCAGGTTTCCGGTCGTCGCATGTCAGCACCGGGAGGTTTAGTAAACGTTAGGATAGCACGCCCGGAGGCGATCTGTCAAGGTTGACGAAATAGAACATATGTGCTATACTATAGCTCTTCAAGCGTGCATAACAACAACTTTTGTGTTTCATTTGCTACTGATTTGTACCATGTCCAGCAGGCGCGCCGGGCTACAGGCACGCTACAATAGGCTTGCGTCATGACTAATGGCATTCGCTGTGTGCATTAATCATCCGTCACATATCATTTCTAACCAACATGTGGTTTCCTTCTGATCGCTCGAATGCCAATACCTTCAAGCTTGTGCCAGTCATGGTTGTGCTGTGCGGCCTGGTGTTCTGGCTGTTCGGGCGGCCTGCCCCGGTGCAATGGTCCAACTGGCCGGGCGCGCCGCCAGCGCAGCAACAGCAGGCTGAGTCAATCGTTGGCGCGGCCAGGCCCGTTGCGACCGTGGTGGCAAGCAGCGTGCCATTAGCGCAGTACCATGCGGCGAGCACCCGACAGGACGCTGCAACTGATGGCAGCGTGCGCTTTTTTCGCCGCAGTGTGGCGGGCGGCACGCTCGATTATTTCCTGGTGCAGCTTGCCGATCATGTGCATGTCGAGGTGCTGAACGCCGACGGCGCGATGCCCGGCAGCGATGCGTCCGGCGATACCGTGTGGACCGACGGCAAACAGCATGGGGCGACAGTTGAAGCGATGGCCCGCGCCCCGTACGCCGCGCGCGACGGTATGGACCTGCTCGGCGCGATGGCATTTGGCTTCCATGGCGCGCGCACCTCGGACGAAGGTACGGTCGTGATCAATGGCGCAATCCAGCGCGTGAATCCATGGCGGGCGGCGCTGTGCCTGACCAAAGATGGCGCGGCGAAGATCGGC
>DASTWM010000528.1:0-4507 GCA_035765855.1 Roseiflexaceae bacterium
ACATTCTATAAATGTAGATACGCACATTGACGAGGACGAGTAGCCCGGCCACAGCCTTCAGGGAGGGCGCGCCACCGACTGCGAGCGCACCCGGCCATGAGCCCGGCGAAAACCACCTTTGAGTCGCTTCCGGAACGACCATGCAAGTATGGAAGCGCGCGTCGCGCCCGTTACTGCGCCGAACAAGTGATTGCAGATTGCAGATTGCGGTTTGAACGTTGGGCTATGGCTCAATCGTCAATCGTCAATCGTCAATCGTCAATCTGAACTTGGGTGGAACCACGGAGCAACCCTTCGTCCCATGCGGGCGGAGGGCTTTTTGTTTTTCAAAAGGAGCAGCTATGTCATATAACCAGGAACGCTATTACCAGAATCGCCGCGAGCGACGGCGCGGCCATGGATGTTTGTGGACGCTGGTGATTCTGGTGTGGGCGGTGCTGATTGCTGTCGTCGCGTATAACTATTTTCTGCGCGACAGTGTGAGCCAGCAAGTCGGCAATCTCATCGGTCGGCAACTTGCGCAGCAGGGTCAGAGCCAGGTCGGCCAGCAGATCGAGCAGGGCGCGCAAGCCGGGCTGCCAACCGTTGTTGCGGGCCTGCCTTCGGGCGAACTGCGCGTCACCGAGCAGCAGGCCAATGGCTTTCTGGCATCACGCGCCAGTTCCATGCGCCCAATTGATGGCGTGCAGGTGCACTTTGTTCCCGGCGAGCTTCAAGCCAGCATCAGCGCGCTCGGCACGACCAGCACCTTTCGCTCCGGCCTGGCTGTGCAGGGTGGCCGTATTGTCGCCACCGACCCGCAGGTGAGCGGTATGCTGAATCAGGTTATCAACGTGCAGGATTTGACCCGCTCGCTCGAAAATCAGTTGAACGCCCAGCTTGACGCGCAGGGCCGCCGCGTTTCCGGCGTGCAGATCAATCAGGGCGAGATGGTTGTAAACGTTGAGTAGCAATTGACGATGTTGGATTGCCGATTTACGAGCGAGGCTCCAGGGCAACCGTCAATCGTCAATCGTCAATCGAAAATGGAGGAGTTATGGCAGTTTCACCAGAAAACGATCCGTATTATCGGCTGCGGCATTCGTCGGCGCACGTCATGGCGCAGGCTGTGCTGGAGGTGTTCCCGGACGCCAAAATCGCAATTGGCCCACCGATCGAAAATGGTTTTTACTACGATTTCGATCTGCCGCGCTCGCTCACGCCCGAGGACCTGGAGGATGTCGAGGAGCGCATGCGGCGGATTATTCGCGGCAACTTCCCGTTCGAGCGCCGCGTGGTCAGCGCTGACGAAGCCCGCGCGCTGTTCCATGATCAGCCGTACAAAATCGAATTAATTGACGGGCTGGCGCGTGGCGCGGACGAGTACGGTGAGGCAGCTGACGCCGCCGACCCAACGGAAAGCGCGCTGGATGCGGAGCCGGGCCAGCCGGGCGGCGTGGTAATCTCGACGTACCGCCAGGACACGTTCGAGGATCTGTGTCGCGGCCCGCATGTCGAGCGCACGGGCCAGATCCCGGTGGAGGGCTTCAAGCTGCTGAGTATCGCGGGCGCGTACTGGCGCGGCGACGAGAATCGCCCGCAGCTCCAGCGCATCTACGGCACGGCATGGAACAGCAAAGCCGAGCTTGATGAATACCTGTTCATGCTGGAGGAAGCGCGGCGGCGCGACCACCGCAAGATCGGCAAAGATCTCGGCCTGTTCTACTTTTCCGACGATGTTGGGCCGGGGCTGCCGCTGTTCACGCCCAAGGGCGAGGCGCTGCGCCATGCCATGGAGGAGTACGTGCGCGATGTGCAGACGCGCTATGGCTACCAGCATGTCTGGACGGGCCACGTCGTCAAAGAAAGCCTGTACAAGAAATCGGGCCATTACGAGGCGTACCGCGAGTCGATGTTCCCGCCCATGGTCGAGGACGAGGAGCACATTTACCGGCTCAAGCCGATGAACTGCCCCAGCCATATGACGCTCTACAAAGAGATGGGCATCCATTCCTACCGCGATCTGCCCATGCGCTTCGCCGAGTTCGCGACGCTGTACCGCTTCGAGGATCGTGGCGCGCTCAACGGCCTGACGCGGGTGCGCTCGCTGACGCAGGACGACTGCCACATCTTCTGCCGTCCCGACCAGATCGAAGAAGAGTTTGGCCGCGCGCTGAATCTCATTCGCGAGGTGCTGGCGACGTACAAGTTCACGGACTACCGCGTGGACCTGTCGCTGCGCGGCGGCAGCGGCAAGTACATCGGCGACGACGAGGCATGGGAACTGGCCGAGGACGCCCTGCGCACGGCGCTGAATCACTACGGCGTTGAGTACCGCGAGGCGCCGGGTGAGGCGGCGATCTACGGCCCCAAGGCCGACTTCATGGCGCGCGACGTGCTTGGCCGCGAGTGGCAGCTTTCGACGATCCAGGTCGATTTCGTGCAGCCGAAGCGTCTTGGCCTGGAATACATTGGCGAGGACGGCCAGCCGCACACGCCAGTGGTGATTCACCGCGCCGTCACGGGCTCGACGGAGCGCTTTCTGGGCGTGTTGATCGAGCACTTTGCAGGCGCGTTTCCGCTCTGGCTCGCGCCGGTGCAGGCGGTCATCATCCCAATTTCGGACGAAAAACAGGGCGCGTATGGCCGCGAAGTTGCTGCACAGATGAAGGCCGCCGGGCTGCGGGTGGAGGTGGATGATAGCAAGGACCGCATGCAGGCCAAAATCCGGCGCGCGCAGTTGCAGAAAGTACCGTACATGCTTATAATCGGCAACAGAGAGCAGGAAGCGGGCGCAGTGGCCGTGCGCTTGCGCTCCGGTGAAGACCTTGGCGCGCTGCCGGTGGCGGATGTGATTGCGCGCATGCAGGCGGAAGTTGCCGCCCGAACGTAGGAGCACGTATGAACCCTTTTCTTCTGGGCTTCGTGGTTGGCACAGCCATTGGCGCGGCGTCGGTCGCGCTCGGCGCAAATCGATCTGGCCCGGCGTTGCGCCAGGAAATCAGTGATCGCTGGCATGGCGCGATTGAGATCGCCAAACGGGTGCGCGCGCAGCGTGAGCAGGAACTGTGGGCCGAATGGCGCGCCGGTTTGCCGCCGTCGCAGCAGCCCAGGCTGCTCACTGCTGGTAATCAACCATCTACAGAAGATCAAGCGTAACCGCCGATGCACGCCGATGGATGCTGATGTTTATAGCGGTTTGCGCTTAAATTGCACCATTCCCTCACCTTGCGGCTGCCGCCGCTTCCCGCTCCCAGTGGGAGCGGGACCGAGGGTGAGGGCGCAACGCAACGGCAACCCGTTATAGATCAGTATGGGCGTTCATCGGTGTGTATCTGCGGTTCCATACAGGCATATTATGAATGCAGAAATTATCGCAATTGGCTCGGAGTTGCTGCTGGGTGAAACGATTGACACTAACAGCGCCTTTCTCGCGCGCCAGCTTACCAGCATCGGCATCAACCTGTTCCGCAAAACCGTCGTCGGCGACAACCAGGGCCGCATCGTCGCCACGATCAACGAGGCCATGGACCGCGCCGATCTGCTGATCTGTACCGGCGGCCTTGGCCCTACGGTGGACGACATGACCCGCCCGGCGGTTGCCACGGCGACCGGGCGACCGCTGGAATTTCATCAGCACCTGCTCGAACAGATCGAGGCGCGTTTCCGTTCGTTTGGCCGCACCATGAGCCCCAGCAACCGCCAACAGGCCTACGTGCCGCAGGGCGCGCGAATCGTCGAGAACCCGCGCGGCACCGCGCCGTCGTTCATTGTCGAGGACGAGCGCGCGACCGTGGTGGTGCTGCCGGGTGTGCCATCCGAAATGCGCTATTTGTGGGAGAACGCCATTCTGCCGTACCTGCGCGACGAGCGCGGCCAGACCAGTGTAATTCTGGTCAAGACGCTGCATGCGGCCGGGCAGGGCGAAAGTGTGATCGGCGAGATGGTGGCCGACCTCATGGCGCAGGACAATCCGACACTCGGCATTTCGGCCAAGCGCGCGCAGTACGAGCTACGGATCGGCGCGAAGGCCAACAGTCGTGAGGAAGCCGAGGCCATGGTGGCGCAGACCGAGGCGATTATCCGCGAGCGGCTCGGCCAGTACCTGATCGGCTCCGAACGGCTTGATGAGGTCGCCGTGCAATTGCTCAAGGACCACGGCATGACAGTTGCTCTGTGGGAAGGCGACAGCCGCGCGCCGGTCTATCACACGCTGATGACCGCTGCCGGTGGGCCAGGCGTGCTCGCGGGTTCGATCACTGAGCCAACCCGCGAGCCGCTGAATGACGACGCAATCGCCGCCCGCGCCCGTGAAGGCGCTATCTTCGCCCGCGATCACTTCGGCAGCAGCCTTGGCGTTGGCGTGCAGCCCGCTGGCACGCCCGGCAGCGACAATTTTACTCAGGTAACAGTGGCGCTGGCCCATGCCGACGGCGTGCATGAATGGACGCGCGGCTACGATTTGAACATCGAAGATAACTGGCAGTTCGTCGGCACCACCGCGCTTGACGGCATCCGCACGTATCTC
>DASTWM010000529.1:0-9751 GCA_035765855.1 Roseiflexaceae bacterium
GATCGCCTCATCCTTCGCATGGCTCACCCGCCCGAATGGCCCCCAGCCGATCTTAAAGGCGCGGAAGCCCTGTTCCTTCAATTGTGTAAGATGCTCGCGCAGTGGCTCCGGCTCCTGCATCAGCAGCGATGCGTAGGGCCGCACGCGCTCGCGGTAGCGCCCGCCCAGCAGCCGCCCGACTGGCTGGCCGGTCGCCTTGCCAAGAATATCCCACAGGGCGATGTCGATGCCGCTGATAGCGTGGGTGATCGTGCCGCCGCGCCCCTGCCAGAAGGTGTGCTGATGCAATTTTTCGCTCACGCGCTCCGGCTCCAGCGCCTCCTCGCCGCGATACAGCGGCTCCAGCACCTGAAGCGCGCCGCGCACCAGATGATCGCTGGTGTAGACGCTGCCCAGGCCCGTCACGCCCTCATCGGTCATGACGGCGATCAGCGTGTGTACGCAGTCGTCGGGCTGAATTTCGTTGCTCCAGCCGCCTTCGGGTGTCGCGTCGCGCAGCCCAACCGCGCGGATCTCACGAATTTTCATGAAAATATGCTCCTTATAACGTGATCAACTAAACCTCAGACAAGCATGGCATTTCGAGCAAAGCGAGCAATCGCGCCGGGGAGATTCCTCACTGCGTTCGGAATGACACATGGGACAGTGTTTATTTGATCTCTCTATGATAATCATCACCACTGAATAGTCTCCTGCACCGGACCGGTATGTTGATCATGCCGTTCGCCAATCGGCCATGCGCGCCACTCGTCGACGAACGCGATCAGGCGCGTCACAACCGCCTCGAAGACTGCCTGCCCTTTTTCCGCCGTCGCCATGGTCGGGTCGCCATGCACGCCGGTCGTCGTCCAGCGACCCCAGATGTCGCTGAAGCGAACGGGATAGTTGGCGGTGCTGTCCGAACTCACATACGTTCCCATCACGTCATGCCCGGCAACCGCTTTGTCCATGCGCACCCGCTCCGGCGCGAGATGGAGGTACAGCGAAGTCTCGAAATCGTCGGCATGGGCGATGAACGGCTCGCCGCCCATGGCAGCAAAGGTTTCAAGCCCGAAGGCGAAGTAATTCACCGCCGCGCAGAGCGAGTTGGTGCCAAGCACCGTTTTGCGCGCCACCAGATCGTTGAGCGGCGTGTTGCTGCCATGCCCGTTGACGAGCAAAATCTTCTGAAAGCCGTGATAGGCGACGCTCTTGGTGATCTGGGTGCAGAAGGCGATGTAAATCTCCGGCTCGATATGCACTGTGCCGGGGAAGTCGATATGATGCTGGTTGAGGCCGTAGCTGATCGGCGGCAGCACCAGCATGCGCTCCGGCGCGCGCCGGGCCGCTTCCATGCAAACCGATTCGGCCAGAAACACGTCGGTGTCGAGCGGCAGATGCGGGCCATGCTGCTCGGTCGAGCCGGTCGGCAGGATGATTACCTTCTGCATGGCAATCGCGTCGTTCATCTCTTCCCATGTCAGGCGGTTGTAACGGTATTCGGTTGATACATCGGTCATCTGTTTTCCTTTCTTCGGTCTGCTGCGGCAGAGTGGCCGCAGTGGATGGGCATGTTCCACGCTTTCTATAGTAAAGCATATTGCAAGCTAGTATGTTCCACATGACGCGCCCAATAGTATTCTAAAGAGACAATGAAAAGCCGATGATCTTTCTTGACAGCATGGTTATCATCAGGTATCCTTATTATCAGGATACTTGAGGAGTTGAGATGATCACGGATAGAGCGCTGGAAACGGCGCAGGAACTTCTGGCAGTGCTGCCGCTGCTGAACCGCATTGTGGCGTCTGAAGTGCGGCGCGAAGCTGGCGAGGAAACAACCATATCACAGTTTCGCGTGCTGGCGCACCTGGCCGCCGCACCGACGACGCTCAGCGCGCTGGCGAAGAAGCGCCGCGTCAGCCTGCAATCCATGAGCGAGCTCGTGCAGGCGCTCGTCGCGCGCGGCTGGATCACGCGCGAGGCCGATCCCAGCGACCGGCGGCAGCATGTGCTGCAATTGACGGACCATGGGAAGCGCCATTATGAGCGCGCCCAGGAGCAAACGCTTCGCCGCCTGGTGCCATCGCTTGAGCAGCTTAGCGACGAAGAATTAGCAGCGATACAGCTCGCCCTGCCCGCGCTTCGGCGGGTGATCATCGAAGAGGAATGTAACGATGCAAGCGATGAACGCTCAATCACAGCCGCAGTCTGACGCGGCTGAAATCGCCACTCCGGCGACCGAGCAGCCCGGCGGCAGGTTCGACCGGCTGACGCGTGGCTTCCGGGCGCTGAGCGTCCGCAATTACCGGCTGTTCTGGATCGGCCAGCTTATTTCACAAACCGGCAGTTGGATGCAGCGCACTGCGCAGGACTGGCTGGTCCTTCAGTTGACGCACTCGCCGTTCGCCCTGGGTTTGGTGACGGCGCTCCAGTTTCTGCCGGTGCTGCTGCTCTCTTTGATCGGCGGTGTCATCACCGATCGCTGGCCCAAGCAGCGCCTTGTGATCATGACGCAGACAGCGGCACTGCTTCAAGCGATCACTTTCGCTGCGCTGGTGGCAACTGGCGCGATTCAACTCTGGCATGTGTATGTGCTGGCGTTACTTCAGGGTGTCATCACCGCTATGGATAATCCAGTGCGGCAGGCGTTTGTGATTGAACTGGTGGGGCGCGAACATGTCGTCAATGCGGTGGCGCTGAACTCAATGCTGTTCAACGGCGCGCGGATCGTCGGCCCGGCGCTGGCCGG
The DNA here is from genome assembly GCA_035765855.1 of Roseiflexaceae bacterium. Classification (GTDB taxonomy): domain Bacteria; phylum Chloroflexota; class Chloroflexia; order Chloroflexales; family Roseiflexaceae; genus DASTWM01. The sequence goes on from DASTWM010000529.1 coordinate 2,729, forward strand.
CATTATCATCGCGGGGGCCAGCAGCCTGTTTTTGGGGATTTCGCTGGTGCTCTTCGCAAATGCAATCAGCTTCGTCGCGGTGTTGGCTGGCCTGATCATGATCGATCCGAATGCCTTACACAAGGCACCGCCCAGCCCGGCGGGCAAGATGAGCCAGCGCCTGCTCGAAGGGCTGGCGTATGTGTGGAACACGCCATCTGTGTTGCTGATCATGATCATTGTCGCGGCGATTGGCACGTTTGGCTACAATTTTAGCGTGGTGCTGCCGCTGCTGTCGGGCTTTGTGCTGCACACCAACGCGGCTGGCTACGGCGGTTTGTCGGCATTCCTGGGCTTTGGGTCGCTGGTCGGGGCGCTCAGCACAGCGTACACCCGCCAGGTGACCATGCGACGGCTGCTCGTCGGCTCAACTGTGTTTAGTATTTTGCTCGGCGCGGTCGCTATCTCAACCAGCTTCGTCATTTCCGGCGCGCTGTTAGTGATGCTTGGGTTCGCGGGCATCCTGTTCTCGACCAGCGCCAACACGCTGCTGCAACTCGCCGTGCCGGACGAGCTACGCGGTCGGGTGTTGAGCCTGTACATGCTGCTGTTCGCTGGCAGCACGCCGATTGGCGGCTTCCTGATCGGCTCGCTCTCGAATGTGATTGGCGTGTCCGAAACGCTGCTGATCTGCGCCGGTCTGTGCTTGCTTGGCATCGGCGGCGCGTTGATCTACCGCAGGCGCACTGCTAACACTATGGCTGCGGGGCATGGCTTATAATCAAGCAACAGGGAAACGGCAGCAAGCAGTTAAGCGGACATGTTGATAAGCATGATCGAACCTTCCTCGCGCCCGCGCGCCGCCGCCGATGTCGTCGTGATTGGCGGCGGGCCAGCCGGAAGCGCCGTCGCGTTGCGGCTCGCACAGCAGCACTTCTCGGTGATTCAGCTTGAACGTCATGCCGCCGCGCGTCCCTCGCTTGATCGCCTGCGCTCAGGCGAAGGATTGATCCCCGGCACGGTGCGCGAACTGGCTGCGCTCGGCCTTGCGACACACGATCCTCCGTGGGCGCTCTCGCGGATGCAGCACATGCGCGTCTGCTGGCCGGATGGAACGCGCACCAGCAACGCCATCGGCGCGCATGGCGGCATTCTCCAGATTGATCGGATTGCCTTCGAAAATGAATTGCTCTGCACGGCCAAACGCGCTGGCGTGCATGTCCGTTGCGGTTGGCGCGCGCGCGGCCTCCACCGCACACCCGACGGAAAAGTGGCTGGCGTGCTCGTGCAGCCGCCCACCGACGAGCCGCCATACGTCATCGGCGCGCGGATCGTCGTGGACGCGAGCGGGCGGAACGCCTTGAGCTTTCGCGAGTTCGCCATCCGCAGCACCGACCGCGCGGATAATTTTTTCGCCATCTCCATGTTTTTCGATCATGTCGCCGATCTCATGCCGGATGTGTGGGAAACGCATCTCTTTAATCCACAACACCTCGCGGTTGTGCAACTCAGCCAGTTTGAACCGGGCGTCGTGCGCTGCGGCCTCGGCATGCGCGGCGCAATTCCGCGCGATCAATCCCGTGGACCGGTTGATGTGTTCTGGGATCATGTTCAGCATGCGCCCGAATTAGCGCGGCGGCTGGAACACAGCCAGGTCGTTCAGCGCCCGTACGTTCTGCCAAACATGAGCTATCATGTCAGTCGGGTGACGTTTGACGGGCTTGTGCTAGTTGGAGATGCGACGGGCTATCTCACCCCGCTGTTCGGCGACGGTATTCTGCGCGCGCTGGTGTCGGCGCGCCGCGCTGCGGGTGTCATCGCTTCGGCGCTGCGGCGCGGCGACTGTTCGCGGCGCGCTTTGGCTCCCTATGAACGGCAGCATATGCTCAGGAACTGGGCCGATCATCTGGCGCAGCAATGCATTCGGTACGGCTACCAGCATCCGGCGCTGATCAGCCGGTTTGGCTCACGGCGGCTCGCGCGGCGCGCATTGTTCGCGGCGCTCATGCGAAACTAAACGCATGCGCGACAGCGGACACTGCGCGCACCGAGAAAGAACATATCTCTGTGATCTCTGTGGCTTCATCAAAAGCAGGGCAGGAATGATGCGACGACGTGCGCGCTGGCTCGTTTGGCTCGGCGGACTGCTTGGCGCGAAAGTGCTGCTGAGCCTTGCCATCCAGTTATGGCCGGTACCGACGCCGCCGTGGGCCAGACGATTGCTGCATAGCCGCTGGCGGCGGTGTTACCGCGACCCGGCACAAACGTTGCAACTGCTGCCTATTCAGCCCGGCATGCGCGTGCTTGAGTTGGGGACGGGAAGCGGCCTGTTCACGGCGGAGGCCGCGCGGATGGTCGGCGCGCATGGGCAATTGCTTTCCGTCGATCTTCAGCCCGCCATGCTGCGCCCTGTGCAACAGCAGTTTCAACAGGCAGGATTGCAGAACGTCTTGCTGTCTGCCGCAACCGCCGAACATTTGCCATTGCCTGACAACAGCGTTGATCTGGTGTTTGCCATCGCCGTGCTGCCGATGATTCGCGACAAGCCGCAGGCGCTGCGCGAAGCGCGCCGCGTGCTCAGTCCTGCTGGCGTTCTTGCCGTCAGCGAAGAACTGATCGAGCCGGAATATGTTCCGGCATTCGTCACGCGGCGCTGGTGCCGGCGCGCGGGGTTCACGCTCACGGCGTGTACGCGCACGCGCTGGTGGTACATGTTACACTTTCGCCCATGCTGCGAAACCTGTGCAGATAGTCGCGAGCGGGCGCATGCATCCGAACTCACACATGCAGCACAATCACCCCGTCCTCGACCGTGACGGGGTACGTTTCGACCGACGGATCGTCATCTGCCTCAACCGTGACTTCGTACGTTCGCACGCGAATCTTGTGCGGGTTAAAGATCGAGCGCCCGTTGGTAATGTCGAATTCCCAGCCGTGCCATGGGCAGCGCAGAATCTCGCCCTCGCGCCCCCAACAATATTCGCCCGGCTTGCTCGGCAGCGCCATGCCCTTGATCGCGCCCTGGCAAAGCGGCGCGCCCTGGTGCGGGCAGCGGTTGCGCAAGGCGTAGAACTGCCCGTTCACATGAAACACGCCGATCGAGCGCCCGCCGACCTCGACAATCATGCGCGCGCCCGGCGGCACCTCGCTGACGCGCCCTACGATATAACGGCCCATTGTCTCCTCGCCATGCTAGGTCAGCTTGTAGAATTCCGCCGCGTTCGCCGAAAAGATGCGCTCGCGGAGCGGCTCCGGCAGCTTCGGAAAGGCCTGTGTGGGCGAATCGAAATCCCAGTGCGGGTAGTCGCTGGCGAACATCAGCAGGTGTTCGGCGTCGAGCATGTCGAGCATCGCCAAAAGCTGCCGGTCGTCAGCGGGCCGCTCGAGCGGCTGGCTGGTGAGCCGCACATGATCGCGCAAATAGGTTGACGGCATGCGCGTCACCCACGGAACCTCCGAGCGGAGCGCCTTCCATTCCGCGTCCAGCCGCCACATGAGCGCGGGAAGCCAGGAAACGCCACCTTCGACCAGCACCACCCGGAAGCCGGGAAAGCGCTCGAACACGCCTTCGGTGAGGAAGCTGACCAGGTGCGCCTGAAAGGCCAGCGAAAGGCAGGTGTGCCATTCGATGTAGTGGGTCGGGTAGCCGGGGCTGGGCTGCACGTTGATGCCCATGCCGTCGGTGCCGGGATGGATGGCGAGCGGGAGGCCGTAGCGCTCGCACGCTTCATAGATCGGATAATAGTGGCGCTGCCCGTATGGCGCGCGTGCGCCCGAATCCATCATGACCTGCACAAAGTGTGGATGCCCGGCCCAGCGCTCGATTTCGCGCGCCGCGGCCTGCGGATCCTGGTGGGCGACGGTGATCGAGCCTTTGAACACGCCATCATGGTTGTACTTCGAAAGCCAGGTGTCGGCCAGCCAGTCATTGTACGCTGCGGCAATGGCAGTGCCAAAATCGGGGTCGGGATGCAGATTGCAGAACGCACGTGGCAGCAGAATCGCATACGCAATGCCGTACTCGTCAATTAATTGTTGCCGCAGAAAATCAGGATCGGACCCAGTCGGGCCGCCGCTTGGCGGCTTGCTGTCGAGGCGCATGCCGTGAACCGGATTGCCGAAGAACCCGCGCCCGCCGCCGGAATAGCGGTCGCGCCAGGGCATCGGCATGTACGAACGAATCTCGTCGGTGCTGCGCGGGATCGGATGCACGTCGCAATCAATAATCCCGTTTCGTGAAAGTTGTGCGGCATCGGTCGTCGGCGCGATTGCGGTCATGAATCACTCCTTTGTGTGCTGCTCACATCTTCCAGGATTCTACGACCCTTAGCCTGTTGCTTCGCGCCTTCCCTCTCCTGTGGGAGAGGGAGTGAGGGTGAGGGTCGATAGCGATTCCGGAAAACATACCTGATTTATTTAGTCTACCACAGCATACGGCGCACGAAACAGCATAATGGCAGGCATTTCTTGACAGGCAGGTCATGCGCTGCCATGATTGCCCGGTCTCTTTCTGCATGCGCGAGTGAGGATTATCAATCATGGAATACGTGAACTTTGGGAGGGTCGGGGTCAAAGTGAGCCGGCTGGCGCTGGGACTGGGCCTGCGTGGCCAGGCGGATGAAGCGGCGGCGCAGCGGCTTGTCGAATATGCAATCGAGCAGGGCGTCAATCTGATTGATTGCGCCAATGTCTACGGGCCGATGGACGACCGCGCCAACATCGGGCGTTCCGAGGTGATCGTCGGTCGGGCGATCAAAGGCAAGCGCGATCATGTCGTCATCACCTCCAAGGTCGCGTCCCCGATCGGCGCTGGCCCCAACGACCGCGGCCTTTCCCGCTACCACATCCTGCGCGAGATCGACAACACGTTGCGACGCCTGCAAACCGACCATGTGGACGTGTATCTGGTGCATCGCTACGATGAAACCACGCCGCTGGAGGAAACCGTGCGCGCGCTTGACGACGTCGTGCGGAGCGGCAAGGCGCGCTATGTTGGCTGCTGCAACTACGCGGCATGGCAGGTGTGCCGGGCGCTCTGGCTGGCCGATGTCCACAACGCGCACCCGTTCATCGCGGTGCAAAATCCCTACAGCCTGCTCAATCGCCGCCTTGAAGACGAGATGTTCGGCCTGGCGCGCGATCAGGGGCTGGGCGTGATGGCCTACAGCCCGCTGGCGGTCGGCCTGCTCAGCGGCGCGTACCAGCCGGGACAGCCGCCGCCCGCCGGGACGCTGTGGGCCACGCGCCGCCGCGACCAGTTCGAGCGCACCATGCACGGCGCGGTGGGCGAAGTCGTGCGGGCGGTGCAGCAGCATGCGGAGGAACTCGGCAAGACGCCCGCGCAACTCGCGAGCGCGTGGGTGCTGTCGCATCCCGAGGTGACGTGCGCGATCAGCGGGGCCGACACGATTGAGCAGTTTGCCGACGTGCTTGGCGGCGCCAGTTGGGAGTTGCCGGGTGAGGTGCGTCAGCATCTCGATGACGTGTCGGCGGCGGTGAGCATGACATTGGATTAGCGCGGGCTACCGTTACATGATTGGGTATTCCGTAGCGGCACCCTGCGTGGATGCCGCCCGGCGCTTGAGCACGGCATCGCGCACTGCGGTACAATAGGCGCGATAGCATGAACAGGAAAGGTCTTGAACGTCATGGACGTTGCATATCTCCAACGCATTCTCACCAGCCGCGTGTACGATGTCGTCCATGAGACGCCCTTACATTATGCCGCGCATTTATCCAAGCGGCTTGGCAACGAGGTCTATTTCAAGCGCGAGGATTTGCAGCCGATCTTTTCGTTCAAGCTGCGCGGCGCGTACAACTGCATGGCGCACCTCACGCCCGCCGAGCGCGAAAAAGGCGTGATCACGGCCTCGGCGGGCAACCATGCGCAGGGTGTCGCGTTCTCCGGGCAGAAGCTCGGCGTGCGAACCGTGATCGTGATGCCGCGCACGACCCCGACGATCAAGGTGCAGGCGTGCCGCGACCGTGGGGCCGAAATTATTCTCCATGGCGACAGCTACAGCGACGCCGAGGCGCATGCGTATCGCGTACAGGAAGAGTTGGGCCTCACCTTTGTGCATCCGTACGATGATCCATTGGTGATCGCCGGTCAGGGCACGATCGGCCTTGAACTTTCACAGCAGGTGCGCGCGCCGCGCTATTACGTCTTCGTGCCGATTGGCGGCGGCGGTCTGATCGCCGGTATTGCGGTATTCCTCAAGAGTATCTGCCCGGAACTAAAGATCATCGGCGTCGAGCCGGATGACGCGGGCGCTATGTCCCAGAGCGTGCAACAGAACGAGCGTATTACCTTGTCGCAGGTCGGCATTTTCGTCGACGGTGTTGCGGTGCGGCGGGTCGGGGCGCACACATTTGACCTGGCGCGGAAGTATGTTGATGATTTCATTCAGGTTTCGACCGATGATGTGTGCGCGGCGATCAAAGATGTGTTCGAGGACACGCGCGCGATTCAGGAGCCAGCCGGGGCGCTGGCGGTGGCCGGCATGAAGCGCTACGCCGTGCAGCACGAATTGCGCGGCGAAACGCTGGTGGCGCTGACATGCGGCGCGAACGTCAACTTCGACCGGCTGCGGCACATTGCGGAGCGCGCCGAAATCGGCGAACAGCGCGAGGCGCTGCTGGCCGTGACCATCCCTGAACGCCCCGGCTCGTTCAAAGCCTTCTGCCGCGCGCTCGGTCTGCGCAACATCACCGAATTCAACTATCGCTACGCGCCGCGTGAAGATGCCGTGGTGTTCGTTGGCGTGCAGCTTGAGCGCGCCGACCAGCGACTTGAACTCATCCGCGAGCTTGAGCGCGCCAGTTATACTGTGCTCGACCTGACGCAGAATGAGCTGGCAATCGTCCACTTACGGCACATGGTTGGCGGGCGCGCGCCGGAAGCGCATGACGAACGGTTGTACAGCTTCGAGTTCCCTGAACGGCCCGGCGCGCTGCTGCATTTCCTGGAGACCATGGATGAGTCATGGAACATCAGCCTTTTTCACTACCGGAACCACGGCAGCGCGCATGGGCGGGTGCTGG
>DASTWM010000530.1:0-14995 GCA_035765855.1 Roseiflexaceae bacterium
TGAGGGCGTGGGCGTGCAGATCGCCGCGCAGGCCGACGACGGCAAGAGCAGTTTCACGGTAAACCTGCGCGGCGTCGATAAGCGTCCCGCGAACGATCCGCAGTACCCCTTCGCGCTGCTCACGCCAGTGCGCGCCTACGGTGGTGGCGAATGGTTGCGCGACTCGAAGATTCAACTGCGCATGCCGCCGCCGCATGTCATTTTGAGCAAGCCTGACGCTGAACGGCTTGGTGTCGGCATTGGCGGGATGGTGCGGGTACGGTCGGCGGTGGGCGCGCTGGAATTGCCGGCGCAGATCGATGCCGGCCTCGCCGCAGGATTGGTGCTCGTTCCGGCGGTGCGCGGCGCTGTAGTGACGGCTATTCTGACTGGCCCGCGAACGCAGGTAGCGGTGGAGAAAGCTGAGTAAAACATACAACGCATTGTCGATCATGCTCAGGGACATGACGCAATTGATTATGCGCGGTACGTTTTAGGAAAAAGCAATGTCATTTCTCGATGTCATCATTCTGATCGTCAAGTGCCTGATTGTGGCGCTTGCGGCGACAACGCTGTTTGCGTACTTCACGCTGTTCGAGCGGCGACTGCTGGCGCGCTTTCAGCACCGCATCGGTCCAAATCGTGCTGGCCCGGGCGGCTTTCTTCAGCCGCTCGCCGATGCCGTCAAGCTGTTCTTCAAAGAAACGATCATGCCCGACAAGGCGGATCGCTGGGTGTACATCGTTTCACCAGCGTTTGCCGTCATTCCAGCGATCATTATCTGGGCGACGATTCCGCTTGGCTACTGGCCCTATGGCGACGGCAACTGGTTGCAGGTCGCCGATGTGAGCGTCGGTATTCTGTACTTGCTGGCAATTACATCACTCGGCGTGTACGGCATCGCAATCGCAGGCTGGGCGTCGAACAACAAATATTCCATGCTCGGCGGCGTGCGCGCATCGGCCCAGGTCATCTCATACGAGCTTGCGTTCGGCCTGTCGGTGCTGGCAGTGGTGATGCAGGCGGGTACCATGTCAACCGGCGGTATTGTGGACGCACAAAAGGGTTTCTGGTTTATCATTCCGCAGTTTCTCGGCTTCGTGATCTTCCTGGTCGCATCGACGGCTGAGGTTGTGCGCGCGCCGTTCGATCTTGTGGAGGCTGAGCAGGAGTTGGTCGGCGGCTACAACACTGAGTACGGCTCGATGAACTTTGCGCTGTTCTTCATGTCGGAGTACATCAAGCTGGTTGCCATGAATGCCATTGCCGTGACGCTGTTCTTCGGCGGCTGGAATTTCCCCGGCCTTGATGCGTTGCGCGATGGTGTGAGCGCGATTGCTGGCGCAAACATTGGCCTGGCGATCGCCGGGCTGGCATCGCTTGGCGCATTTCTCCTGAAAGTGACTGTGCTATCGTTTCTATCGGTCTGGGTGCGCGCGACCATTCCGCGCACGCGCTACGATCAACTGATGCGCCTCGGCTGGAAGGTGCTGCTGCCGCTCGCCTTGTTCAATGTGGCGCTGACGGCAGTGGTGAATGTTCTGGTGCCAGATAACCGCTTGATCGCGGGACTGATTTTGTTCGTCATCGGCGTTATCGCAGTCGTCGTGGTTACCTCGCGCAGCGGCACCCGCAAGCCAGCCAGTGAGATTACACTGGTGAGCAACCGCGTGCAAACAGCAGGAGAGCAAACACATGCTTAGTGAACTACGCAAAGGTCTGCTGGTGACCTTCAAATACCTTTTTAAGAAGCCGGTTACGATCTCGTATCCTGAAGTCAAGCGCCCGGTGCGCGAGCGCTTTCGTGGGCGGCACCAGCTTAAGCGCTTTGAAAATGGCATGGAGCGCTGCATTGGCTGTTCGCTGTGCGCGGCGGCCTGCCCTGCTGACGCTATTCTCGTGATGCCAGCGGCAAACGATCCTGAGAAACCGAATTCGCCCGGTGAGCGCTATGCAGCGCGCTATGAGATCAACATGCTGCGCTGCATCTTCTGCGGCTACTGTGAAGATGCATGCCCGACCAATGCGATTGTGCTGGAGCACCAGTATGAGCTTTCATTCTATGATCGTGGCTCGTCGATTTACACCAAAGACATGTTGATTGTTCCGCCTGATCAGGGTCATGGCGAAATCCCGCCGATACTGAAGCAGTTGGATCGTCGCCCGAGCCCGCCAGCGCAGATCGATTTGTGATGTTTGATACGTGATGCCTGATACCGGCAGCGATTCACGCATCACGCATTACATAGCACGTATCAGGAGTGATATGGAATATATCGTCTTTGTCGTCACTGCTATCATCGCTGCGGTGGGAGCAGTCGCCATGGTGTTGAGCAAAAATGCCGTTCATAGTGCGCTCTTTTTGCTGCTCAACTTCGGCGCTATTTCGGTGCTCTATCTGTTGCTGAGGGCACCGTTTCTCTTTGTTGTGCAGTTAATTGTGTATGCTGGCGCGATTATCGTGCTGTTCCTGTTCGTGGTCATGTTGCTCGGTGCCGAACGCGTCGAAGATACCCCCGACAGCATCGCATGGCAGCGTCCGCTGGCGATTGGCCTCGGTATCCTGCTGCTGCTCGAGGCGCTGTATGTCGCGTTCAGCCGCACGGTGGGCGCGGTCACGCCGGTAGCACAGCGCAACGAAGATTTTGCCTCGCCGGAGCGGATCGGTCAGGCGTTGTTCAGCACGTATTTGCTGCCGTTTGAGATTACCTCGGTGGTGCTGCTGGCGGCTATTGTTGGTGTGGTGGTGCTGAGCAAGCGGAGTGGGCGCGTCGAGCAGGCGCAACGTGCGCTGGAGCATGATGCCGATGGCCGGAGCGAGCAAATGGAACAAGTGATGGAGCGGGTCGGGTAAGTTTCCGTTTGTGCAGCAAGGAAAGCAACGCATGGTTCCAACAAATTATTTCGTTATTCTCAGTGCCATTCTGTTCACGGTTGGCGTTATCGGTGTGCTGACGCGCCGCAACGCGCTGGTTGTATTCATGTCGGTTGAACTTATGCTCAACTCGGCCAACCTTGCGCTGGTGGCGTTCGCGCAGGCGCGCCAATCGCTTACCGGGCAGATACTGGTGTTTTTTGTCATCACTGTTGCCGCTGCGGAAGTTGCCGTCGGTCTGGCGCTGCTCGTCGCGATCTTTCGCAGCCGCCGGACCTTGGATGTTGACGAAGTGAGTACGCTGCGCGGCTGACATGGACGCCGAACGGTCTCTTGAACAGCCCGCGCCGGGTATCTGTGCGACTTTTGACGTCGCTGTGGCTCGATAAGGAACTTCGATGTCTAACTTGACTTGGATCATTCTGCTCATTCCCGCGTTTCCCCTGCTCGGGTTTCTGGTGAATACCTTTTTCATCAGAGATGAGCGCACCGCCGGTCGGGTGGCAAGCGGCGCGGTAATCCTGGCCTTTGTGATGGCGCTGCTCTCAATTGCCGTCCTCCAGGCGCAGCCCGAGCCAGCCGAAGGCGGGCGGCGTATCGACTACATCCTGTGGGAATGGATCAGCGTCGGCAGCTTTCGGGTGCCGTTCGGCTTTCTGTTCGACCACCTGACGGCCGTCATGGCGCTGCTGGTCACTGGCGTCGGCGCAATCATTCACGTCTACTCGATCGGCTACATGCACGGCGATGTGCGCCAGGTGCGCTTTTTTGCCTACCTGAATTTGTTCATCTTCTCCATGCTCATGCTGATCATGGGCGACAACATGCTGTTGCTGTTCCTTGGCTGGGAAGGCGTTGGCCTGTGCTCGTTTCTGCTGATCGGCCATTACTTCGACCGGCGCTCGGTGCAGCCGGGCATCAATCCGTCCGGCGCGGCGGTCAAGGCATTTGTCGTCAATCGCGTCGGCGATGTGGGCATGCTGCTCGCTATGGCGGCGATTTTTTCGCGCCTAGGTTCACTTTCATTCTACAATCAAGACCCAATGCTCGACGGACGCATTGTGCCGGGCTTTCTGGCGCATGTGAATGACATCGCCTTTGCACAGCTTGATCTTGGCGCATTCGGCACTATCGGCATAGCAACGGCGATCTGCTTGTTGATCCTGTTGGGCGTCACCGGCAAGTCGGCGCAGGTGCCGCTGTTCGTCTGGCTGCCTGACGCCATGGCTGGCCCTACGCCGGTCTCGGCGCTGATCCACGCCGCTACCATGGTGACGTCGGGCGTGTATTTGATCGCTCGCGTGCAGCCGTTGTTCCAGGCATCGCCCACGGCGGCAGGCTGGGTCGTGACAATCGGCGTGCTGACGGCGTTGCTGGCGGCGCTGGCTGCCGTGGCGCAGTTCGACATCAAGCGCGTGCTGGCGTATTCGACCATTTCTCAGCTTGGCTACATGATTGTGGCGGTCGGCATGGGCGCGGTCAGCGCGGGCATGTTTCACCTGCTAACGCACGGCATTTTCAAGGCGCTGCTGTTCCTCGCGGCTGGCTCCGTCATTCACGGCGCGCACGATCATCAGGACATGCGCCGCATGGGCGGCTTGCGCACCAAAATGCCGACAACCTATTGGACCTACCTCGTCGGCGCGCTCGCGCTGGCAGGCATTTTTCCTTTTGCGGGCTTCTGGAGCAAGGACGAAATTATTTCCTACGCCTGGTTCAATGGTGGCCGTCCCGTTGGTGCAATCCTGCTGATTTTCGCCTCCATGATCACCGCGTTCTACATGGGCCGTCAGATTGCGCTGATCTTTTTCGGGCAGCAGCGCGACACCACGTACACGCCGCACGAGAGCGGCCAGATCATAACCGTTCCGCTGATTATTCTTGCAGTCGGCGCGGTCATCGGCGGGCTGATTAACTTCCCCGGCCTGCACTGGCTGTCCGATTTCCTGCACCCGGTATTCGCAACGCCCGGCGCGCCGCCAGTGGACGAAACCTACACGCTGGGCCAGGGCATTCTTGCCGTGGTGACAACGCTGCTGGCAGCAGCCTCCGGCTACGCAGGCTGGTACCTGTACACCCATGGCGCAGTTGCGCGGCGCGTGCGAATCGGCCAGCCGGACCCGCTGTACCGCTACAACGGCGACATCTGGACCGGCGCTGAGATCGGCTGGGGCTTCGACTGGTTCTACGACCATGCGATTGTTAGGCCATATCGCACTGCCTCGCGCTTCCTGAGCGACGTGTATGATCGTCAGGGGATCGACGGCACGCTGGTGGACGGCACGGGGCGGCTGATGGGCCGGGCCGCGGAGTCGCTGCGCGGCGCGCAAACCGGCTTCATTCGTAACTACGTGCTCATTTTCCTGGTCGGTGTGGTACTCATGGTTGGCTACTTTGCACTAAGTTAAGCTTGGGGGCTTTTGCTGGCTCCTTGCCCTGAAGTTGAGGGTTTACTGTGAATCAACTAGGCTTTCCTCTGGTTTCACTGGTGTTATGGCTGCCAACGCTTGGCGCCCTGGCGCTGCTGTTCGTGCCGCGCGACAATGTGGCGACGCAACGCATGCTGGCGTTCGGCGTGGCGCTGGTGACATTTCTCGTGTCGCTGCCGCTGCTGTTCGCGTTTAATTTTGGAATCAGCAGCTTCCAATTTGTGGATAGCATTCCGTGGATGCAATCGCTTGGCATCGGCTACCGCGTGTCGGTTGACGGCGTCAGCCTGTGGTTCGTATTGCTGACGACGTTCATGACGCCGCTTGCGATGGTTATGACGTGGGACACGGTGCGGCAAAACTTCCGTACCTTCCAATTGCTGTTGCTGCTGCTGGAATCTGGCGTGATTGGCGTTTTTGCCGCGCAAGACATGTTCTTGTTCTACATCTTTTTCGAGTTCACGCTGGTGCCGACCGCGCTGCTGATCGGCATGTACGGCGGTCCGGATCGTGTCCGCGCCGCGACCAAAGCCTTTCTGTATCCCTTTGCGGCGTCGCTGTTCATGCTGCTCGGCATCATCGGTATCTACCTGGCGCATGGTCAGCAAACCGGAACGTATACCTTTGACATGGCGCAAATTCTGGCGAGCCGTGGCTTCAGCGCGACTCCGGGCGCGACCGGGCAACCCACACTTCTGCTCACGCCAACGGTTGAGAGGCTGCTGTTCGGCACGTTCTTCATCGCCTTCGCGGTCAAGATGCCGTTGTGGCCGTTCCATACATGGCTGGTGCTGGCGCACGAGCAGGCGTCGTCCGACGGCTCGGTGGACGTGCTTGCCTTGCTCATGAAGCTCGGCGGCTACGGTTTTATTCGCTACAATATTCAATTGTTCCCCGAAGTGTCGCGCTGGGCGGCTCCCGTGATTGGCGTGCTGGCGGTTATTCAGATTCTGTACGCCGCGTGGTGCGCTTTTGCACAAACCGACATCAAGCGGCTGCTGGCGTACTCATCCATCAGCCACCTTGGGTTCGCTGCCCTTGGTATGTTCGCGCTCAACGAACTTGGGGTTTCGGGCGCAGTGTTCCAGATGATTAGCTCGGGGCTGGTGACTGGCGGGCTCTTCTTTGCTGCTGGCATGATCTACGCCCGGCGCGGCACGCGCGATGTCACTGAATTGAGTGGGCTGTGGAAGGTGACGCCGGTGCTGGGTGGGCTGACGCTGGCGCTGGTATTCGCGTCCATCGGGCTGCCGGGCTTGAGCGGCTTCATCGGCGAATACACGATCATGCAGGGCGCGTGGCTGTCTACCGCGCTTGGCTGGCGCTTCGTTGCGCTGGCGGCGATTGGCACTATTCTGGCGGCGGCATACTTTCTGCACATGTACCAGCGCAGCTTCATGGGCGATGTCACGCCACCAAACGCTAATCTTGTCGACCTCACACCGCGCGAGATAGGCATCCTGGGCGCGTTGCTCGTGGTGATTCTCGGCATTGGCGTGTACCCGAATTTTATGCTTGGGCCAATGCAGCCAACCATGCAGCAGATTGCACAGGTGCTCGGCAGCGCGGTCGCGGCGGTGACGCCGTAAATCGCGCCACAGTAGGTATAATCGTACAGCAAGAACGTGGATTTTATGGAACTACCACAAGTTGACATCGCAGTTGTGCTGCAAATTGCCATTGTGTTCGTCTGGGCGATGGGCATGTTGTTGGCCGTGCTGTTCGTGAAGAACGTGCGCGCGATCGGGCTCGCCAGTCTGGTGGGCACCGTCGTTGCGGCGCTGGCGGGCATTCCGCTCTGGAACGCTAATCGTAGCACCTTTGGCGGCATGCTGGCGTTGGATAATTACGCGCTGACGCTGAACTGGATTTTTCTTGGCATCACCGCAATTACGATCCTGATTTCTCTCGATTATCTTCCGCGCCATGGCATTGAACAGGGCGAATACTATGTGTTGCTGCTGTTCGCAACAGGCGCGATGATGCTGCTCGGCCAGGGCAATGATTTAATCGTGCTGTTCCTTGGGCTGGAACTGCTCTCGATTACGCTGTATGTGCTGGCGGGCTTCGCGTATCCGCGCCTGTCCTCGGAAGAAGCGGCCATGAAATACCTGCTGGTCGGCGCGTTTGCGGCGGGCTTCCTGGTTTTTGGCATTGCCCTGGTTTATGGCGCATCCGGCGCTTCAAACCTGACGGCGATCAACACCTTTCTGGCACAGCAGAATGGCCGCACGGACGATGTGTCGCTGTTGCTGGTCGGCGCGGCGCTGGTGGTTGTCGGCTTCGGCTACAAGATTGCGATGGCACCGTTCCACATGTGGACGCCCGATGTTTACGAAGGCTCTCCAACGCCCGTGGCGGCGTTCATGTCAGTGGGGGCCAAGAGCGCTGGCTTTGCCGCGTTGACGCGCTTCCTGGTGGTGGCGCTGCCGGCTGAACGCGCGGTCTGGGTGCCAATTCTGGCTGCGCTGGCCGCTGTTACCATGATCGTTGGTAATGTGTCGGCGGTGGCGCAAACCAACGTCAAGCGCATGCTGGCCTACTCCAGTGTCGGGCATGCTGGCTACATTCTGATGGGTACGCTGGCAGGCAACAGCACCGGCAGCCGTGGCGTCGAGGCAATGCTGTTCTACCTCGTGGCTTACTCGCTGACGAATCTGGCGGCGTTTGCCGTGCTGATCACGCTGGAGCAGCGTGGCGAGTCGGCGTGGAGCCTCGACAGCTTCGCGGGGCTGTGGGAACGGCAGCCGTGGCTGGCGGTCGCCATGGGGATATGTATGTTCTCGCTGGCTGGCATGCCACTCACGGCAGGTTTTGTCGGCAAGTTCTATGTATTTGCGGCGGCATGGCAAGCAGGCCTCATCTGGCTCACGGTGGTGGGCGTGGTCACTTCGGCCATTTCCGCGTTCTTCTACCTGCGCATTGTGGTGCAGATGTTCATGCGCAGCCCGGCTGCCGGAGTTCGTCCGGTGATTGACCGTGGCCTCGACATTGGCATTGCGATTGCCACAATCGGTATTCTTGTGTTTGGCATTATTCCAACGCCGATTGTCGACCTTGTGCAGAACTCAATTGTAGCACTTGGTCAGTAACCCGTTTTCAAAGCCGCATAATTGCCGCCAGGCGGCATACTTGAGAGATGCGTAAGCGCATCTCTTTTGTTTTGTTGTAAACTTACCAGTAGCTTTATTGTCCCAACTCGCCCCTGAACTGCGCGAGAAACGCTTGCATGAACGCCGTGCGGCGGTGCGCCTCGGCGCGGCCTGCTTCGGTCTGCATCTGGTCAGCGAGCTTGAGCAGCTTGACGTAAAAGTGGTCGAGCGTGTTGCGGGTGTCGTTGGGCGCGCGATTCGTGGGAAATGGCTCGTCGGGGTCGTAGAAGCGCCGTCCGAGCGCGGCGCTTAGCGCAAAGCAGCGCGCAATCCCAATTGCGCCGAGCGAGTCGAGCCGGTCGGCGTCCTGCACCACTTTGGCCTCGGTGGTGCGCGGCGCAATGTTCGCCGAGAAGCTGTGCGCTTTGATTGCATGCTGAATAGACGCGAGGTGCTGCTCAGGGTAGTGAATCGAGCGAAGAAAATCTCCGGCGGCTGCGGCGGCCAGCGCGGAAGCCTGGCTGCGCAACGGTGAGTTCTTGGGAACGACAACGCAATCATGAAGCCATGCGGCTGGCAGCACCACCGCGAGGTCGGCCTGCTCAGATTCAGCCAGCATGCGCGCATTTGCAACCACCCGCTCAATATGCGCGATGTCGTGCGCGGCGTCGGTGGCCGCGCCGTCGCGCGTAAGAAAGGCGCGGCATTGCTGTTCCCAATGCGGCCAACTGGAAGCGAAGCTAGAGAGTTGCTCTGACATATCAACTGGTTGCAAGTGTCGGGCGATACTGAACGACGTACACCGTTCCATCAAAGCTGACCGTTTGCAGTGCGGTTAGCATGCTGTCTAGTGCCGTCTGCTCGTTCATGCCGCCGCTGCCGCTGCCAAGAATCGGAAACGCGATCGAGATAAAGCCGTTGCTTTGGGCAAGTTCAAGCGCGTTGTGAACCGATTGCTGGACGATCTCGCTGTTCGAGCGCCCCGACCATGTGATTGACGCGACGTGAATGATGCCTTTGCAGGGCAGCTTCCCGGCGCTCGTCAGCACGGCCTGGCCGCGCGCCAACCGCCCATAGCTGCGTAGCTCCTGAAAAGGGGCCGTGCCCGCATGACGTTTGATCGCGCCGGAAACGCCGTGCGGGCGGAGCAGCCACCATGGAACAATGTTCTGGTTCCATGCGTTGACAATCACCTCGACCGGCTGCCCAAGCAGATCGCCTGTCACGATCTGTAGATTCATCGCGATTGTAACTGCTGCTCCAGCCAGCCAAACGCGGCCTGCTGCATCACGAGGTCGAACTTGTGCGGGCCGGGGTAGAACTGTCCGGTGTAGGCTTCGGAATTGCCGCCAGCGCGGTAATGCGCGCTGATGCGCTCGTGCGCCGCCTGCATGCCTTCCGGCGTGAACAGGTCATCTTCGGTGTCATACTGCACCAGCAGCGGCATGGGTGCCCGGCATGCGGCCAGATCCGGCCAATCACCGTAGCGCGACCAACCGGGCGGGAAGAACATCCAGGTGTGCGTGGCGACGTTGTGGTCGAGCAAGCCTTCGTACGTGCTCATCAGCCCGACGATCACGGCGGCTGTGATTCGCTCGTGCGTTGCCAGCAGCAGCGCGGCGCGGTTGCCGCCGCCCGACAGGCCGACGCAGCCCACATGCTCGGAGGCGACATCTGGGCGCGAGCACAGGTAGTTCAGCGCAATACGATCTTCGTGGCTGACCACACCGGCCATGCTGGTGCCGAGCAGCGTGCAATACTTCTCAACCACATGCTCATGATGGCCTGCCGCGGCATTGTATTCGGCAATATCGCGTGGCAGAGTCGTATCACTGCGCCAGTTAGACTCAGACGCCGCCACCAGCTCGCGGATTGGTTTTGGCATCGTCTCCAGCGGAAAGCGGCGGCTGCCCCACAAGAACGTATCGTGGACAAGCACGACAAAGCCCGCGCGTGCCAACTCATTCGCATAGGCGCGTCCGCCATAGTAATGCGCCCGGTAAGCGTCCAGGATCGGCAACGGCTCAGAGCCTTCGGCGATCTTCTCTTTGCCGTAGAACTTGAAGCCGCCATGGTCGTGCAGCGCCACCACGCCCGGCAGCCGCCCGGTAGCTCCGGCTGGCTTCAGCACCCATGCCTGGGTGCGCGGCCCGTACCCGACCGACCATGAAATTTCTTCGCCAGCGACGCCATCCCGTTCCCAGCGACTGTCAACCCGCGCATCCTGCGGCGTCTCTGGCCCTTCGCAGAAGCCAAGCACCTCGCGGATGCGGCGCTGCGTTTCCGCTCCCAGTGCCGCATGTGGAAAGAGCGGGTGCTGTTGGCGCGCTGCATCGACCAGCGCGCTGAAGACACCCAGATGTTTGAAGCCGTCAGACATTAGCGCACCGTCATCGGCATGACGATGTGAATGTAGCCCTCACTGCCGACCGGCTTGAACACGCCCGGACTTTGCGGCGTTTGTGTTTCCAGCGCAATCTGTGGCGTTTTGATGACGCCGAGCGCCTCTTGCAGGAACTTGACGTTCAGCGCGATCTGGCCGCCCTCGCCATGAATCATGCCGTCGAGTGCGCTCTGGTTGTCGCCCACTTCGGTTGCGTTGGCGGTAATCGTCAGGCGACCCGGCCCAAGCTCGCCGCCCGACTCAATCGTCAACTTGATAATATTGGCCGAGGCGGTCGCAAAGTACGAAGCCAGCTTCACCGCTTTAGCAAGCTCCTGCGTTTCAAGCACGGTGCGCGTGGCATGCTGGCTCGGAATAATGCGCTCGAAGTCCGGGAACTTGCCCTCGACCAGGCGCGAAATCAGATCCATCTGCTCGGTGTGGAACAAAATCTGCCCGCCCGACGGCGTGATCGTGATGTCAACATTGCCCTCGACATCGCCCAGCGTGCGCGATAATTCCTGCAGCGCGCGGGCTGGCACAATCACCTCAATTGACTCGTCGAGAGGTTCAGGTAATGTAATTGTTCGCACCGCCAGCCGGAAGCCGTCGGCGGCGGCAAGCGTCGCCGTGGTGCCGCGCAGGCGCATGAGTACGCCGGCCAGCACCGGGCGCGTGTCGTCGGTCGCGGCGGCAAACGCAACCTGCTCGATCGCCTCGCGCAGCAGGTCGGGCGGCAGCGACACCGTCGGCGCGCGGTCGGCCACGGTCGGAATCACCGGAAACTCGTCGGCCTCGATGCCCTTGATGTTCGCTTCGGTGCGCGAGCATGTCAGGTGCAGCGTTTGCGTGCGGGCGTCGAGCTCCAGATTGATGCGGTCGTTCGGCAATCCGCCGACCACGTCGGACAGCAGCTTGGCAGGAACCGTCACCGCGCCCTCATCCTCGATTTTCGCGCCGATCCAGCAGGTAATCCCAATTTCCAGATTGGTTGCGGCCAGCTTGAGCCGCCCTTCGTCAGTCGCGATCAGAATGTTCGAGAGCACTGGCAAGGTACTCTTGCCCGCGACGGCATGCCCGACGATCGACAGACCGCGCTTAAGATTCTCTTGAAGGCATGACAGCTTCATGCGGCTGAAACTCCCTTCTTGTATGCTCAACTGCCAGCACGCGAATTTGGCGTATTAGCAGTGTAAACAATACCATGACAACGACACAGTCACGAATATACTGGTGGACTGCGATTATAGCACACAACCAGCATGCATGGTGATCGTCGCAGCGCTGTCATGCAGTATAATGAAGCCAGATCACGTACGACATTTATTCTATTGATACCTGAAACTACAGCGTAAGGAGCATGCCCATGTCCGTTCTTGAAACGCTCTGGCATACTGATCCAGAAATTGCTCGTATTCTTGCCAGTGAAGCCCGCCGCCAGCGCGAGGGTCTTGAACTGATTGCCAGCGAAAATTATGTGAGTCGCGCGGTGCTTGAGGCGCAAGGCTCGGTGCTGACCAACAAATACGCTGAGGGCTATCCCGGCAATCGCTATTACGGCGGCTGTGAGTTCGTGGACATGGCCGAGAATGTCGCCCGCGAGCGCGCCAGGGAGTTATTCGGCGCGACATGGGTGAATGTGCAGCCGCACTCTGGTACGCAGGCCAATACAGCCGTGTATTTCACGTTCCTCAAACCGGGCGATAAAGTCCTGGGCATGAACCTGTCGCACGGCGGCCACCTGACGCACGGTTCGCCGGTGAATTTTTCGGGACAATTGTACAATTTTGTCGCGTACGGCGTCGATCCTGAGACTGAAGCGCTGGATTATGAGCAAGTTGCCGAGATCGCCGAGCGCGAGCGCCCCAGGATGATCACGGTCGGGGCGAGCGCTTACTCGCGCGCGATCGATTTCGCCCGCTTCCGCGAGATTGCCGATTCGGTTGGCGCGTTCCTGTTTGCCGACATCGCGCACCCGGCTGGGCTGATCGCGAAAGGCTTGCTGCCCAGCCCGCTGCCGTATGCCCATGTCGTGACGACGACGACGCACAAAACGCTGCGTGGCCCGCGCGGCGGCATGATCATGATGGGCAAGGATTTCGAGAATCCGTTTGGACAGCGCGCGGCGAAGAGCGGGCGCATCTTCATGATGTCGGAGTTGCTGGACAAAATGGTGATTCCCGGCGTGCAGGGCGGCCCGCTCATGCACGCAATTGCTGCCAAAGCGGTTGGGTTCGGCGAAAACTTGCAGCCCGGCTTTGCTGATTACGCCGCGCAGATCATCCGCAACGCGCAGGCGCTGGCTCAGGCGCTGATTGACCGCGGCTTCCATGTTATCTCCGGCGGAACAGACAATCACCTGATGCTGGTCGATTTGCGCAACAAGAACGTCACCGGCAAGGCCGCTCAGATCGCGCTCGAAAAGGCCAACATCACGCTGAACAAGAATGCCGTGCCGTTTGATGACAAGTCGCCGCTCATAACAAGCGGTATTCGGATTGGCACGCCGGCCATGACGACGCGCGGCATGGGCGTAGCCGAGATGGAGCAGGTCGCCGCTTGGATCGACGAAGTCATCAGCGACATTGGAAACGAGCGCGTCCAGCAGCGCGTAGCCGCGGAAGTGCAGCAGATGTGCGAACATTTCCCTGTGCCTGGCACGGAAGGCTACGAAGAGCCGGCGGCTGTGGCAGGATTGAATAGGTAAGCATGCATAGCCGACGATGACCAATAACGGAGGACGAAAGAAGTGCGGGGATATTCGTCGTTCGTCGTTGGTCATTCGTCAACGAAAACAATGATCAAAGACTTACGAATCGCCGTTGTTGGCGCAGGCGTCATGGGCGAGGCGATTATCAGCGGGCTGCTGCGGCAGCAGCTGGTTACGCCGGATCAAATCGTAGCGACCGGGCCGCGCGCCGAGCGCCGTGGCGAGTTAGAAGAGCGCTACGCCATCCGCACAACCGAGAATAACAACGAGGCTGCGGCATGGGCGCAGGTGGTGGTCGTTGCAGTCAAGCCGCAGACACTGCCCAAGGTGCTGCCGCCGTTGAAAGGCACGCTGCGCGCGGGCGAACTCGTCATCTCAACTGTCGCGGGCGCGCCGATCCGCCATTTTACTGACATGCTCGATCATGCGGCAGTGGTTCGCTCCATGCCAAACACGCCCGCACAGATTGGTGAGGGCATGACGGTCTGGACAGCGTCGGAAGCCGTCACCGACGAGCAGCGTGACTGGGCGCGCGTTATCTTAAGCTCGCTCGGGCGCGAATTGTATGTCGCCGACGAGAATTATCTTGACATGGCGACCGCGCTGTCTGGCACCGGACCGGCCTACTTCTTTCTGCTCATGGAAGCCATGATCGACGCGGGCGTACACCTCGGTTTTCCGCGCTATATGGCGCAGGAAATCGTGCAGCAGACTATGCTCGGCTCGGTGCGCTACGCCATGCAAAGCGCGGCACATCCCGCTGAACTGCGCAACGGCGTGACATCGCCGGGCGGCACGACGGCGGCGGCGATCTATGAGCTTGAGCGCGGCGGCCTGCGAACCGTGCTGTCGGATGCTATCTGGGCCGCGTACCGCCGCTCGGCGGAACTGGGCAAGGGAAGATAGCGTTACATACCCTTCTGGCGTTTGACAGAAGGGCGCATCTCACGTATAATGCCTCGTGGCGTTGGGATTCTAACGTTTAGTTTGGGTCGGTACCGAAGTGGCCAACCGGGGCAGACTGTAAATCTGCTGGCTTACGCCTTCGCTGGTTCGAATCCAGCCCGGCCCACCAATGAAGTTATGAGTTTTGAGTTATGAGTGCTGAGTTGAGCAACTCGGTTCCATAATTCAAAACTCATCATTCTTAACTCATAACTTCATAGTTGCCCATGTAGCTCAGTTGGCAGAGCACCTCTTTGGTAAAGAGGAGGTCTCGGGTTCAAGTCCCGACATGGGCTCCAGATGTTCCGAGACGATCCGCCGCAAACGGATCATTTTCATGTTTGCACGCTTTTTGTGCATAGCGTGAGGAGTTGATACGAAGTCATGGCAAAGCAGAAGTTTGAGCGGACCAAGCCGCATGTGAATGTGGGCACGATCGGACACGTGGACCACGGCAAGACCACGCTGACGGCGGCGATTACCAAAGTGCTGGCGCTGAAGGGCGATGCGCAGTTCCTGGGCTATGACCAGATCGACAACGCGCCGGAAGAACGCCAGCGCGGCATTACCATCGCCATCCGG
>DASTWM010000531.1:0-6464 GCA_035765855.1 Roseiflexaceae bacterium
CCACGCCCATGAATGCAATCCCGAGCACCAGCGCCCATGTCGCCAGCCGCGTCGCGCGCCCATGCGCCGCCAGCCGCCCCAGCACAATCGCGATAATGGCCAGCGCAAACGGCAGCGCGAAGTAAAAGTAGCGCACCTGCACTGCCAGCAGCAGATCAACCGCGAGATAGAGCAGCACCGTCAGCAGCGCGCCAAGCAGCACGAACCAGCGCCCGCGCATGGCGCGGCTCCGGGCGAGCAGCAGCAAACCGAACGGCAGCAGCGCCAGCCCAACATCGCTGTAGGACAGCCGCGCGCCCTTGATCAGCAGCGGCGTCGCGCCACGCAGCGCGCCGGTGTCTTCGCTGCCGCCGATTACGTTGGTTGCCGCGTGGCTCAGCATAACCGCGGCGATGTCGACGTACAGCAGCCCGAACGCCACCAGCCCGCCAGCAATGCACATCCCAATCGCCCACCACACGGCGCGAGTGGGTCGCCGCAGCGACAGCAACAGCATGAAGCCCATCCATGTGACGGCCAGAATAGCCACGCCGATGTGCGAATAGATGCCGAACATCAGCATGAGCACGGCGAGACCCCACGCGCGCAGCCGGGGCGTGGGCGCGGACGCGAGCAGCACCAGCGCCATCGGCGTGGTGAACCATTGGCCGAAAATCTGCGCCGAGAAGCAGTACACCAGCGCCGAAAACGACGCGATGTTTCCGGCGTACAGCACCAGCGCGAAGCGCGCCGCCTCGCGGCTGCCGCCAAGCCGCCGCACCAGCAGCGCCACCAGAAACGCAGTTGTGCCTTCCAGCAGCGTGACCGCGCCCTCCATGACCCCTGCCAGGTCGTTGGTGAACGTCAGCGCGGGCATGATGCTGATGTACGGCCCGGTTGGGTAAATCGTCAGTCCCTGCGCGAACTCGCTCGACGGGCCGATGATAATCATCTGCCCTTGCACCGTCATGACCAGCCGTCCGACGTTGCGCCCTAAATCCTGCCCGTCGAACGTCGGGTATAGCACCGCCACCAGCCGAATCGCGCAGGCTACCAGCATGAGCGCCCACCAAAGGCGAATTTCGCGCGGCGGCCCGGCCCAGAGCAGATGCCGTTCGGCCAGCGGCAGGCCGATCCATGTCATGGTGGCCAGCGCCACGCCCGCAACTGCCAGGCTCGGCAGGTAGGCGTCCATCAGCAGCAGCGCGCCGCTGAGCAGCGCGGCCAGCCCAAGCGCCAGCGCGCCCGCCATGATCGCTTGCACCGGCCAGCGCGCGCCCAGCCGCAAGGCGGTGAGTTGCACGGCCAGCAACAGCCCAAGCTGCCAGCCGTACAGCGGCGCGGTCGGCAACGGCGTTGCTGTGCGCGGCATGGTCAGCGCGAACGCTTCGATTTTCACGCCAAGTTGGCGCGAGTCGTTCGGCGGCGTGAAGGTCGGGCTGTGCAGACCAATAGCAAGCTCGCCGGGCAGGTCGGGCGGCAGCAGCAGCGTGTAACGGCGCGGCTGGGTGGCGGCTGTCACGCTGGTCCACGGCTGATCGTTGATCGTGAGATCGAGCGGTGCCGCCTCGGGCCGCCCGCCGAGGTCGAGCGTGAGCAGCGCGTGGGGCGTAATGCCAATTTGACCCAGCGTCAGCGTGCTTTGCCCGTTGGTCCAGCGATACGTCGCGCCCGCCGCGCTTTCCTGGAAATTGGCGTCTTGCAGAAAGAATTTATCGCGGTAATTGCCGATTGCGACACGGTATGTGCTTGGATGGAGCGCCAGCAGCAGCACGTCGGCGGTAAACAGCAGCAGTGCCGCGACCAGAAAGATGGCGAGAAACGAGCGAGCACTGCGCCAATAAACGAGCGCATGTTGCCCGATTCCGATGGCTGGCTGGCGCTGCACAGGCATGCCTGCGGCTGATTGTGCCTGCGATTTAGTTGTCATAATATTTTTGTTCATGATCTTGTATCGCCATTATACGGCAAGATGCGGCATGTGATGGTATGTGCTGTGATTGCTCATCATGCGCATGCAGATCGTCTTTTGCAGTAGAATGAAAGGATTGAGCGCTGCACAGCGTATCGTTATGAATAGCAATGAGGTATGAGCGAAATGAATCCTTTACGGGTCGCGTTGATCGGCTGCGGCATTATTAGCGAGGCACATATCAACGCATACAAGCAGCATGCCGACCGGGCGCGCATTACGGTGTGCTGCGATGTGGACGAGCAAAAGGCCGCGCAACGCGCCGCGCTGGTGGGCGATGCGCGCGCGGTCACGTCATTTGAGCAGGTGCTGGCCGACGACGAAATCGATGCGGTCGAGATTTGCACGCCGCACTTTTTGCACACCGATCTTGTGGTTGCGGCGGCGCGGGCTGGCAAGCACATCCTGTGTCAAAAGCCATTGGCGAACACGCTGGCCGAATGCGACACCATGATCGCCGCCACCAAAGCAGCCGGCGTCACGTTCTTCTACGGCGAAATGAATCACACGCTCCCGGCGACCATCGCGGCGCGCAAGCTTGTCGAGCAAGGGCGCATCGGGCGGCTGGTGGGCGTGCAGGCGACCTACGCTCACTGGCAGGGCGGCACGTATCTGTCAACGGCGTGGCGCTACAACCCGTCGGTTGCGGGCGGCGGGCACCTGCTCGACGGCGGCATTCACTACATTACGATCATGCGCGAGGTTGGCGGACCAATTGATGCCGTTACATGCTTCACGACGAACTTTCGCCAGGAGCTTGGCGGCGAGGACACGGCGGTGGTCAACATGCGCTTTGCGGGCGGCCACCTGGGTACGCTACTCTCGTCGCATGCGGTCGGCATGTGGTTCTCAGAGGCGAACTTTGTCGCCTTGGGTACGGAAGGCTTTCTCACGATTGGCGGGCGGCACGGCGCGCTGGTGCTGCATCGCCGCGACCTGCCGAACGGCCACGAGGTGGTGTTGGCGGAGCGTGGCGATCCGTTCGCTGACATGATCGGGCGCTATCTCGACACCGTGGTGGATGGCGCGCCGAATATATCGCCGGGCGAGGTCGGGCGCGAGGATTTGAAGATTGTGCTGGCGGCCTACAAGTCGGCGGAAACCGGGCGCGAAGTGCGGCTGGATGAAGTTGAACGGAACGCTGCGTAACCTGTTAGAGAATAATTGAGCCACAGAGATCACAGAGATTGTAGTAATACTTCAACATGTTCGTTATTCTCGGTGATCTTTGAGCCAAAATCGGGCGACGCTCCAAAGCAGCAGGAAAAAGAAAAGGCACGCGCAGCTGCCGCTGGCGTGCCTTTCGGTGAAGTTATTCGGCGTGCTACTCGTCGCTTCCGTTGCGAGCGCCACGGCCTTTCAGCGAGGCAACCAGCAGATCGCGGTTTAACTGGGCGATGAACTCCTGGCCGATCTCCTTTGGGCAGACGGCCGAGCATTCGCCAATATTGGTGCAGCCACCGAAGCCTTCATGGTCCATCTGATTCACCATGCGAACTACGCGGTCGTAGCGCTCCGGCTGGCCCTGCGGCAACGCGCCCAGATGCCCCACCTTCGCGGCGGTAAACAACATCGCCGAGCCGTTCGGGCAAGCGGCAACACACGCGCCACACTGAATGCAGGCCGCGCCATCGAAGGCATGGTCGGCGTCGCGCTTGGGGATCAGAATAGAGTTGGCTTCCGGCGCGCTGCCGGTCGCAATCGAAACAAAGCCACCCGCCTGAATAATCCGATCAAGCGCGCTGCGATTCACGACAAGATCCTTGATCACCGGGAATGGCCTGGCGCGCCATGGCTCAATCACCACCGTATCGCCATCATTGAACTGGCGCATGTGGACCTGGCAGGAGGCAACGCCGCGCCCCGGCCCATGGGCGATGCCGTTGATCATCAGGCTGCATGAGCCGCAAATGCCTTCGCGGCAATCATGATCAAACGCGATCGGCTCCTTGCCACTGGTGATCAGATCCTCATTCACGACGTCGAGCATCTCAAGGAACGACATATCGGGGCTCACATCATGGGCCTCGTATGTTTCAAAATGTCCGGTGTCCTGGGCATTCTTTTGTCGCCAAACTTGTAGCGTAAGTTTCATCTCTATCTCCAACTAGAGAACAAAAACTGAAGAACAAAGAACAAAGTGTATAGAACAACATCGAAGATGCTCATTTCTGTTCTCTTTTCTTTGTTCTTTGTTCTCCAACTTATTCTTTGTTCTTTCCGGGTCTTACTTGTAGCTGCGCTGCGCCGGGTGAACGTACTCGAACTCAAGGTTCTCCTTGTGCAGCACCGGCTTGTTGCCGACGCCGGTGAACTGCCAGGCTGCAACGTACGAGAAGTTTTCGTCATCGCGCAGTGCTTCGCCTTCGGGCGTCTGGCTTTCTTCGCGGAAGTGCCCGCCACAGGACTCGGTGCGGTGCAGCGCGTCGATACACATCAGTTCTGCGAGTTCCAGGAAATCGGCCACGCGTCCGGCCTTTTCCAGCGATTGATTCAGCTCTTCACCGCTGCCAGGCACGTTGACGTTCTCCCAAAACTCGGCGCGAATTTCAGGAATGCGCTCAATCGCGTGCTTCAAGCCCGCGTCGGTGCGCCCCATGCCGCAGAACTCCCACATAGTATGACCAAGCTCGCGGTGGAACGAGTCCACCGTGCGCTTGCCGTCGATCGAAAGCAATTGCTTGACCTTATTCGCGGCTTCATTCTCGGTATCGGTGACTGCGGCATTATTCGCGTCAATCGGGTTCAGCCTGGTTTGGCCGAGATAGTTGCTGATCGTGTTGGGCAGCACAAAATAGCCATCCGCAAGACCCTGCATCAGCGCGCTGGCACCCAGGCGGTTCGCGCCATGATCGGAGAAATTGGCCTCACCGACCACGAATAAACCGGGAATCGTGCTTTGCAGGTTGTAATCGACCCACAGGCCGCCCATGGTGTAGTGAACGGCGGGGTAGATGCGCATCGGCACTTCATACGGATTCTCGGCGGTGATGTGGTGATACATGTCGAACAGATTGCCGTAGCGGTCAGCAACCACATTCTTGCCGAGCCGCTTGATGGCGTCGGCAAAGTCGAGGTACACTCCCAGCCCGCCCGGCCCAACGCCGCGCCCTTCGTCGCAGACGGCCTTGGCAGCGCGCGAAGCCACGTCGCGCGGCACCAGATTACCGAACGCCGGGTAGCGTCGCTCCAGGTAGTAATCGCGCTCGCTTTCAGGAATATCGCGCGGATTGCGCTTGTCGCCGGCCTGCTTTGGCACCCAGATGCGCCCATCGTTGCGCAGCGACTCCGACATGAGCGTCAGCTTCGACTGGTACTCGCCGCTGACGGGAATGCAGGTCGGGTGAATCTGCGTAAAGCATGGATTCGCGAAGAGCGCGCCGCGCTTGTGCGCGCGCCAGATCGCGCTGGCGTTGGAGCCCTTGGCATTGGTGGAAAGATAGAAAACGTTGCCGTAGCCGCCGGAAGCCAGCACCACCGCATCGCCGAGATGCGTTTCGATCTTGCCGGTGACCATGTTACGCACCACAATGCCGCGCGCCGCTCCATCGACCACCACAAGGTCGAGCATCTCCGTGCGTGGGTACATCGCCACTTTGCCAGCCGCAATCTGGCGGCTCAGCGCCTGGTACGCGCCAAGCAGCAACTGCTGGCCGGTCTGGCCGCGCGCGTAGAACGTGCGCGAAACCTGCGCGCCGCCAAACGAACGATTATCGAGGTAGCCGCCGTACTCGCGCGCGAATGGCACGCCCTGCGCGACACATTGATCAATAATGTTGACGCTGAGTTGCGCCAGCCGGTACACATTCGACTCGCGCGAGCGGAAGTCGCCGCCCTTGACGGTGTCATAAAACAGGCGATACACGCTGTCGCCGTCATTCTTGTAATTTTTAGCGGCGTTGATGCCACCCTGCGCGGCGATGCTGTGCGCGCGGCGCGGGCTATCCTGGTAGCAGAACGCCTTGACGTTGTAGCCAAGTTCGGCCATGGTCGCCGCCGCCGAGCCGCCCGCCAGGCCGGTGCCGACCACAATAATTGTGTAGCGGCGCTTGTTGGCCGGGTTGACCAGCTTCATGTCGAACTTGTGCTTGTCCCAGCGCTGCTCGATTGGCCCGGTCGGTTCATGGGAATCGAGCAGCGGATCGCGGAACTCGGTTGGAACGCGTATATCTGTTGCGGGACGCGTCTTTGTATCAGTTGTTGTCATAATATACTACCTGCTCTCTTATCGGACAATGCCCGTAATAACAGCCAGCGGAATGGACACATTGCCGACGAATACGATCACGGCAATCGCTGTCGCCACGAAGCGCCACAGGCCATTATAGCGCGTGTTATTCAGCCCCAGGGTCTGGAACATGCTCCACGACCCATGATACAAATGGAACGCCAGCGCGACCATGGCCAGAATGTAGATAATCACCACAAGAATGTTCTGGAAGCCGACCACGACATTCTGATACGTACTGAAACCGCCCGCCGCGCTTTCGGGAATGTAGGCATTTGCCGCCCC
>DASTWM010000532.1:0-22310 GCA_035765855.1 Roseiflexaceae bacterium
AGCCAGCGTTCATGTTTTTGGCCGCGTCGAGCAACTGGTCGAGCGGCTGCGCGCCCGGCACGATATTCACGCCAAAGCGCATGTCGGGCAGCCGTCCGTTGAATGGCGCGGCAGCCAAGCATGTGCCGCCCTCGCCAACCAGCGGCAGAAAGGCCGCCGGCGGGCCTGGCAACGCTGTACCGCCGGGCGCGCCCTGCCCCAGTGGGATTGGCGTCGCGGTCGGCGGGGCTTCAGCGGTGGGCGCGGCGATCGCCTGGCTGACAGGCGGCAGCACCGGCTCGGGCGTCGGCGTGGGCGCGGCAGGCACAAGCTGCGGGCTGCACGCCGCCAGCATAACAATGAGCATTATAGCGGTAGAAACACCGCGCAAAAATTGTTTATCCATATGACCTCACGAAGCGCATGGGAGCGCGTGCGTTATGTTGTGTCATGATACCAGACGCTGCCATGTCGTGATGGGTTCCGGCTATTTTGCCACAGAAAACACAGAGCGCAGAGCCGCAACCATGCGCTGTTATGCTTTGTAAATCCAAAATCGAAAATCATGTCAACGGCGACGGAGCGCCACAACCGGCACAAATTGTGCCAGACGATGGCAATCTTCCGCGCTGCCGGTGAACGGCTGGCCGACCATGACGCGTGCCAGCGAGCGGATTGCAGCAGGGTGGCGGCGCGCGTACAAACCAAATTGCTCTGCCGCCTCCGCTTGCGAAAGGCGCGTGGCCGTCGCCTCGAACCGCCGTCGCCCGGCGTCAAGCAGCACATGCGGCGTTCGTTCGATGTTGCGCAGCCAGTCTGCCTTCTCACCCCAGCCGGACGCGATAAAGTAGGTATCAGTCGCCGCGTCATGGTTGACCACCTCAAGCACCACCTGGCGCGGCAGCCCGCTCTTGCGCCCGATGTGCGTGAGCATGACGAAGCGTCCGCCGAGCAGCCCGCCGAGCCCGAAGCGATACAGCCAGATCGGCAGGCGCAGCAGCCAGCGTTTGAGGCCGCGCGGCGCGGGCGTGTTTGTCGTTCCTCGTGCCATGATAACCTCCTGCGGTGCCACAGAGAGCACAGAGAACACAGAGATAAGCGCGTAGTTTCAGGCGCACTGCATTGGCAGGGGCATTATTGCGCTCATGGTTTTTGCATGCGCCAGCAACGTGTCTAACCTCCGATAATACTACCTTTCATCGCCGCTGCCGGTGATCGTGCCGCGCTCCAGCCGCCCGAACAGCTTCACAAGGTTGGCCTCGGCCACCTCCGCCAGCGACAGATCAAGCTCGGTGCAAATCTGAGCCAGATACCACAGCACATCGCCAAGCTCATGCTTCAGCGCCTCGCGGTCGGCCTCGCTGATCTGGCCGCCATGATCGCGAAAAATCTTCTTGACCTTGCCAGCGACCTCGCCAGCCTCGTTTGTAAGGCCAAGCGTCGGATACACAATCGCATGGTCGGTGTGGATCAGGCTCCACGTGCGGCGCGACTCGCGCTGGTAGGTATCAAAATCGGGAATGTTCATAGGCATTGAAAAAGACAATAGACGATGGAGGACGAATGACGAACGACGAACGACGAACGGGACCGTCGTAAATCACCTTATCACCTTATCACCTTATCACCTTGTCACCTTGTCTCCGCCAGCCCGCCGAACTGCACGCCCAGGCTGCGCTGATCATGCTGGTTCGGGTATTGGGCGGGTACCCAGGTTTCGCTCGTGATTTGCAACAGCAGCGATCCGGTCGGCGGCACGGGCTGGCCGCGCGGGTCGAATGTGAAGCTGTAGTCGCGCGGCTGCTGGTCAAGCGTGACGCATTGCGGCGCAGTGAACGGCAGCGGCGGCATTCCTTCATACCACCAGTGTGTTTCCGGCGCGAACGACAGGCATGCCCGCGCGGGACCGAGTGCGGCAGGCCGTTTGCCGCCCGCCAGTTGCACCGTCACCTGGAGCGGCCCGTTCTGCGGCCACGGCAGCCGCAGCAGCCCTTGCCCGTCCGTCCATGCCACCGGCGTCCCGTCAATTACCTCGGGCATGTAGAAGCCGCGCACCTGCGCGCCAAAATCGCGCGGGCCGACGCTCTGCGGCGCTGATTGCTGACCGCGCGGCACAAGCCGATACACAGCGAACGGCAGATCGAAGACATGCACATTGGTCGGCTTCTGGTCCGTCAACTGCTCGAACTCATGCAAATTATCGAGCGCCAGCGTGCCGACTTGCTGCTGCCCAAAACCCGGCAGCCCAACCGCGCCGCTTGGCCCCAGCACCAGGTATACGTTGCGGCCCTGCGACTGCCAGCGCTCGATATACGTTGCCAGCGCGTCGGCGTACTTGCCCGGCGCGCTACTCTTGATCGTGATCGCATTCAATCCAAACGCATAGGTCAGCGGCGTCGTGACAATGTCCGGCACGTCGCGCGCCGCCGCGAAACTTGGCGCGCCGCCGCGAAACAGCAGCACATCATTCGGATCGAAGCGCTGCGCCATCGCCGATAATTGTTGCAGCGAGCCGCCGTATTCGACATGATTATAAATCGCGCGGTTGGTCATGATGAGGAATCCAACGAGCGCGAGTGTCAATACTGTGGACACGACGAATGACGAATGACGAATGACGAATGTAATACCGCTACTGCTTTTCCATCGTCCATCGTCCATCGTCCATCGTCCCAGCATGACCAGCGCATACGCGATTGCCAGGCAGAACACAGGGTAGACCTGTGGCACGTAGCGGCGCAAAATGTAAATGTAGGTCTGGTCGCTGGTGCCGTAGGTTTGGCGGATGAAAAACACGCTGGTGACCAGCCCAATCGTTAAGAACAGCCATGATGCCCGGCCCAGGCCGCGCCGCCACCACCATGCAAACCCGGCCACCGCCAGCAGCACGCCAGGCGGCGACAAATACCAGCCAACCCGCACCAGATTCGCCAGCGGGATGGTGTACACCTCGCGGCCCGGCGGCAGCGCGATTGGCGCGCCGATGTAGCCTTGCAGCGCCAGACACGCGCCGGTTGGCGCGCGTAGCTGCGCCATGTTGAGGCAGCCTGTCAACCCGCGCAATGTTTCCACCGACCAAATCTGCGGGCGCACAAAATAACCGTAGGCGCCCAGCAGCGCGATGCCCGCTGCCGCCACGAGTAACAGCGCGCCACGCCCGCGCATGATCAACCGCTCGGCATGCCGCAGTCCGCGCCCGATCTGCGGGCGCAGCAGCAGCACAGCGGCAATCAGCACGATCACAACTGCGAACTCGACGGCAATGCGGCCATAGTCCCAGCCGACGAACTCGGTGGGCGGCATGCCTTTAAACGATGGGCATGCGGGCGTGCCGGGAGAGGCGGGCAGGCGCAGGATTGACAACGGCGAACAGGGCCGCGTCAGGTACACTTCGCGCAGCTCTGGCGTCAGGAACGGCAGGCTCAGCAGCGCGGGAATAGCATAATCTTGCAGCCGGGCGAATAGCGTGTCGAAAAAGTAGGCCCGCGCGATAGTCGCGATGTGAATCGCCGCGTGGAGCAGCATGGCGAACAGCCCGATTGAAAGAAACGTCTCGCGCCGCGACCAGCGCCCGGTCAGCCACACATAGAATAGATACGCCAGCACCGGGCCGACCATGAGAATGAAATCGATCCGCGCCAGCGCAAGCTGCCCGAAGGCCAGACCAGCCAAGAGTGCAGCAAAATCTCGACGCTGGACGCTGGACGCTGGACGCTGGACAAGCGGTTGTTCGTCGTTCGTCGTTCGTCGTTCGTCGGCTGCTGCAACAGCAAACATATACAGCCCGGCAAACGTCAGAAACTGCATGGTCGTTTCCGAGGTCGAGTAGCGGCTGAACCAGACCTGCACGCCATTCAGCGCCAGCAGCAGCGCAGCCAGCACGCCGACCCACGGCCCGGCCAAGCGCCGCCCCAGCATGCCGACGCTCCACACGCCCAGCAGGCCCATCAGCCCGGTGGCGAGCAGCCCGCCCTCAAAGCCGAGCAGGCTGGCGAGCAGCCCGATCCATGCTGGAAACAGGTGCAATCCCTGCGGCACCACCCGGCCCGCCGCAAGATCGCCGTTGTAGATCAGAAAGCCCGCCGCGCGCAGCCGCGTCGCAATAAAGCGCGTCGGATTTTGTCCACCCAGGAAATTGGTTTCAGCCTGCGCCGCTGCCGCCCGCAGCGTGGGATCAGCCGCATGCTGATCCTGGCCGATCTGCGCCACCAGCGGATCGTATTGCACGATGCCGCCAGTGCGCGCGATCGCAAAACCAGCATTCGCATAGACGCCTGCGTCGCGCCCGCCCAGCACCGTCTCGAATGGCGGCGTGACCAGCACGACGAACAGCGCGCCGATGGCAAGCAGCGCCAGCGCGTCCCAGTACGCAAAAGACGCTAGACGATGGACGATAGACAATGGATCGGAGCCGCTGCTTGTCTCCTTGTCTCCTTGTCTCCTTGTCTCGACCGCCCGTCGTCCTCCCGCGACAATCCCGAATGGGCGCGCGGGCCAGGATGCGCCGCGCCGACGCGCCACCAAGAGCGCCGCGCCGCACACCAGCATCAGCATGGCAATGTGAAACCACGCGCTGAACACGCCAAGTTCAGCCAACGTGAAAGCCAGCCAGCCGTTCAGCAGCGTTCCGGCGACCGTGCGCTCGTAAAGACGTTCCAGCGGATCGAGTGATTGGCGCGGCCCCAGCAGCGCATGCACAATGAGAAAGCCGGGAATATACAGCAGTGGAACAATGACAACAATGGCGAACAATGCCAACACGCGGATTCGCTCCCTTTCAAACAACCCCACGGCGATTATAGCACACACGCCCATGCAGGCGCACCGCCGCCACACTGACGCCGCGCTGAAGGTGATATGATGACGGCAACGGTATTGATCATGTTCTGACACCAAACACATATCACCAGCACTGTCCCGATTTGCTATCGTGTGCAGAAACACCAGAGGAAGGAGCATTCATGCGAAATATTTCCCGTCTCCATTCCATTCTTTTCGCCATCATTGCGCCCGTCTGGATTGTGCTGCTGTTTACCATGACGCGCTTCGGCGTTGATTTCGAGCCACTGTACTTTGCCGGGCAGCGCGTGCTGGCCGGACTTTCGCCGTATGGCGCTGACACAACCAACGCGCTTGCCGCCCAGTGGCCCGCGCCGTTTGCAACGGCGGGCGTCGCCTACCCGCTACAAATCATTTTGCTGGTGGCACCGCTCACATGGCTGCCACGGATACTGGCGGTGTCGCTGTGGGTTTCCATCGGCATGCTGGCCGCCTTTCGCAGCGTACGGCTCGCCTCATCATGGCAACAGCTTGTGTTGCTGCCGCTGCTTTTTCTGCCGCTCCACCGCAGTGTCGCGCTCGGCCAGGCCACGCTGGTGTGGTTCGGCCTTGCGGTCACCATGCTGCTGGCGATCAAATCGCCAAAACCATGGCTCGTCGGGCTGACCTGCGCGCTGCTGGTGCTGAAGCCCCAAAACGGCTTATTGTTCGCCATGGCGGGTCTGGTGTGGAGCTTCCGCCATGACCGTCGCGCGATATGGTGGTTTGTGGGCTGTAGTGGCGTGCTGGGGACCGTTTCGCTGCTCGTGCAGCCCGATTGGCCGTTTGCATGGCTTCGGCAGATGCAGATATATAGCGAGATCGTGCGACCGCCCACCCTGCTGCCCGCCGGATTGCTGCTCGTGCTGGCATGCTGGCGGCTGCCGTGGTGGGCGCGCGTGGCCGCCGCGCAGGTTGTGCTTTTTCCGCTCTCCGACGTGTATTCGACCGTGCCGCTGCTGCTGTGCTGGGTCGCGATCGGTGGGCCAGCCGCGCTGTTTGGCGCAAGCATTACATGGCTGTGGGCTGCGCCGGGCTTCCCCAACAACATGGACACTGTGTGGGGGCTGATCATGTGTCCGCTGCTGTTCTGCGCGATCTGGCGCGCGTGGGTTGCGCCGCGCCTGGCACACATGCGCATGGAAGCGACATCAGCTACGCCCAAGTCGAGCTAATTCGCGCACGCCAAAATGTTCGCATATAATGCGCCTGTCAAGCAGAAGCAGTAGCAAAGGATTCATGAGCGACACCATGCCAGCATTTACGGTTATGACATTCAACGTTCGCGGCGCGCATTTTGATGATGGCGCTAATCAGTGGCTTCAGCGCGCGGCGCTCAATATCGCGACTATCCGGCAGCACGCGCCCGATCTGATCGGCTTTCAGGAAGTCCATCCCGCAAATCTGGACGCCTACCGCGAACACCTTGCTCAATACGAGTACCTCGTCGGCCCGCACTACAACGACAAAGAGCCGTATCAACACGCGACAATTGCATGGAATCCTGAGCGCCTGCGGCTGGTGGAAAGCGGCGGCTTCTGGCTGAGCCTCACGCCTGAGTGCTATTCGCGCGCGTGGGACACGGCCTGTACCCGTGCCGCCACATGGACGCGTTTGGAATGGATCGAGGCGGGACTCACGTTGCTGCATCTGAACACGCATCTCGATCACATCGGCGAGGAGGCGCGCAGGGAAGGAGCGAATGTCATTGTGCGGCAACTTCAGCAGCTTGGGCATGCGGGCGAGCCAATCATTGTCACCGGCGATTTCAATTGCCCGCCCAACTCAGCCGCGCACCGGACCTTTGAGGAATATGGCTTTGCAGACACCTATGCGGCGGCAGGTAACCATGCTGCGGCCCTCACCTACCATGAATTTCTTGGGCCGGCGTACGTACCGACCGAGCAGGACGACGACCGGATTGATTGGATTCTGCTGCATGATCAGCAGCAGTGTTTGAACGTAACCGCGTGCGACATTATCCAGGATGCCGCGCCGCCGCTGTATCCCAGCGATCATTATCCTGTGCTGGCAACATTTGCGCGGGCGTGAGGCGCGCTAGCTAACGGCAGAGCGACCATGGTATACTTATCAATTGTCTGAAAATGGCGCGGCGATGAACGCGCTATGAATCTATTCCACCATGGGGTTTTGCATGCATCGTCTGTTCATTTTGCTGTTTATCATGGCCGTGTGCGCCGGCTGCGGGGGCGAGCAGGTGGTCCAGCAACCGACCAGCCTGCCCACAGGTGCGCCGCCAACAAGCCCGCCGACGGCCATGTCCACTACGGTTCCAACGAATACGCCCACGGCCACCCCGGAGCCGTCGCCCACGCCGGAGCCGACGGCGGTGCCGCCCACACCAACGCCACAGGCGAGCGCGCCCACTCACATCACCATTGGCGCAATCGGTATTGACCGCGACCTTGTGTCGGTTGGGCTGGACGGCAACAATATTCCGATTGTGCCTGAGCATGAGATTGGCTGGTACAACCTGAGCGCCAAGCCGGGCCAGGGCGAAAACATTGTGCTGTGGGGCCATGTGCTGCGGTTCAAGAAGGCACCGAACATTCCCGCGCCGTTCGCGCGGCTGAAGGAGCTTGGCATTGGCGCGCGGATCACGCTGCTGGACGAGGCCGGGGCGCAGCACACCTACGCCGTGACCAGGACGGTCTGGGCCACGCCGGACCAGGTCGAATACGTTCTGCCGCAGGGCCACGAACTGCTGACCATGGTGTCGTGCATCGGCGATCAGGTGATCGTGTCCGGCAGCGTGGAGCTGACCCACCGGCTGATTACGATTGCCGAGCCGGTGTCGTAAGAAGCGGAGAACAAAGCGATCTGGAGTAATCCTTATTCTTTACACTTTGTTCTTTGTTCTCTATCTACGACCCGCCCAATTCATCGCTCTGCCAGCGAATGTTGCCATGCAGCAGCAGATTTGACGAGCGCAGCTTGTAGGCTAAATCCTGCGCGAGGTTGCGCATGACGCGGTAGCCGATGCCGGGATCGTTTTCGCACAGCGCCCGGAAGTCCGGCTCGCGCAGCACCAGCAGCGTGGTTGGCTCGGCGGCAACGACCGTCGCCGAACGCGGCGCGCGGCTCAGGAGCGCCGTTTCCCCGAAGCATTGCCCATTGTAGAGCGAGTTGATAGTCGACAGCGATACGCTGCCGTCTGGGCGGCGCGTGTTGATCATGACATGCACACCACCGGCTAACACCACAAAAAGCTCAACCCCGCTATCGCCTTCCCGAAAAACAATTCCATCCACCGTCACCCGCGCCGCCTGACAGATGCCCGCCACCTGTGCAAGTTGTTCGTCCGTCAAGCCGCTGAATATCTCCACACGCCGAAGGCTATCAATCACCCTTGTGTTCATCGGTGCCTCGCTGGTGCTTGCCGCGAATTATTTCAATGTAGCATGGTATTATACACGCTTCTCCGCCGCCGAAAAAGTTTTACACTTTACAGAGTCTTGACATGCATCGCCAACGGTGTTACAATATAGAACACGCGTTCTAAATAAAACACGAAATACGCACCAGAAAGCCAAACAACAAGTATGAGTAAAGCAGCAAGGTGGAGCTATGACAAATCGCCAGATCGCAGCCATTTTGTTCAACATATCAGCCATTTTATCGGCCCAAAACGGTAATCCGTACCGCATCCGCGCGTACCGCCGCGCCGCACGCAATCTGCTGCGCGCACGCCATTCGGTGGCCGCGCGCGTGGCCGCCGGACAGCCGCTGGGCATCCCTCGGCTGGGCAAAAGCCTGACTGCAAAGATCAGTGCGTTGGCCGCCAATGACGAGCTTGCGTTTTACGAAGAATTATGCGCCGAACTGCCGACCGAAGAGCAGGCGATTCTGAAGCTGCATGCCGGCCTCGGCCCGATCATGGCCGCTCGTATTCATCGCGACCTTGGTTCGACCGATCCGGAAAGCCTGCGCCGCGCCGCCGCAACCGGCAAACTTCAGCGGGTGTGGGGCATCGGCCCAAAGCGCACGGCAGCGATTCTCGACGCAATCGGGGGGACCGGCGTGCGGCAGGAGACGTTGGGATTGTAGGAACTTAAGGAACTATGGAACTGAGGGAATTGAGATACATAGATAGCTTCCCTGTTTCCCTTGTTCCTCAGTTCCCTTGAGAGGAAATCATGCGCCAACGCGAACTGGATGAATTGCTTGAAGAACTGGAGGAGGCAGGCGATGGACTACTTGATGCGGCGCTGGACGACCAACAGCCGATTGAGCTCATGCCAGGCGGAACGCAGGCCGACGACGTGGCTGGCGGCTATCGTGCCAGGCTCGCGCTTACGCCGCGCCCCTACCAGGATGATGCGCTGGCGGCCTGGCTCGCCGCAGAAGGGTGCGGCGTCGTCATTCTGCCAACAGGCGCGGGCAAAACCGTTCTCGCGCTGATGGCGATTGAGCGACTCAAACAGCGCACGCTGATTGTGGTGCCGACGATTGAGTTGCTTTATCAATGGCGCGACGCGGTGATCGAGCGGCTCGGTGTGGCGAAAAGCCATGTCGGCGTGATCGGCGACGGGCGGCGCGAGGTGCGGCCGATCACGATTATTACCTATGCCTCGGCGGCCATGCCGGATTCACCGATTACCGGCACTGGCCTGCTGATCTGCGACGAAGCGCACCATTTGCCCTCGCCATCGTACAGCACCATCGCGCAGCGCAGCGGCGCGCCGTACCGCCTGGGCATCACCGCCACGCCCGACCGGAGCGACGGCACAGAAAACGATTTGTACCGGCTGCTTGGCCCGGCGGTGTACCAGCGCACGCCTGCCGAACTGTCGGCGGAAGGCCACCTGGCAAAGTTCAAGGAGAAGCGCATTTACGTCAACCTCCAGCCGGAGGAGGCGCTGCGCTACGGCGTGCTCATGACCGAATGGAAGTGGTTCATCTCGCGCAACCGCGGCATGCTGGCGCGCGGCGG
This sequence comes from Roseiflexaceae bacterium, assembly GCA_035765855.1. Lineage (GTDB taxonomy): Bacteria > Chloroflexota > Chloroflexia > Chloroflexales > Roseiflexaceae > DASTWM01. Next base: position 9,752 of record DASTWM010000532.1, read on the forward strand.
CGACTTTTTCGGCGAACTGATTCGGCGGAGCGGCAACGATCCGACGGCGCGGCAGGCGTTGCGGGCGCACCACCAGGCCCGCATGATCGCGTTGAACGCCGAGTCCAAGATGGAAGAAGTCGCGCGCTTGCTGGCGCAGCACCGCGCTGACAAGGTGCTGGTGTTTTCCGAATATAACGTGCTGGTGGACAAGATCAGCCGCACGTTCGCGCTGCCGTCGATCACCTACCGCACCGCCGCCGACGAGCGCAAGCGCACGTTGCAGGCGTTCAGGGGCGGCGCGTACTCGAAGATCGTCGCCGGGCGCGTGCTGAATGAGGGCGTGGATGTGCCGGACGCCAACGTCGCAATCGTCGTCAGCGGCAACAGCACCGCCCGCGAACACATTCAGCGGCTGGGGCGCGTCATCCGGCCCAAGCAGTCCGAGGCGCTGCTGTATGAGCTTGTCACTCGTCACACCAGCGAGGTCGGCGCTGCGCGAAAACGGAGAACATCTACCACGAAGAGCACAAAGAGCACGAAGGATACCGAAATCACATCTTAATCTTCGTGTCCTTCGTGTTCTTCGTGGTTAAAAGGAAAACAGATGGCATTTCGAACGGCTGATTTCAAAAAAACGACTCGCACCTCGGGCGGCGAGCGCGTGCTCTATCCCTACCAGATTCGTGACGACCGCTACACCGCCGCGATTGGCTACGCGATTGCATATTACGAGCGCATGGTCGGCCGACGGCGCGCCGAGTTCGAGGCCGAAACGCTGCTGGAGTTCTTTGGCGAGCCGAAGCTGGCGCGCGGATTGGTGGCATGCCTGGCGCGCACCTATGCCTGGCGCGAGCAGACCTTCGATGAAGCGTTTGGCGAGGAAACGGCGAAAGCGCTCTGGCGCACTGGTATCATCCGTCCGGCAGACCTGCGCGCGCGATTGTATGGCCTGGCGAACGGGCGCTATGGCGGCGTCATTCTGCCGCATGAACGCGCCGAGGCGATTGCATTTCTGTGCAATCAGTTAGCCACAGAGAGCACAGAGAACCCAGAGAATAAAACACATATCCCGCTAGCAAACTCTGTGAACTCTGTGGCCTCTGTGGCTAAAACCAGCGTGCTCACTCCCGAACAGTTCGAGCGCGGGCTGACGCTCGACACCGAAGATCAGCAGGTGCTGGTCAAAATCGGTGCCATGCCGACGCCGCAGGAGATTGTCGCGCGCTACAACTACCATTCGCTTGAGACAGCTTTATGTCATGCTGAAACACTGCGATTACGGCTGCGCGGTCCGGTCTGGAATATCGTGCGCACCGTCCATAACCTGGCGCGGCGCTATAACATCCGCTACCAGATCAACACCCCGCGCACGCTGTTCGAGGAGCAGGTCGAGGTGACGCTGCTGGGCGCGAAAGACGCATTGGGAAGCTGGCTGCGCGCCGGGCGGCGGGTCGCGCGCGCGCTGCTGCGACTCATCGCAACGCACCCGGCCAGCCTGGTTGCGGGCGAGGCGCTGGTTCACATTGCCGGTAAAAGCTCGGTGCTGCGGCTGGACGAGCGCGCCTTTGCGGCACTCGGCATTGCCGACAACGAGGAGCCGCAGGAAAGTGACCCATGGGAAGAGCAGGTGATCGAGCGTTTCCGGCAGGCATGGTCGCGGCAATATGTGAAAGGCCGCACGGCAGGCTGGCGGCTGCGGCGCGACCCCGAGCCGCTGGTCGGCGCGGGCGCGCTGGTCATCCCTGATTTCACGCTGCAACGCGGCAACGAACGCGTGGCTCTGTGTCTGGCAACTGGCCGCGCCACCGCTGAAGCGCTCGCGCGCGACCTTGGGCAGCTTGGACGCAACACAGGCGCATTAGTCGTCGCGCCGGAACACATCGCCGAGGCGCTGCCGCGCTGCCCGGTGCCACTTGCCACCTACCATGAGCAGCCGCCCGAAGCTGTTCCGGCGCTAATTCGCACCCTGGAACGGCGCTACCCGCGTGGCGCTGCCGCTAAAACATTGACTCCATGGCAGCAGTTAGAGCAGCAGGTCGTTGAGGAAGGCTTTGTCAACGAGGAGCAGGTCGCGGCGCTGCTGCACTGCACGCCCGCCGAAGCTGTCACAGCGGTGCGGCGCTGGGGCGGAGCCGGGCTACACGTCCTGCCGGGGCTGGGCGTCTGCTCGCCCGACGCGCTTGGCGACCTGCGGCACCTGCTGGAGCAGGGCGCGCTGACGCAGAGCGCGGCGTGACTGGCGAATGGGTGAAAGCGAAAGACGAACGATGAATATTCACCGTTCGTCTTTTGCATACCGTAGCATGTGATACGTTCTACAGCAACGTACCGCTCAAAACAACTGACGCCACACTGAAATAAATAACCAGCCCAGTTACGTCAACGAGCGTCGCCACGAATGGCGCAGACGAGGTCGCCGGATCAAGCCCCAGGCGGCGCAGGATCAGCGGCAGCATGGAACCTGACAACGTGCCCCACAGCACAATGCCGATCAGCGCCAGGCCGACCGTCAGCGCGATCAGGTACCAATACGGGCCGTAAGCATTGAACGTGAACGCCCAGATGGTTATACGAAGAAAGCCAATCGAACCCAGAATAGAGCCTAATGCCAGCCCAGCAAGGATCTCGCGCCGCATGACGCGCCACCAATCGCGCAATGTCACTTCGCCGAGCGCCATAGCACGAATAACCAGCGTGGCCGCCTGCGAGCCGGAATTGCCGCCGCTGGAAATAATCAACGGCACAAACAGCGCCAACACCACCGCCCGCTCAATCTCTGCCTCGAAGAATCCCATCGCCGTCGCCGTAAGCATCTCACTTATAAAGAGAATGATCAGCCAGCTTGCGCGCTTGCGCACCAGCCGCCCGAACGCAATCTGCATGTACGGCTCGTCAAGCGCTTCCGAACCACCAATCTTCTGAATATCCTCAGTCGCTTCTTCTTCGGCCACATCAAGGACATCATCAATGGTAACAATGCCGATCAACACGCCTGCGGTATCAGTGACTGGCAGTGCGCTGCGATCCTCATGCCTGAACACCGCCACCGCAGTCTCCTGATCATCGGTTGCTTTCAGCGCCATGAAGCGATGATCCATAATATCATCGACATGTTTGAGCGGATCGGCCAGCAGAAATTGCCGGATCTGAATATCATCGATCAGCACGCCCTGGGCATCCACAACATACACATGATTCAACGTTTCACTATCCCGACCGTAGCGGCGAATGTGATTCAGCGCTTCGCCAATCGTCCATTGCGGGCGCACGCGCACGTACTCGGGCGTCATCAGCCGCCCGACGCTGTAGACCGGGTACCCAAGCAGCCGGGTCGCAACCGCGCGCTCCTGGCGCGTCAACAGCGCCATCAACTGTTTGGTTACTGAGGCAGGAAGTTCATCCAGCAGCCGCGTCCGATCATCGGGTGCCATGTCGTTAAGAATAGTGGCGACATCCTCGCGCGCCAACGCCTTGAGCAACTCTTCCTGCTGCTCGAATGGCATGTACTCAAACACATCAGCCGCTAGTTCGCGCGGCAACACACGAAACGCCAGAACCTGATCTTCGATAGAAAGCATGCCTATTAAATTGGCAATTTCTAATGGCGGAAATTGGCTCAGAATATCACGGGTACGCATCAGATCGCGCTGGTGTACCGATGCGATAAGTTCGTTGTACGAATCAGTCATCTGCATTGGTGTGCTCCTTTCAACCTGTACAGACGAAGGCTGCATGCCCAGCTATCGAGCAGCAGTCCAACAAGCCAAAACAGCGAAAAGAGCGGCGCAGCGCCCGAAGGAGAACATCGCGCGCGCGATGCAGGCCTGCACAAAGACCCGGTACGTTCGGTGAGCGATGCCCACCATTAACAGCATGCAGCTAAAGGCACGCCGCCACGCTACAGGTGCATGGGGGAGGGGAAATCACTCATGAACGAACGGCGATCACGGCGCAGCGCCGCTGCCGACGGTGACTACCATCCATCGCTTTCTCCATACAAACGCCCCTCCGACATATATCAGAGGGGCGCGCAGCTACAATGCCGCATCCCCCCTGGTTGAGCTTAAGCCTTTCCACAACGTAGCGGTGATGCCGCAGTCACCTTAATGTAACCCTTAATCCGAGCTACACCGTGCGCCCCTCAGCGTCTCTCGACGGGCCGGGACAGTGACTTGTGTTTGCAGGAAGGCCGCGCCTAACGAAGGAGCGACCACAGTTTGTGGTTTACTTCACGGATGCGAGTATACACCCGTGGTTCATGCCTGTCAAGCACGAATTCTGGCGTTGCAAAGCCATAGGTAGCTCCATATTACTCAGTACCCACACGTATGCGCGTGCCGTAAGTGGCCTCCCAGGCTTGCAGCACAGGGGCCACTACGTGCTGCAAAGTTGCAATTGCAAACGGCTTTTGGAGCACATGTGTCACGCGGTGCGCGCGCGCAAGCGCGGTCATTTCAGCGGTCACGGCAGCGCTAATCAGGATGGTCGTGGTCATGGGCGACCAGTGCTGCATGTGGACGGCAACGTGCAGACCTGTGGTGCCGACGAGTTGGTAATCAGCCAGCAGGAGCGGCACCGGGCGTGCCACCACCTGCGCGAGCGCCTCCTGCGGTGTGGCGACGGCAGCGACATCGTAGCGCGCGCGATCGCCGCACAATCCAAGAAAACGGACCAGCATGCTATGCATGCTCACATCATCATCAAGCGCCAGCAAAAGCGGGCGATGGGGATCCATACATCACTCCACAGCACTGCAAAATCGCGGTGGGCGAGCAGCATGGACCACCCATAACCATGTTCACTGATTCTACCGCATGAGACGGCCAAAAGATACGGGTGAATCCCGGACATGGCGCGCATGCGGCAGAACACCAGACTGCGCCACATCGGACCGCACGCCAATCAAAAAGGTGTCCACGCACGCTCGTTCCCACGCTATTATAAGCCAGATAGCCGCAGCGATTATGACATTCATGTTCACAGGTACACGTAATGTCTGTTTTCGCCTTGCCAAAAGAATAGATTTTCCTACTCACGATTTTAGGCGTTCTATTGCCAAAAAGCGACTTTTCTTGCTATACTCTTTCGGCTACAGGATGCCGTTCCTGTTACGGTGCGGTATGTCGCTTTCATCACTAAGGAAATCTCTCGGTCATGGGACATAGTTCACTCACACGCTACGCGTGGCTTTCTATTGGCGCGGCGATCCTGACCATCGGCCTTAAAGCCGCTGCCTACATGATTACTGGCTCGGTAGGTCTGCTTTCCGATGCGCTCGAGTCGCTGGTGAATCTCGTCGCTGCTCTGATGGCGCTGGCGATGCTCACACTGGCGGCACGTCCTCCAGACGAATCACATACGTACGGGTACACCAAAGCCGAATATTTCTCAAGCGGACTTGAAGGTGCCTTGATTGTGCTTGCTGCCGTGAGTATTGGGTGGACCGCTTGGGGCAAGCTGCTGGCTCCTGAACCGTTGGAGCAGATCGGGTTTGGCATAGGGCTTTCACTGGTAGGCACGGCGATCAACTTTGGCGTTGCGCGCGTATTGCGGCAGGCGGGCAAGCGCTACCATTCGATCACCCTTGAAGCCGACGCCGACCATCTCATGACCGACGTTTGGACATCGGCGGGCGTGCTGATCGGCATTGGCGCGGTGGTGCTCACGGGATGGACACGCCTGGACCCGATTATTGCCCTGCTCGTCGCCGCAAACATCGTCTGGACCGGCGTGCAGCTCGTGCGTCGCTCCGCGCTCGGGCTGCTCGACTCAGCCTTACCGCCCGACGAACAACAGGCCATTCAGCGCGTGTTGCTAAACTATAGCACAGCAGATATTCAGTTCCACGCGCTGCGCACGCGGCAAGCCGGTGCCCGGCGGTTTATGTCGGTGCATGTGCTCGTACCGGGTGCCTGGACAGTGCATCATGGACACCACTTCCTTGAGCAAGTGGAACGCGATATACGTGCCGCCGTGCCGAACATCACCGTCTTCACGCATCTTGAGTCCCTCGATGATCCAGCCTCATGGCAGGATGAAACGCTTGATCGTACTGATACATCGGTGCCACGTTAAGCCATGTGAATCACCTGTGCTATACTCCCATTCCATGGCCGTGCATATATATGGAACAGTGCTATGTACATAAGTAATCTGCAACCCGATGATACAGCAGCTATCGAGCAAGCTGCCGAAGCCCTGCTAGCGGGGTTTCGCGATCACTGGCCGACCGCGTGGAGCACTATGGATGCGGCACGCGCTGAAGTTCAGGAGGCACTCGCACCGGACAAGGTCTGCCGGGTTGCTCGCGACGAGCATGGGATAGTTCGGGGGTGGGTTGGCGGCTATTTGTCGTATGGCCGTGTCTGGGAGCTGCACCCGCTGGTCGTCCATCCAACGGCGCAGCGGCGCGGGATTGGCCGCGCCCTGGTAGCGGATTTTGAAGCACAGGTGCGAACGCATGGCGGCCTCACTATCATGCTTGGCAGCGATGATGAGGATGACATGACATCGCTCAGTGGCGTCGATCTGTATCCCGATGTTTGGCCCCATATTGCCCGCATCCGCAATCTCCGTGGTCATCCGTATACGTTCTACCAGGCATGCGGCTTTGTCATTGTCGGGGTGGTCCCAGACGCGAACGGGTTCGGTAAACCAGATATTCTCATGGCGAAGCGCGTCACCTCAGGGTAACGCTACACTGTTGCGTTAAGGTATCGTCCAGGCGCAAGCCGCGGCATACGCTGATGCGTAAACCCTCACTTCTTTCCAGACGCTGATAGAGAAAGCACGATCCATGAACGACACGGTTGCTCCGGTTGTGTCCCCGCGCCGCAGGCTGCTCCTGACGATAGTGTTAGCGTACGCTGGTTTCGTCGCGCTGGGCCTGGCGAATAGCGTGATGGGCGTTGCGTGGCCCTCGGTGCGCGCGACCTTTGGCATGCCAATTGACGCGCTCGGCATCGTGCTGATCGGCAATACCGCTGGCTACATGATCGCCAGCGCCAGCAGCGGGCGTCTGATTGCGCGGCTGCACATGAGCGTCGTCCTTGCGCTGAGTTGTGGTATCGTGGCGGTGTCGCTGATCGGGTCCGGCAGCGCGCCTGCGTGGCTCGTGCTGGTGCTGTTGAGTTTCACCACCGGGCTCGGCGCGGGTGCCATCGACGCCGGGCTGAACGCCTACGCTGCCGAGCACTTCAGCGCGCGCGCAATGAACTGGCTGCATGCGTGCTTCGGCATTGGCGCGACGCTCGGCCCGGCGATCATGACGGCGGCAGTGGCAAGTCCGGTGGGCTGGCGCGCAGGATTCTGGGCGATCGGCATCGTCCAACTGGTGCTGGCAATCGGCTTCAGTTTCACGCGCTCGCTCTGGCAGCGCCCCGGCATTCACAGCGACACGCACCCCGGCCAGCGCAGCGCACCATTAACAGAAACGCTCCAACTGCCAGTCGCGTGGCTCGGCATTTTGTTATTCTTCGTGTATACCGGCGCTGAAATTGGTGTCGGGCAGTGGGTCTACAGCCTGCTGACCGAGGCGCGCGGGGTGTCATCCGTGCTGGCAGGCACATGGATTTCCCTGTACTGGGCCAGTTTAACGGTTGGGCGGGTTCTGTTTGGCTTTGTGGTGCATCGCATCGCGCCGGTTACGCTGCTGCGCTGGTCCATGGTCGGCGCGGTGCTCAGCGCGCTGCTGATCTGGCTCAATATCACGCTCTGGCTGACCTTTGTCGGAATCGCGCTGATGGGCGTGGCGCTGGCACCGCAGTTCCCGCTGCTGATTTCTGCCACGCCCGACTACCTGGGCGCGCGGCATGCGGCCAATGGCGTTGGCTTCCAGGTCGCGGCAGCCAGCCTTGGCGGGGCGCTCCTGCCCAGCCTGATCGGTGTTCTGGCGCGCGCCGATGGTCTGGAAGTGCTGGGGCCGTTTCTCACGGGCATCACGCTGGTTATGACCCTGGTCTTTGAAGTGCTAGCACGGCGCATGCAGAAAGGCGAACGGCAAAGCGCGGGATAGAATCGCGCGCGGATCAGTGGCATGTCGCACATGCATCACTGATCCGCGCTTATGTTGTTTACGCGGCGCGATCGCCTTCCGACAAAATCCATACTCCGAACGGCTCGATCGTCACCCTGCCGTTCATGCGCGCGCCAGAAAGCAGATCAGTCGCCTCCGCGCGCAGCACGACCGTTTGCGCTGCATCGCTGTAGTTGAGCAGGAAGATCACACGCTCATGTGTCGCCGGGCGCGCGCGGATCGCAAGCTCAACCGATGGAGGCAGTTCAAGCCATCTCTCCACCGGAGATGTCATGCCGAGCAGCGGAATGAGCGCGGCCACAATCGCTTCCGTGAAAACCGCGCCGTAATAATACGCGCACCCGTCGCCTACCGCGTTCCGAACGAGCGCGGGCGACTCGGCATAATAGCCGCTGGCGTACTCCGCCACGATCTCGGCACTCGACGTTTCAACCTGAAGCACGTCGTTGAACCCTGCGGCAGTGACGGCGGGGCCAGCCACCGCGCGCCACAGCAACGCAGGCGCTGACTCGTTTCCCTCAATGCGCGTAAAATCCATGACCGTCACGCCGCACAGATCGGCCACCGGCCCGGGCAGCGGGCGCATGTAGCATTGCCCGGTCTGGTCCTTGTAGCCCGTCCGGCAGCCAAACACAATCGTCCCGCCCTGGCGCACGTACTCGGTGAGCAGCGCCGCCGTTGCGTCGGTCATGATCGCCGGATGCGGATACACGAGCACGCGGTATTTCGCCAGATCGTCGAGCGTGGTGGCGGGCTGAAGGTACAGCGCGTCCACCGGAATGTGCTGGTATTGCAAAGTCTTGAACCATGCCTGCACGCTTTGGCGCGTGTACGGCCCATGCCAGGAATCCAATTCTCCATCCCACTCATTATCGTAATCGTTGACAATCGCGATCTCGGCCAATGTATCTGTCCCAACGATGCGCGCGCCAATGCGTGCTAACTCGTCGCCGATCTGCGCCGCTTCTTTGACGCGCCGGTTTGGACGGTTGTGATAATCATTGATGCCGTGCCAGTAGATTTCGGTGCCCATGGTGGCCGTGCGCCAGCGAAAATACAGCACCATGTCGGCCCCATGCGCGATCGACTGGTACGTCCACAGCCGCATTTGCCCCGGCTTCGGCGACGGCTGCGCGATGCGGTTGGTCCAGCCGCCCGGCCCGGACTGCTGCTCCATGACACAGAAGTTGGGCGAGATGCTGCGCGCCACGCTTAACATCCAGCTCCAGCGGCGGTCGTACAGCGGGTCAGGGCCAGCGTCGGGAAAGATCACGCCGAACTGCGGGTACGAATCGTAGGAGATGAAATCGAGCAGTTCTTCAGTCATGGCGTGGCTGTTCAGGTGGCCGAAAATGCCGTTGGTCGTGATCCACTGATTCGGCGCAAGCGCGCGCAGAATCTCGGCCTGCAAGCGCGCAAAGCTGATCGCGCTGTCGGAGAAAAAGCGCTTTTCGTCGAGCGCCCGGTGCGGGTTGGGCGAACCGCTGGGCGTGGGGCCAGTGAGCGCGACCTGCTCCCAGTCGGTGTAGGTCTGGCTCCAGAACACCGTGCCCCATGCCTGGTTGAGCGCGTCCAGACTGCCGTATTTCTGTTGAACCCATGCCCGGAAGGCGGCATGATCGGCGGCTGAGTAAAAGACGTTGACTTCGCAATTCAACTCGTTGTCGATCTGCCAGCCGACAACTGCCGGGTGGTTGCCGTAGTGCTCGGCCAGCTTGCGCACAATGCGCGCGGATAGCTCGCGGTAGATCGGCGCGTTGTAGGTGTAGTGGCGGCGCATGCCGTGCTGGTACGGCACGCCTTCCTGGGTCGCGTTCAGCACTTCGGGATATGTATGGGTCAGCCAGGCGGGCGGCGTGGCGGTGGGTGTGCCCATTATCACCTGCAAGCCGTGGGCATGCGCCAGGTCAAGCGCGCGGTCGAACAGATCGAAGGAGAATACGCCCTCGGTCGGCTCGAAGATCGCCCATGCGAACTCGGCCACGCGGATCACCGAGAAGCCCATTGCTCGCATGCGCCGAAAGTCATCGGCCCAGAGTTCCTCGGGCCAATGCTCAGGGTAATAACACGCGCCAAGCTTGAGTTGCTCAACCTGTAATGATGGTTTCATGGGCTCCAATCTCCTTTTACTTCGTAAAGTATGACGCGCCAGTAAAGCACATGCCGTCTTTCAAGCGTGCAAGTATTGAGCCGATTATAGCACTGCGCTCCATGCTCTGGCTGCTGTGCAGTTGTTGCTCTGCTTATCGCGCTGATCATGCCTCAATTGCAACAATGTTTTGCTCGTGCTATGATCATATCACTCTGTAAGAGATATGATCAGTTCGGTGATGCAATGATGCAACGACGCGCACAGGTGCATACTTCCATTATAGAACTGCTGAAAGAGCGAATCGCCTCTGGCGGATGGGCGGTCGGGCAGCGCCTGCCAAGCATTGTTCAGCTTGCGCGGCAGTTCGGCGTCGGCACCGGCTCGGTGCGCGAGGCAGTGAAGGCGCTGTCGAGCCTTGGCATTGTACGGGTCGAGCATGGGCGCGGTATTTTCGTTGTAGCGGTCCCGAATATGCAAGATTCACTGTATGCGTCCTTCCAGAATGTCGGGACAGGTCTGATTCTGGAACTTTGCGAGGCGCGGCGCATCCTGGAGCCGGAGCTTGCAGCACTTGCGGCTGAACGTGGCACTGAAGCAGAGTTGCAGGACATTCATGAGCAAGCGGCGCTGATGGAGCAACGGGTCATGCAGAAGCAGGATTTCCTTGAGCCAGATGTGCGGTTTCACGAATGTATCGCGCAGGCGGCACACAACCAGGTGCTTTCGCGCATGCTGGCTGGCGTCAGCGATCTGCTGCTGGACAGTCGCAGGATCACCATGCACATGCCGGGCATGGACGAGCGCACCGCGCGCTATCACCTGCTGATTGCCGACGCGATTAACAAACGCGATCCATTCCAGGCGCGGCTGCTGATGCTGGCGCATGTCAACGATGCTATCGACGGCGTGCTGGCATGGCAGGGCCAATCCGCCGATGGCAGATCGTCGCAGCGGGCACCACCCGTTAGCCCGGTCGTCCTGATGCAGCGCTCGCTCACTTCGCCACACTAACAGGACTTCGCCACACTACATCCTCGCTTGAGATTTTCAATACTACCCATGACAGGAGGGTTCAATGATGAGCAACTCTCATCCCCATCAATCGAAAGGCATGACGCGCCGGAGCTTCCTGCGCGCCGTCGGCACCGCCGGAGCGAGCGCGGTGCTGGCCGCATGCGGCGGGACATCCACGACAGGCGCGCCCGGCACAGGCGCGGGCAAAGAGCCGATCACGATCAGCCTGTGGACGCACGACAATCTGTACGCCAAGTTCTTTACGGCGCGTGGCGAGGAGTGGAAACAGACCAAGCCGGAGTACGATATCACCTTCAACTTCCAGCAGGTGCCAGACGTGTTCACCAAGGTGCTGGCGAACCTGGCGGCCCAGATCGAAGTACCTGACCTGCTCGGCATCGAGCAGGGCGCGTTCCCGCAGTTCATGCAGGACGGCATCATCGCGGAAAAGTTTGTCAACCTCACGCCGCGCCTCGGCGACGAAATCAATGATCTTGTACCCGGCTCGCTGACCAAATACACGTACCAGGGCAATCTCTACGGCATCGAAAGCGGTCTGTGCGCGTCCGTGCTGTACTATCAGCCGGCGCTGCTCGAAAAGGCCGGTGTGGATGTGCCGCAGACATGGGAAGATGCGATCCCGGTCGGTGAGGCACTGGCGAAACAGGGTACCTCATTCCTGGCGCTTGATGGCGGCAGTTGGGGCATCTTCACAGAACTCTTCTGGCAGCATAAAGGTTCGTTCTTCGATAAAGACAGCAATATGGTGTTCAACACACCCGAGAATCGCCAGATATCCCTTGAGGTGCTCGATTTCCTCCGCACTGGTCTGGAGAAGAACTTTCTGAAGCCGTTCTCCAGTTCCGATTTCTGGGCGCCGCCGATCTATGCTTCCTACAAGGACGGCTCAGTTGCGGGTATCGTCATGCCAGACTGGTATTCCGAAGCGGAACTGAAAGCATCGCTGCCCGACATGGCGGGCCAATGGCGGATCGCCAAGATGCCGCTATGGAAAAATAACAGCCTTTCTACCTCGACCTGGGGCGGCACCGGCTTCGCGATCTCCAAGAGTTCCAGGAACGTCGATCTTGTCTGGGATCTGCTGCACTACACCTATGTGACGAAGGAAAGCCAGATCAAGCGCTACGAAGAGCTGAAGTATTTCCCAACCATGAAGAGCGCGCTCCAGGATCCGCGCATCAAGGGCGTCACCGATGAGTTTTATGGCGGTCAGCAGATCGGGAAAGTCTTTGTGGAGATCGCGCCTGATGTCCCTGAGTGGTACCAAAGCCCGGCTCGCGGTCCGTTGCTCGACGCGCTTAATGTGGAACTGAACCACTTTTATGGCAATCAAATCACGGCCGAGCAAACAATCGACGCGGTCGTTGCCTCAACCAAGCGGAACGCGCAGTATCTGTGACACATTGCGCGCGATG
>DASTWM010000533.1:0-20306 GCA_035765855.1 Roseiflexaceae bacterium
GGTGTGGGCGAATCCAACGCGCTCGGCGGGCTGGCGATGATTGCCTGCGCGCGCCACGCCTGGGATGATGCGATCATGTACAGCCTTGAGGCGATGGCGCGCTCGCGCGAGGTCGGCGATACATGGACGCAGGCGCGGGCGCTGATCTCGCTCGGCGAGGCGGAAATTGGCGCGGGCGATCCGGTATCCGGGCGCCGGAACCTGAACGAGGCCGTCACGCTGAGTCTGGCGGCGCGCGTGCTGCCCGTTGCCATTGATGCCTGGCTGCGATTGGCCGCGCTCGATGTGCAGGCGCGCCAGTTCGATGAGACGCTGCTGCGGCTTGTGGCGCTCGCACAGCGCCATTCCGTCACCAGCTACTACGCGGCAGAGCGCGCTAGCGGGCTGTGGGCCAGCCTGGCCGCCCACGTGAATGCTGGCATGCTCGCCAGCGCGGAGCACGCCGCCAGCACAATCGCGCCAGATCAGCTCGAATCGTTGTTGCGCGCTTACGTGGAACGTCGCCCCGTCGCTCTATCACACGTTGAGCCACCAGCGCACGTGCTCCCACCAGCCAGCGGATTGCATGTACCCGAAACCGGCGAGATACTCAGCCCGCGCGAGGTCGAGGTGCTGCGGCTGCTGATTGCAGGCGCAAGTAATCAGATCATCGCGAACACACTCGTGATCAGCATCTACACCGCCAAGCACCACGTCGCCAGCATTCTCCAGAAGCTCGGCGCGGCCACGCGCACGCAGGCGGCTTTGCATGGCCGCGCCCTCGGCCTTGAGCCATTGACTACGCGCTAGTTCTCCACCAAATAGCTCTCTCGATAGCTCAATCGAGCCATGCCATGCCCGGCATGCTCCGCTATGCTAATGTCAATCGCAACGACGCAATAGTAACGTCGGCACCGATCAGCGAACACAGCATCAAAGGAGCGCCACATGGCCCGCATAGTCATTGGAACCTTCCCGCACGCCGGTCACACCAACCCTATGCTTCCGCTGGCACAGGGGCTTGTGGCGCGCGGCCATGAAGTCGTGTGGAACACCAGCGCCGTTCACCGCGAGCGCATCGAAGCACTTGGCGCGCGGTTGGTGCCGTTCGAGCATGCGCGCGATTTTACGGAGTACGATCCCGAGGAGTTCGCCCCCGGCAAGAAGCTGAAAGGCGTGGAGTCGCTCAAACTGGCGCTGAAGCATGTGTTTATTGACAACGCGCCCCGGCATATGCAGGATCTGGCCGACATCACGCGCAGCTTCCAGCCCGACCTGCTGTTGATTGAACCGGCGTTTCTTGGCGGCCACTGGTTTCACGAAGTAACCGGCCTGCCGGTCGCTATCCTGAACGTCCTGCCGATGGAACTCAGCAGCCGCGACACCGCCCCAAATGGCCTTGGCCTTCCGCCGGACGCTTCGCCGCTGGGCCGCCTGCGCAACCGCGCGCTGAGCTGGGCCATCGAACATGTATTGTTCCGCGACGTGCAGCAGCATTGGAATGCGGTGCGCGTCAGCGCGGGGCTGCTGAAGACCGGCTGGTTTCAGGATACCGCGGCTAAGTGCGAGCTATACATGCAGCCGACCGTGCCGAGCTTCGAATACCCGCGCAGCGATCTGATACCGCACGCGCATTTTATTGGCGCGATGCCAGCCAGCGCACCACGCGCCTGGATGCCGCCCGCCTGGTGGAACGAACTCGATGGATCGCGCCCGGTTGTGCATGTGACGCAAGGCACCGTCGCCAATGGCACACCCAGCCTGATCGTTCCCACGCTCGCCGGGCTTGCGGACGAAGATGTGCTGGTAGTTGTCACCACCGGCGGTCGCCCAATCGAGGACATGCAGCTCGGGCCGCTGCCCGCGAATGCGCGTGTCAGCACCTTTCTCTCATACCCCGAACTGCTGCCGCGCACAACGGTCATGGTTACGAATGGCGGCTACGGTGGCACGCAGCAGGCGCTCTCCTACGGCATCCCGCTGGTGGTTGCCGGAACCACCGAGGACAAGCCCGAGGTCGCCGCGCGCGTCGCATGGTCGGGTGTGGGCATCAACCTGAAGACCGACGCGCCGACGCCTGTACAGGTGCGTGACGCAGTGCGCGTCCTGATTCATGATCGGCGCTACCGCGAGCGTGCCGCTGCGCTCCAGGCCGAGTACGCCCGCTACGATGCGGTGGCGAATGGCGTCGCGCTGGTCGAGCGGCTGCTGGCGACCGGCAAGCCAGTGCTGCGATCTGAAACTGTGTCAATGCCGGCGAGCCTCATGCCCGCCGCGCTGCGTTAATACAACCATTGAATATATGTTTAAGGAGCACGACCATGAGCACCACAGTGAAAACCGTTATTATCGGCGTCCTCAGTATGGGTATCTTCGCGTTAGGCTTTCGCATGGGCTTCACATCTGAGCAGGAAGCCGCTCGCACGCAGTTGCACTAATTATCTTCGACGCGCGGCCTGTTGGGTACGAAGTGGCAGGCCGCGCAATCCAGGAGCCATTATGCTTGATCAACTTCCCTCACATGTCCTTGAAGCGCTGTTCGCCTACCGCACCTGCGAGTTCTCGACATTAGCGAAGGACGGCACGCCAATCGCCATGCCAACCTGTCCGGTGATCTTGCCTGAGTCCAACCAAATCCTGATTACCACATCAATTGGCCTTCCGAACAAAGCCTTCAACGTTCGCCGCGATGGGCGCGTGTCGTTGCTGTTCTCCGATCCGACCGCCAGCGGCTTGCACAACCCGCCAGCCATACTTATTCAGGGCGATGCACATTGCCCGGATCGGGTTGAAACATGGACGCCGGAGCTGGAGCAACTCTGGAAAATGCTGGCCGTGCGCCAATCGCCCGCCAACATGTACGTTTCCAACGCATTCACCAGATCCATGTTCGACTGGTATTACATGCGCCTGTTGATCTGGGTGACGCCGCGCCGTATACGCTGGTGGAAGCACGGCGATTTCACGACTGTGGCCGAAGAATTAGGCGAGGTTGCCGCGGAGTTGGAGGAAAGCTATGTGGGATAAATTACTTCAGCAGGCGAGCAGATTCAATAATGCTGTGCTTAACGCGCGCGACATCACTGGCTACCCGGTGAGCATACGCACGCCGATCACCGCTGACCATGAGCAGCATGTGTTACACCTGCGCGTCCCTGACGAAGCCGAGGTGGTGTCCGGCCCCGCGTCGTTGCTGTTCCATGATCACGATCAGAATATCTGGAACCAGCATGTGCTGCTGGTGCGCGGCGAGGTGCTGGAAACCGCGCAGGGCTGGGACTTCCGCCCGCTGCGGCTGGTGCCAGGCATGGGCATGGAAGGCCCGCTGAGCATGTTCCGCTTGATTCGCGACGCGCGCAGGACGACCAACACTTACCTTGCGAAGCGCGATCTGGCTCGCCCGCACGTTCCATGGGAGCGATTGCGCGCGGCGAAGCATTCATAACAAGCTGTGATTTTCAACAAATATTGAGGCAACTCATGATAATGCGTATTTTTCGATGGATTGGGATTGGCATGGGCAGCCTCATCGGGCTGATTGTGGTGGCGCTGCTCGGCATATTCGCCGTAAGCGAGTGGCAGATGCGCCAGCAGTACGCTATTCCCGACGAGGATGTGACGCTTGTTATTCCGAGCGACGCGGCGAGCATCGAGCGCGGGCGGCATCTTGTCGCGGATGTGCTGGCATGCGTAGACTGCCACGGCTCCAATCTGGCGGGCAAGGTGTTTATTGACGACCCGCTGCTGGGCCGCGCGAGCGCCGCGAACCTGACGCGCGGGCGCGGCGGCCTGGGCGGGCAGATGAGCGATGCCGATTTCGTGCGCGCGATTCGCCACGGCGTCAAGCCCGACGGTACATCCATGTTCGTGATGCCGGTGGACGATTACGTGAACCTGAGCCGCGCTGATCTTGCGGCGGTGGTGGCGTATGTTAAAATCGTTCCGCCGGTAGATAACGAGTTGCCGCCGAACGAATTTCGGCCCGTGGGACGCGTGCTGCATGTGCTGGGCCAGATCAATGTGCTTTCGGCGCGAAAAGTGGATCATGCCGCGCCGTTTCCCGATGCGGTGCCGCCCGGCCCAACGGTCGCTTACGGGCAGTATCTGGCGCGGTCGGCGGGCTGTACCGGCTGCCATGGCGCTAATTTATCCGGCGGGCCAATTGCGGGCGCGCCACCAGACTGGCCTGATCCGCCGAACCTGACGCCGGCGGGTGAATTGGCGGGCTGGAGCGATGCCGATATTATCCGCGCTGTGCAGGATGGACAAACGCCGACCGGACGCACGCTCAGCACTGTGATGCCGTGGAAGAATTACCACAACATGATCGAGGAGGAGATCGCCGCGATCGTTCAATACGTGCGCTCGGTGCCGCCCGCGCCCTACGGCCAGCGCTAAACAGCTTGCTTTCAGAGCGTTTATGGTAGCCACAGAGAACGCAGAGAGTAACTAGCGATTTGAAGTAATGATGTTCAGTTCGGCTAGTTTGGCAATGACCGCTTCGAGGCCGACGGTGCGGTGCGCGGACATGCCAACCGCGCGCGCCTGCTCGACATTCAGCCGGTTGTCGTCGAAATACAGAATGCGCTCCGCCGGAATGCCAAGCGCGGCGACGACATGCTCAAACACCTCGCGGTCGGGCTTGATCAGGCCGATCTCATGCGAAAGAAAGTGCCGGTCGAACAGATCGGCCAGCTTCATCTCGTCACGGATACGACTCCAATGAATACTGTTGTTGTTCGATAAACTGACGAGTTGGTAGTGTGGCCGGAGAGCGCGCAGCAATTCATGCGCGCCGGGGAACACGCCGTGCGCCCAGGTGACGAACTCCTCCAAAAAGGCATCCGGCGCAACCGGCAGCGCAAACTCAGCGCACACCGCCGACGCAAACTCCTCGGCGGTACACTTCCCGGTCTCGAACGAGCGCACGCTTTCGGAAAGCAGCCAGCGATTCCACATGTCACCATCGGCATCAGATTGCAGCCATTCCAGCATGCGCGGCACGCCGGTCAGTTGCACCAGCACGCCGCCGATGTCAAAGGCGATTACGTCGAAGGGTTGGTTGTTCATGGTTTCGTACATTGATAAAAGACGATGCGCTTTATTGTAGAGGAAAGTAAGGGGCGGTGCAAATAAAACGTGCGGTGTAACGGCGTGCAGATCAGCCGCAGCCCTGCAGAAAACGATGTGATGGATTCGGCATCAGCATTCTCCTATCCCTGCGCGGGCTTGTTGCCTGCCTGCACTCGCGCGTAGTAATCGCAGTGTTCGCGCAGCACGCACTTCGAGCAGCGCGGCGTACCCCAGATGCAGATTTTCTGGCCGTGGCGCAGCATGTTGTGGTGAAAGTTCCACAGCACGGTGGCGTCGTGCGGCAGCAGGCGCGGCAGCAGTTCATGGGCTTGTTCGGCGGTGGCGCGCGGGCCGATCAGCCCCACCCGCTGGCTGACGCGGTGAACGTGCGTGTCAACTGGCAGCACCGGCTTGTGGAAGCAGAACAGCAGCACCAGCGTGGCCGTTTTCGGGCCGACGCCCGGCAAGGCGCGCAGCCATGCCAGCGCCTCATCTACCGGCAAATCAGCCAGAAAGGTGATGTCAGCCATGCCGCGCTCATCAATGATGTGCTGGAGCACGGCCTTGATGCGCGGTGCTTTCTGGTCGGCGTAATTCGATGGCGCGATGGCTTCGGTGATATCCTCGACCGGCGCGGCGGCAATTGCCTCCCAGCTACCGTATTTCGCCCACAGTTGCTGGAAGGCTTTTTCTTCATTCGCGCCGTTGGTGCGCTGCGAGAGGATGGTGGAAATAAGCTCGTGGAGCGGCTCGCGGCGGGCGTACCACTCGCGGATGCCGTATGCTTCGCCCAGCAGTTGGTAAACAATCTGCGCCCGCTCCACAAGCGGCTCTATTTCGTGTTGCATTGCCATGCGCTGCCTCCCTTTCTACGGAAGTGCGTGGCAATTTACGTGCCGTAGATTACTGCCCGAACAGATCGCCGATGTTGATGCCGCTACCTCCGCCGGAGTTGCCGGGGCGCGGCATGTATTCGGCAATCGAACGCGCGAGGTTCACCGTTGGCATGGTCTGGAGCCACACCCGTCCCGGCCCGCGCAGCGTCGCCAGGAACAGCCCTTCGCCGCCGAACAGCATGTTGCGGAAGCCGCGAATCATCTCGACATCAAAAGACACCGTCGGCTCAAACATGGCGACGTGGCCGGTATCGACCTTGAGCACCTGCCCTTCGCCGAGCGTGTACTCCATGATCTCGCCATCCAGACTGACAAATGCCACGCCCGGTCCGGTCAGCTTCTGCATCACAAAGCCTTCGCCGCCGAAGAAGCCTGAGCCGAGCCGCCGCCGGAACTGAATATCAAGGCCCACCGTCTTTTCGGCGCACAGAAAGGCTTCCTTCTGGGCAATGATTTGCTGATTGGGGCCGAGATTCAGCGGAATGATTTTGCCAGGGAAATCCGCCGCGAAGGCCACAATCCCTTTACCGCCCTGACTGGTATATTCGACCAGAAAGAGCGATTCGCCGCTGACAGCGCGCCGCAGGATGCCGCCCAGTCCGCCGCCACGCCCGCTGGTGTTCATGACAATGTTGCCACTCATCCAGGCCATGCCGCCGCTTTCAGAATACACCGTTTCGCCGGGATCAAGCTCAAGCACCGCAGCCTGCATGGTCGTGCCGATAATCTGGTATTCCATGCCGGTTGTGCCGCTGCCGCGCATCGCCACAGACGGCTCCGGCAAATCAATGCGCTCGCCAAATTGATTGGTATACGCTTTAGGGTCACTCATCGCAGATGCTCCTGTCGGTGTTTCCGACGCTGAAGGAGGCGGCCCGGCCACCGGCGTTCCACACTGGGTGCAAAAACGCGTCGATGGCGCGAGTGCCGCTCCGCAATTCGCACAGTTCACGCTTCGCTCCTTGTACCTTACATGGTCTGTTTACCTGACGAATGGCCGTTACAAAAGGTTGCAGCCTGCTAACGGATGCGGCATAAAAGCAGGAGCATGCAGGAATCAAAAGCCGAACACGAAAACCACTTGCGCGCGTGCAGCGGTTCTCGTGTTCGGCTCTCGGCTCCTGGTTCTTGGGAAGAAAAGTGCTAGTTCGACTTGTTGAGCGTTCCCAGGAATTCGGTGTTATTACGCGTCTTAGCCATGCGGGTCAGCACCAGTTCGGTGCCTTCGTTCTCACCCAGCATGCTGACCATGCGGCGCAAAACCCAGACCTGCCGCAGGCTATCAGGACCAAGCAGCAGTTCCTCGCGGCGCGTGCTGCTGCGCGTGATGTCGATCGACGGGAAGACGCGCTTCTCGGCCAGCCTGCGATCCAGCACCAATTCCATGTTGCCGGTACCTTTGAACTCTTCGTAAATGACGTCATCCATGCGGCTGCCGGTGTCCACCAGACATGTCGCAATAATCGTCAGCGAGCCGCCGTTCTCAATATTACGCGCTGCGCCGAAGAAGCGCTTGGGCGGGTACAGCGCCACCGGGTCGATACCACCGGACAGCGTGCGACCACTCGGCGGCATGTCAAGGTTGTACGCGCGCGCGAGGCGGGTGATCGAGTCCATGAGAATGATGACATCCTGCCCGCCCTCGACCAGGCGCTTGGCCCGCTCCAGCGTCATCTCGGCCACCTTGGTGTGATCTTCGACCGGCTCATCGAACGTCGACGAGATGACTTCGCCGCGCACCGAGCGGCGCATGTCCGTCACCTCTTCCGGGCGCTCGCCGATCAGCAGCACCATCAGGTGAACATCGGGATGGTTCGCGGTGATGCCGTTCGCAATCGCCTTGAGCAGCATGGTCTTGCCAGCCTTCGGCGGCGACACGATCAAACCGCGCTGCCCGCGCCCGATCGGCGCAACCAGATCGACCAGCCGAGTTGCCAGCACATGCGGCTCGGTCTCGGTCCTCAGTTGTTCGTTCGGGAAGATTGGCGTCAATTGGTCAAACGAGGGGCGGCGGCGGGCTGTTTCCGGATCCATGCCGTTGATAAGCTCAACCCGCAGCAGCGAATAATAGCGTTCGCTCTCCTTTGGCGGGCGGATCTGGCCCCAAACGCGGTCGCCGGTGCGCAGGCCAAAGCGGCGGATTTGTGATTGTGAGACATATACATCGTCGGCACCGGGCAGCATGCGATCGCTGCGGAGGAACCCGAAGCCATCAGAAACAATGTCGAGGATGCCGTCGTTCAGTGTATGCCCCTGCTCTTCGGTTTGCACCTGGAGCAGTTTCATCACCAGATCCTGCTTTTTCAGCCCGCTCACACCATTGATGTCGAGCTTGCGCGCCATGTCGCGCAGTTCGGGCAGCGTCTTGGTTTCGAGATCGGCGGCATTAAATACCATCTTGTCGCGGTTGCTGCCATTGCTGCTACTATCAGCATATTCGACCGCAACATCTCCATCTTGTCTTCGCATTTTTGGCACAACAACTCCTCTCCAGCGCCCTATTGTGCTGGTTTGTCATGTAGTTTGGATGAAAATGAACGTTTGTGGAAATACAATGCAGGCTCTGACTAAGAAACTGCGCTCCTGGTAGCACTAAACTTGTGCAACGCCACATGCTGTGACGCACTACCTATACTATCTATTTTATAATGCGAACGGCGGACCACTTCATGGGGTCTGCGCCGTACTGCATTGCTAACGCCGCCATTCACGCGGATTATCCTCTAAATGCAGCTAGGGGGATCGTCCTCTATGACACGGGGTAGTGCCAAATAGCATGAGCACAATGACCGAGGCAACGGCCCACTCACGACTATAGTATACCACATTTGTCAATATTTGTTGAAATATTGTGAAGCCACATAATACACGTATTTTCAGTATATCGCAAGTGTAGCTAGCAAGTTGTGTGCCGCCTGAGTTGACGCTACACCAGCGAATAGCGTACAATGCTCACAGTACGCCAAAGAGATGTTTTACGATTGACACTTACACCGTATAATGGTGTTTCAATCGCCGTATACAGGGTAGTTCTATGCAAAAGTTTTCAAGTGCTGATGTGCGCAGCACGTTTCTCCGGTTCTTCGAGCAGCGCGGCCATACGATTGTGCCAAGTTCGTCGCTGATTCCCGGCAGTGATCCGACATTGCTCTTTACCAACGCTGGCATGAACCAGTTCAAGGATACCTTTCTGGGATTGGAGCAGCGGCCCTACGCGCGCGCCACCACGTCGCAGAAGTGCTTGCGTGTTTCTGGTAAGCACAACGACCTTGAGGAGGTCGGGCCGTCGCCGCGTCACCATACGTTTTTTGAAATGCTCGGCAATTTCTCCTTCGGCGACTATTTCAAGGCCGAGGCTATTCAGCTTGCATGGGATTTGCTGACCAAGGAACTGAAGCTGCCAGTCGAGCGGTTGTGGTTCTCGGTCTTCGAGGGCGCGGGCGAGGTGCCAGCCGATGAAGAAGCGGCGCGGCTGTGGGAAAAGGTCGGCGCGGATCCAGGCCGCATTCTGCGCTTCGGCAAAAAAGATAATTTCTGGGAAATGGGAGACACAGGTCCATGCGGGCCGTGCTCCGAAATCCATTATTATCAGGGCGACGATGTTGCGAACCAGCAGCCCGCGGGCGTCAACAGCGACGATCCGATGTACATGGAAATCTGGAACCTGGTGTTCATGCAGTACAACAAGGACGCCGACGGCACCATGACGCCGCTGCCGCGCCCATCGATTGATACCGGCATGGGCTTTGAACGGCTGGTTTCCGTGCTGCAGGGCGTCCATAACAATTACGACACCGACGTGTTCCTGCCGATCATTCACCGCACGATTGAACTGCTCGGCAGTGATGAGCAGCAGTATCGCGCGCACCTCGGGCCGTACCGCGCCGTCGCCGACCATAGCCGCGCCATCGCCTTCCTGATCGCCGATGGCGTGCTGCCGGGCAACAACGGCCGGTCATATGTGCTGCGCCGCATTCTGCGCCGCGCTGCCTACCAGGGCCGCACGATCGGTTTCGAGCGACCGTTCCTGGCGGGCGTGGTCGACAAAGTGATTGAGGAAATGGGCGGCGCGTATCCCGAGCTTCGGCAGCGGCGCGACTTCATTCTTGAAACCACCGACACTGAGGAGCAGCAATTCCTGCGCACGCTGTCCGGCGGCATGGTCCGGCTCAACGCGGTGATCGAGCAGGTCAAATCGCATGATGGCAAGATTGTCGCGGGCTCAGACGCTTTTACACTGAAAGATACCTACGGCTTCCCGCTTGACCTGACGGAAAAGATCGCTGCCGAGCGGGGGCTTGCGGTAGACGCGTCCGGCTACGAGGCCGCCATGGAGGAGCAGCGGGCGCGCGGGCGCGAGGCGGCGCACTTCAAGCGCGGCGCTGACGCCGAGGTATGGGCCGAGCAGGATTTGCCCGCTACGACGTTCACCGGCTACGCCACCACAACCGATCAGGGTCGCGTGCTGGCGATTACCATGGGCGGCGACACGGTGAGTCGCGCCGAGCAGGGCCAGCGCGTGCAAGTCGTGCTCGACCGCACGCCGTTTTATGCCGAGAGCGGCGGGCAGGTTGGCGATACCGGCCAGCTCTGGGGGCCAGCCGGGTACATCCGTGTGAACGACACGCAGCGCCCGGTGCCGGGTCTGATCGTTCATATCGGCGAAGTTGTGGAAGGCACGGTCAACGTAGGCGACGCCGTGACGGCTGATGTGGAAGCTGTGCGCCGCCATGACATCATGCGCAACCACACGGCGACACACCTGCTTCACCGCGCGCTGCGCGATACGCTGGGCCAGCATGCGGCGCAGGCCGGTTCGCTGGTCGCGCCTGACCGGCTGCGCTTTGACTTCAATCACACGCGCGGCCTGACGCCGGAGCAGTTGCACGCGATTGAGGGCCATATCAATGCCTGGGTGCGCGCTGACACGCCTGTGGAATGGGCGATCATGCCGCGCCAGGAAGCGCTTGATCAGGGCGCAATGGCGTTGTTCGGCGAAAAGTACGGCGACGAAGTGCGCATGGTTACAGTTGGCTGCGGTGATGCGGCGCGAGAAACTGATGATGTGGGCCAGATGTGTTCGCGCGAACTGTGCGGTGGCACGCATGTCGAGCGCACCGGCGCAATTGGCTATTTCCGAATCATCAGCGAAAGTGGTGTCGCGGCAGGCGTGCGCCGGATCGAGGCGCTGACCGGACGCGGCGCGGAGCAGTGGGCCGATACGCAGGCAGCCTTGTTGCGCGACATCGCGGCGCGTCTGGGTGTACCGCCCGCCCGCGCGGTTGAGCGGGTAGATGGCTTACTTGCCGAGTTGAAGCAGTACCAGCAGGAACTTGATGCACTGCGCGGTCAACAGGCGCGTGGCGCGCTTGAGGGTTTGCTTGGCAACGTACAGCAGCAGAATGGCGTGCCGGTGCTTGCCGCGCATGTCGATGCGCCCGATGCCGCGCACCTGCGCGAGATGGGTGACTGGCTGCGCGACAAACTTGGCTCGGCGGTGGTGGTGCTTGGCGCGGTGCTGAACGAGAAGCCGCAATTACTGGTGGTTATCACGCCCGACATCGTGAAGAAAGGCTACCATGCTGGCAATTTGGTGAAGTCGCTGGCGGCAGTAGTGGGCGGCGGCGGCGGCGGGCGGCCCGACATGGCGCAGGCTGGTGGCCGTGATGCCAGCAAGCTCGACGAAGCGCTGGCGCAGGTGCCACAGCTTGTGAGCGCGCAGGGTCAGAAGTAGCCGAGCAGAAGGAGCTTTTGATGGGGGGCGACCAAACAACGCTGGTGCTTGTGCAACCCGGTGACACCATCGCCGCGATCGAGCACAACATTCGGCAAGCCGGCACGCCGTCGGTGCAGTTGCTCGTGGCCGACGGTGCTGAAGCGCTGCGAACACCGAATGGATTTGCCGAGTTGCAGCAAGTGCTGGCCTACGATAATGTCGATCTGCTGGTCTTTAGCTCGGACGCAGCGATCATCCGAGCTGCGCAGGCGAACCAGATTCTGGCTGTGCCTGTCGAGGGGGCGCGAGTCAGCTTTGCGCCGCGCTCACCTGCGCTCGCTTCCCCTGCCGACGAGCAGGCGCTCGTACCGGCTGTAGAGCCAACCGCCGACATTTCTGCGAAAGATGCTGCGTTTCTTGAAGCCTTGGAGCAGGTGCCTGCTGGTACCGCATATGATAACGAAGGCGATCTTGATCCATCGCTCTTTGGCGGGCCTGACGATTACGACGATGTTGATGAACTCCGGCCTGTCGATCGTCAGGATGTCGTGGTGGATGCGGATGACGATTGGGAACATGCTGATCGCTGGTTAGAAGATGAAGCGTATGATCGCGCGGGCATGGTGCCTGCCGAGACACATACGGCGGACAGGCGCCCGCGCCGCGCGGACCATGCGGCTGCGCCGCGCGATTGGCGGCAGCAGGTCCAGCCGCTTGCTGCTACGGCTCCGCTGGCGCGCGGTACCAGATCTGGCACCGCGCGTGGTCAGGTGGCCGATCTCGAAGATGAGTATGAGATCCCCCGGCGTCGTAATCTTCTTGGCGCGTTGCTTCCGCTGATCTTTTTGCTCGCTGTGGCGGCTGCGGCGGCCTTCTGGTTCTTCAGCGCCCGCACCACCGTGACGGTCACGCCACCATCGAACGAAGCGGTCGAGCGGTCGTTTACCAAAGAAGTGATTCCACTTGCGGCGCAGAACAATAATGGTAATCAGAGTGGCGCGGCGATTCAGGCCGAACAGGTTGCGGCTACGGCGGATGCGACCGTGCAGGGCCAGGCCAGCCAGCAGCAGGTGCCAGTTGGGGTTGCGCGCGGCACCGTGACGATCATTAATCGCCTTGGGCAGCCGGTGAATTTGCCGGAAGGTACCGAGTTTGTTGGCACGAATGAAAACAACCAGCAGGTGCGCTTCCTGATCGATGCGCCAGCGACGGTGCCGCAGGCCGTAACGTCAAGCAGCTTGACTGGCACCAGCACGACCTTTGGTCAAATTGATGTCGCGGTCAGCGCGCGCTCGCCGGGCAGCGCATCGAATCTGCCTGCCAATAGCATCAATCAAATGGTGCTGCCGGGACAGGCACCGATCCAGAGCGGTGGCAATCTTACGATTTCCCAGGCCAACCCAATCGCTGGCGGCTCCGAGGAACAGCGCTTTGTTGTGACCCAGGAGGATGTGCAGGGCGTCCTGAGCGCTGCGCTTACCAGGCTATACAATGAATCGAGTATCAGCGCGCTGACCGCGAATATTTCCAGGCAGCGTTACGCCATCGATCCCTCGACCATCATGCCTGACGCGCAGGCGCTTGCGCAGCCGAATACCTACCGCGTAACGAGCGTGCAGCCGCCGGTTGGGCAGCCAATCGAGGGCAACAATGCAACCTTTAGCGTGACCGTGCAGGCCGATTTCACGGCGCTTGCGGTGCCAGCCGATCAGCCAATCGCGCAACAGCTTCAAACTGTTGCGCCAGAGGTGTTCCGTGATCGCTGCCCGCCAGGAACAAGCTACGCCGGGGCGAGCATCGGCTCGAACACCAATCAGGCGAATCAGGGCTGGCAGTGGGATGGCACAACGCTCACGGTTAATGGCACGTTCAGCTGCAAGCCTGTTTCTCAGGAAATTCGCGCACGGGTGCTGGAAGCTGTGCGCGGCAAATCCTATGCTGCCGCCGTCAATGATCTGGAACAACTCAAATCAGAGCGCGTGATTGGCGACTACGACCTGCCATCCAACAAAACACAACTGCCGGATTATAATTTCCTGTTTGACATTCAGATCGTGCCGACACCTTCAACCGAGCCGACATCGACCACGGCGCAGCCCGTGGAAACGACCATTCCCGCCAGCGACGCGCAGCCGACAGGAGCACCGCAGCAATGACTGCTTCCGTTGGCCGAATCATGGCGCTCGATGTCGGTGGGCGGCGCATCGGCGTGGCGATGAGCGACCCAACCCGCGTGCTGGCATCGCCGCTCACAACTGTGCGCGCCGTGCCACATGCGCGCGCGTTAGCTCAGCTTGCCGCGCTTGTCGCGGATTATGAGGTGGTTGAGCTTGTGGTTGGTCTGCCGTTGACGCTCAGCGGCGAACAAGGCCCGCAAGCGCAAACAGTGCTGGCGTTTGTGGAGGAGCTACGCCGCCATGTGCATGTGCCAATTCACCTGTTTGATGAACGGCTCACCACGGTCGAGGCCGAGCGCATCATGGTCGAGATGGGCCTCAAGCGCGACCAGCGCCGCGAGAAGATCGATGAGGTGGCGGCCTCGATTATTCTGCGCGATTTTCTTGGCTCGCGCGAAGAACAACGCTACGCCCGCGATACAGATGATGAGTAATCGCAGAGGCACAAAGAGCACAAAGTAAAGCAAATAACGCCTTTGTGTTCTCTGTGCCTCTGCGGTTTATTTAGCGGCAAGCAGTGAATCGAGTTTCTGTTGCCATGCGCTGAACGGCTGCGCGCCAATGAACGGCTCGCCATTGATCATGAACGAGGGCGTGCTGCGGATGCCTTGCTGAAGCGCCTCGTTGAAGTTGCTCTCGATCAGTGGCGCAAAGCGATTCTCTTTCACGCACTGTTCAAATGCTGCTCCATCAAGCTTCAATTCAGCCGCGTACCCCATAAATGTCCGTATATCACGCTCGCCGCCCTGCCGCCATTCGCCGGCATCCTGCCCCTCGAACAGCCGCGTGTGCATGGGCCAGAAGCTACCTTGCGCGCCCGCACAGTTCGCGGCATGCGCGGCAAGCAGCGCGCCAGGATGAATTTGCATCAGCGGGAAGTCGCGGTAAATGTAATACACCTTGCCTGTGCTGATATATTCCTGTTCGAGCTTTGGTTTCGTCTCACGGACGAATTGCGCGCAGAACGGTCACTGGTAATCGCTGTATTCAACCACGGTGATTGGCGCATCGGGGTCGCCCAGCGTACGGTTGAGCGCCTCAGGAGCTGTCATGGATGCGCTACCCCCGTCAGGCATGGCGACGGGTGTGCCAATGTCAACGGCGACCGTTGGTAGCGTCACAGGCGCAGGCGTGCGGGTTGCATAGGGCGAAGGGGAAGGTGTAGCGCGCATGGCGCGCTGCGGTGCCTCCTGGCCGCACGACGCCACAAGCAGCGCCGGGAGCACAAGCAGCACCAATCGCGCCATGAACGCGTGTGTCAGCAGCATGTGACGAATCATCGATCGTACATCCCAATCTGCTGTGTCTCGCGCGGTCGGTAGTTGGCCTGCACCAATGCGTCAGAGCCATCATCGCCGCAGTACGGGCAGATCGACCATGTCAGATCTACTACATGATCGCATGATGGGCAGCGGCGGCGCAGCGACGTGTGGCAGTGCGGGCAGATGATGAAATCTGGCTCGATAGCGCGCTGGCAATGCGGACAAACGTACTGATCTTCAAGATCGCGGCGGAGATATTGCTCCTCAAGCGTGCGCTCATATTTTTCCTTGAGCGTCTGGCGCGGGCGCAGGATCATGTGCAACACCACACCAGCGAACGGCAGCAGGAGTGCCAGCGCAACGGCCAGCACCTGCACCACGACATCTTCGCTACGATTGCGAATATCACGGTAGGTCCACAGCACCGAGGCAGCCCACAGCAGCACAATGTAGGCTGCTATCGCCACACCGATCAAGCTCAGCACTGGCAGTAAATTCGTCAACAACGAACGGATCGCATCCAAAATCGTAAACTCCTTAGGTGACGCATGACATAGCAAGCAAGACGAAGCCCAACCGCGCGTGCTTCATCGCCATGTCATTCGTTAAAAACGCATTATGCTACGTTCATTCTCGCGATCTTCGCAAAAATGTCAAGCATGATCAGGTGATACCTTGCTGAAAGCATTACAAACGTAATACCGAACCAGCTTTAAGCACGAAAATAGTCGCGCCGCCGATCTGCACCTCAATCGGCGAAGGAGGATAAAATTCACCTGATTCGGCGACGGGTGGCAGCGGTGAGACATAGCGGGTGCGGGTGTGGCAGTGTTCGCGTACGATGCTGATCAACGGCTCGACCGCGTCTTCCTCGACGGCAATGATGAGCGTTACATTGCCCTCATGAAGAAAGCCGCCCTCGCTGCTGATCCGCGTCACACGGTAATTGCGCTTGGTGAGCGCGCTCAGGAGATCGCTCGCGTCCTGGCGTTGCACCACAACTATCACGAGTTTCATACGCTTTACATAGCCTCACACTTCAATCTGGCCGATCACAGGGACAGGCGAACACACCTACGCTTCAGGTTCAAGCAATGCTACATGTTCGAGCAATGGTTCGATAGCATCACTGATTTGCCGGGCTAACGCATCGATGGGCAGCATGGCATCGAAGATCTTCCAGCGCGCCGGCGATTGGCTAATCAGCGCATGGTAGCCGGCCTCCACGCGCTGGTGAAACGCAAGCTCGCGCGCATCGAGCCGATTCCATTCCACCGGCGCAACCGGACGCACGTTCGGCAGCAGCGACGATCCTATACTCTGCGCTTTGGTTTGGCGCGCGCGCAGTTTGCGTTCCAGCCCATCTTCGGCCCGCAGATCGAGATAGATCGTCACATCCGGCTCCAGCCCGCCGGTCGCAATCCGCGTAATCGTGTGAAGCTCTTCAAGGTCGCGGCTTAATCCGTATCCCTGATACGCATAGGTCGAGTCGGCGTAGCGATCACACAGCACAATGCCGCCATGTCCCAGGTATGGCTTAATAACCTCGTTGACGAGCTGGGCGCGCGCGGCGGAAAACAGCAGGATTTCGGTTGTCGGATCCATTTCGGTGTGCTGCAAATCCAGCACCACCCGGCGAATCATGTCGCTGATCTGCGTCCCACCCGGCTCACGCACGGCAATAACGGGGTATCCGCGTTCCAGCAGATATTCACGCAGCAGACGCGCCTGTGTGCTTTTGCCGCTGCCTTCCGGCCCCTCAAATGTGATAAATAAGCTCATAGACGTTGCATGGTAGGACGCACCAATTCTTTACATCTCATTATTAGCGAAAAATCTTCACGCGTCGGCGCGGCTCGCGTCCATGGCTCTGCGACCGCACATTGTAGCGCTCGGCCATTTGATGTTGCAGCTTGCGAACGTAATTGCTGCGCGGCATCAAATCCACCGACTTGCGCTCGCCATTTAACAATTGTCCAATCGCCTGTTCGGTTTCCATGCGCGCCGCCGTCTCATCGTCGTAAATCATCTCGCTCTCGTTCTCGTCCTCCTGAGTGGGAGCGATATGAAACACATCGGCGAGTTGGCGCTCCATCTGTGTGATGGTGTTGTTGCGCAGCACATAGACAGGCACGCCGCGCGCCTCAGCCTGCCGGATGCGGTCGGAGCCCTGACGGTAATAATTCTTGAGCGTCATGACCATGGTTGCGTCGCTCATCTCGCGCACGATGGTCGCAGGAACACGCAGATTTCCGATCGCGCGCTCAAGTCGATCGCGGCTGACTCCAAACGGGAAAATCCGCTGTGCTCCCGCGCTGGTGCGCTGCGGTGCGGTAGCGACAAAGCTGTTTTCGCTGCCAGGTACCAATGCACTGAGGCTGCGCTCACGACCCATCGGGCGTTCCCGGCTATCGCGGCCCTCACGCCCGTCGCGCATGGTCCCGTTGCGCTCGCGGCCACCGCGCTCGCGCCCGTCGCGCCCGTTGCCCGTGCGGCGGCTGTACGGTTGAAAGCCCTCGTTCGGGTCGCGCGGCGGCCTGCCAACCGGCTCGGTGGTAATCTGGCCGTCGGCGTTGCGCTGGCGCAGTTCAGCCATAGGATCGTCGCCGCGCAGCAGGCTATCTACCGCTGTGGCAACCTCGGGATAGATCAGCATTTGGTCACGGCTCTGGATTTCGACCATGACATCGAACGTTGGTGGCGCTTTGCGTTCCAGCACCGTCTTTTGCGTGCCACGTCGCCGCGCTTCTTCATCGCCAAGCGTGACAGCCTGAATGCCGCCAATCAGGTCCGACAAGGTCGGATTGATCATGAGATTGTCGAGCGTGTTGCCGTGCGCCGTCCCGATGAGCTGGACGCCGCGCTCGGCAATCGTGCGGGCGGCCTGCGCCTCAAGCTCGGTGCCAATCTCGTCAATCACAATCACTTCTGGCATGTGATTTTCGACCGCCTCGATCATCACGGCGTGCTGCTCCGAGGGGCGCTGCACCTGCATGCGCCGCGCGCGCCCGATGCCCGGGTGCGGAATGTCGCCATCGCCCGCAATCTCGTTCGATGTGTCTACAATCACGACGCGCTTGCGTAAATCGTCGGCAAGCACGCGCGCCGTTTCGCGCAGCAGCGTCGTCTTGCCCACGCCCGGGCGGCCAAGCAGCAGCACACTTTTCCCTGACTCAATCAGGTCGCGCAAAATAGCGATCGTGCCGAAGACAGCGCGCCCAACGCGGCATGTCAGGCCAATAACTTTGCCTGAACGATTGCGGATAGCAGAAATGCGATGCAAGGTGCGTGGAATACCGGCGCGGTTATCCTCGCCGAACATGCCGATACGCGAGATGACATAATCTATATCTTCCTGGCTTACCTCGCGCTCGCTCAGCAGCCGTTCCACACCGGTGTAGCGTGCTTCCGGCAAGCGGCCAAGGTCAAGCACAATTTCAATAAGATCGTCTTTGCTTTCTGGCGCTGCTTCAATCGCCTCTTGAATTCTGGGGGGCAGTGTCTCTAATAGTAAATCTATATTACTGGTTATTTCTCGATGTTCTGACATATCTTCGTGCGTCCTCGCCAAAAGAAATAGTCGGCATGGGCACTCGTGGTTCAAGACTCGGTTCGAGTGCTGGCACAAGCATCGTCCGACGGGCGGTTACAGTTGTGTGTTTGCACAGCAGCGCCTGCTCGCCAACTGGCTGAAAGCCAAGGTCAATTGCAGGTAGCAATAACTCCTGCTGGTAATCGCGCAGCACCAACAGCACTGACTGCGCGTCATGCACCTGGCCGAGGCCAAAGCGCACGATATCGGCGGTGTATTCGCGGTCTTCAGGCCGGATCAACAGCGTCATGACGTGTCCCGCCGGGCCGCTCGTCAGTCGCAGGTAGGCCAGCAGATCATCTTCCTGCCCAAGCACCCAGCCCCGCATGCGTGGTCTCCGCCGTGCGGTGCGCGGAAGCCGCCATGCCAGTGGCGTCCGCACCTCAGCCTCTTGCACCGCGCGCGGCGTGAGGGAGCCGTAGAGTTTATGAATGGCAAGATCATCACGCCGCATTTGTGGCCGCATGGCTGCAAGTGTTGTGCCCTGGTCCCAGTCTGGCCCCTCAAGTCGCAGCACAAACTGGCTGCCATAATTGACAAAGCCAAGCTGCCGGAACATTTCGCGCAGTTCGTCGTGGCGCTGTGACAGTGCCGCGTAAAGCCGCTGTACCCGATATTGGCCGGCGCGCACGCACACCGCTTCAAGCAGGCGAAACCACACATCGCGATCGGTGGGATGGCCGCGCCCGCCGCCATACGCCGCAAGTGTCACAATATCCTGCTCTGGCCGCCCATGCCGCCCGACCGATTGCGCCAGCGCGCGCATGCCACGCTCGCGGTAAATCAGCGTCGAGCCATCGCGGCCACCGCCTTCAATCAGGCAACGCGCGGCATACAAAAACCAACGATGTGGCTTCGCAAACATCGCTTCGTTATACAGCAGCACAAGGCTGCGTGGTTTACGCCGTAATGTCCAGAAGTCGCGGAGTGTGGCAGGTCCAATCATATCGTTGTGAGCTTTGAGGTTTGAGTTGTGAGTTGTGTGCTTCGGTTCTTTCCCCTACTCATAACTCACAACCCATCATTCATAACTCAATAAAGTAGCGGTGCAGGCGATCATCACTGGTAAGCTCTGGATGAAACGATGTCGCAAGCAGATGATCCTGCTGCGCGGCCACAATCCGATGATCGTCAAGCGCGGCCAGCACATTGACCGCCTTGCCTGGCGATTCGAACACTGGTGCCCGAATAAAGACGGCATGGAGCGGCTCTTCCCCGATCTGCGGAATGGAAAAATCAGCCTCAAAGCTGTCAAGCTGCCGCCCGAATGCGTTGCGCCGCGCGGTAATGTCCATCAGCGACAGAGCCGGTTGTCCTTCCGGGCGTCCCTCAGCGATGTGCTTCGCCATCAGGATGGCTCCGGCGCAGGTGCCCCACAGCGGCATGCCTGCCTGTGCGCGTGCCCGAATCGGCTCAAGCAGGTTGTACATGACCAGCAGCTTGCCAATTGTTGTGCTTTCGCCACCCGGAATAATAAGACGATCAACCTGATCCAAATGTTTCGGTAATCGGACTTGTTGTGTGGCTACGCCGATGCGCCGCAGCACCTCCTCGTGCTCTCGAAAATCACCCTGCAGGGCGAGAATGCCAACTATCATAGAAGTTATAAGG
>DASTWM010000534.1:0-9622 GCA_035765855.1 Roseiflexaceae bacterium
GTCCTACGAATAATAGCGTCGATCCGGCGATCCTCGCGCGGGGCCTCGAACTCGGTGACGCTGCCCCACAGGTTGTTATCGCCAATATACTCCAGCATGAACGCAGCGCCCCGGAATTTGTTGCCGCCAATTTCCAGATCGGACAGCACGACCTTCAAACCCGCGAAGGCGCGCACGGTTAGTTGTTCAAGGTTATTGAGCAGGCGTGTGGCAGCGGCACCATTTATTTTTGCTTTGTCCATGATCTGACGGAACTGAGCTTGCGGCAGGTTGCCGGTGTTCAAAATGCGCCGCACCTGGTCAATGATCTGCTGGTCTTTCTTCAGTTTGGGCCAGGAGGACATCACTTCTTCGGCTGCCGGGTCGGTGCCAGTTCCCGCGCTCGGTTGGGCGGGTCCGGTCGGCTGGGCCTGGCCCGGCGTCGGCTCGGCCAGATCACGTACATGATAGCGTTCGCCGTAGGTCTGGAGTTCATCGCCGAGTTCCTTGAATCCCGGCACGTCCAGGTGCGTGGCTTCTGGCTCGTTGCCGAGCCTGGCAGCCGCCTGCTCAATCCGGCTAGCATCTCGGGAAGCCTGCGCCAGGTCGTCGAGACGGCGCTCGATTTTCCGTTTGGCGGCTTCATCGGTCTCCGCTGCATATTTGGCGTCGATCAAATCTTTTTGGGCTCTGGAAATCCTGGGCTTGAGCGGCCCGCGCGTGGAGGCCATTTCCAGCAGAACGGGTTCGCCCGGCCCGCCCAACGTGAGGAACAGTGTATGCTGGCTTCCGTCCATGGTAAACTGGGCTACCTGGGTCTTCGGCTGCTGCGGCGGCGCGTCAGGGATAGCGTCAGAGGGTACGACATGACCTTTTTCTTTGCCGCCCTCTTTGAAGCCGCCTTTCACCTGATCATCCGTGTCTTTCGCGCGCTGGCCACGGATAGCCTGACGAATGAAGCGATGTGGTTCAAAGTCGCCTTTCTTGATATTGACCTTTGGCATGTCATCCGAGCCAAGGGTGTAGGCGACATCCGCGGTCAGCCCGAAGCCGCCAATTGGAAAAACCTTTTCGCCTAAATGGATTTCCCAGAAATCTTTCCCGGCAGCGGTGAACACCAGATCGCCGGTCAGTTTAATGTCCGCCTCGCCGCCGACGAACAACTGGCCTCCGATTGTGTATTTGGGCGTTTCATCACCGGAGCCTTTGCCTTTGGTTTGACGTTTGATGGTTGGCTGGGCTTCCACCACGCCGCGCACTTCGCCCTCTGCGGACGTTGTTAAGCTGAGGGCCGCCGGATTAGCGCCCAGATATTTGTACTTGGTTCCGAGGCGCAGGGCAAGCTCGCCATCGGCCGCAAGTTTGGCGGTTGCCGAGCCTGAAAGGTTGAGTTTGGCAGAAATCTCAAGCTCCGATCCAACACCAGGGCGAGTGGAGTAAGCGCCCGTGATGACAATATCATGCAGCGTCAGCGGCCCAAAGACTGCCTTGCCTGTAAACTTGATATGCAGTTTCGCCCGTATCCCAACCGCGGGGCCGACATACTCCATGTCGCTATAATCTTCATCGAAGAAGGTTTTTTCTTCGGTGGGTTTGGCGTCCATGAGGGTGATCTTGTGGGGCGCGCGGATCGTGCCGCGCACCGTCAAATAGCCGTCCGGGTCTGCCACGAAGGCGGCATCCGCATCAATCTTATCGGTCACGGCCAGCTTGAGCACGCCCCAGCCGGTCAGCGCCAGTTTGTCTGCACCGGCGGGTGTCCCGCCTGCCGCAGACGCGCCGCCTCCGCCCGCTGCCGGAGTTCCAGGTGCTGGAGTCTTCCCACCTTCAGACGCACCTGCACCGCCTGGCTGAATCGCCTCCAACTGCGATTGAATCGCCTGCCATGCGCGCTTTTCTTCGGTTGCCAGGACGTTTATTTCGCCCTTCACGCGCGGCGATTCGTACTTCAGGGTGCCGCGTATATCCAGAATACCATCCTCGTATGACGCCTTCAGCGCTCCCTTGAAGCCCATGGCTTCCCATGTGGTGCTAAAGTCCTTCCGCGCAAACAGCGTCCCCCTGCGATCGCGGGTAATCTCAGCCGTGCCACGCTGCAACCCTTTGCTATCTACGAACAACCTGGCATTGAATTCCAGCGCCTCATTGTTCATGAGAAAGCTGCCAATCAGCCCGGTATCCTGATAAAGCTGGTTGGCAAAGGTGTAGATAAAGCGCAGCTTGCCATCCTTTAGCTCGTTTACCAGCGACTTGGTTTCCACTTTTCCATGCGAGGCGGTTTGTCCAATGAGCAGCGCCAGAAAACGCTCCTGATCTTCTGGCGAGCCGTATGCAGCGCCGATTGAATTGGGCGGCAGCGGTTTGGTCACTCCGATCGAGCCGGTGATCTCATTTCCCGCGCCAATCGAAACGATTAAGGACAGATTTTGGCCGCCGCCGGGAGCGCTGATGTCAGGATGCTCCATGGGCAGCGGGCTGGGCGCGGCACGATATTCGTTCTTCCCAATCTTTTCGATAAACAGCTTGCCTTTCGCCAGATCGCCGAAGCGGACGTTGACCAGGGCGTTATTCTTCTGGTCAGCAATGTAGGCTTGCAGAAACAGATTAGGCTGGAATGTGCCGCTGCCTTTCAATTCATACACGCTGTTTTTGCCAATTATGACAGCTGCCTCATAAGCCATGCCCAGCGTGCCTGTTAATTCTGCCTGCCTGTGAATAGCCTGCGATCTGCCAGGTAGAATCTCGCCAGGTGGAACCTTATTTTTGGTCGTTATTTGTTCTGCTATTTTTTCAGCCTGCTGCTCATCGGGGTCGCCCGGCTGGCTGATGGCGCGTTGGGTCTGCGGCGCGCCCATGCCGCTGCCCTGCTGGACGGTGTGCGTCAGTTCATGCGCGAGCAAGTGCTGTCCTTCAGCCGTGTCAGGTTGATGCTGCCCGCCAGCGAAGAAAATATTTTGGCCGGTGGTGAAGGCTTTGGCATTGATATCGCGGGCGGCGCGGTCGGCCTGGGAGTCGGTATGCACCCGCACGCTGCTCAGGTCGGTGCCAAAAGCTGGCTCCATGTGCGCGCGCGTGCCTTGGTCCAGCGGCTGCCCGCCACCCGCTTGCATGGCCGTCGTCACGCTGGGCGGTAGTGTATCAGGTGTTTCAGGAGAAGTGTTCTGCCGCTGCACGGCCATGCGTTTGGCCGTGCTGGTAGCGTGTTCACCCGCTGGCCTGC
This sequence comes from Roseiflexaceae bacterium, assembly GCA_035765855.1. GTDB lineage: Bacteria > Chloroflexota > Chloroflexia > Chloroflexales > Roseiflexaceae > DASTWM01. The sequence goes on from DASTWM010000534.1 coordinate 3,200, forward strand.
CGTGTGCATCGATCATGCGGTTCACGCGGGCGCTGCCGACGCTGCCCTGCATGGCGCGCATCATGTGCGCCCGCTGCGCCGTGCCAACCTGTTCGTCACCAAGCATGCCAGCCGCACGCGCCGCCGGGGGCGTGCCGTCGGGTGGCGGGAGGGCATCAAGGCTCGCGCGTTGAACGGAAGCGGGCCGCGATCCGCCCTCCTTTTCCGGCAGCGCGGGCTGCGGTGTCGCCGTTACGGGCGCAGTCTGCGATTGGGGCTCGGCATTGGTCTTGTTCATGGGCATGGCAGCACCGATTTCTTTTCAGCCATGGTTCGGTCTACTCGGCTGGTTTGTAGAGCGGCACGTCGTCGGGTAACGTATGATTAGCGTAGTATTTCTCGATGCTCCGCGCGTCGAAGATAACCTGCGTGTTCTTGCCATCCGGCAGCACTTTGACGTACATATCTTTGACCTTGCCCTGCTGCTGAAGCCAGTAATACGCGCGGGCCTGCTTCCAGTACAGGCTCCTGGGCTGACTCTTGTTGTTGAAGTCGTTCAGGTTGCCCTGTCCAATCCAGCCCTGGTACGGATTGCTGGCCGGTTTAGCGAACATAGCGCCAACGAGCAGCTTGATACTCGCGGCCCGTTTGGCTGCAACCGTTTGCATGTAGCCGTTCCTAGTGCAGAACTCCGCGATGGTCGCGAATCCTTTGAATTCTGTGTTCTTCGGGAGCGCGTCTTTGCCGTAGGTGGTGTCGCCAAGCATGTAAAGCCAGATGCGGTACCAGAGACCTTTGCCGCTGTACGCTGCTGAACCATTCAATCCCGCCTCGCCCTTTGCATCGCTGACGCGGTTGTAGTACATCCAACGGATGTCTTCGGCCTGGCCGGGCCACGACTCGGCCAGAATCGTGGCAGCCATTTTCTGCTTCAAATTCTCGGTTACGTAGGATGGCACTGCGGTTGATGCTGGCTCGTTGTCCTGCTTTTCATTTGGCTGGCGCTGCACCAGCGGAGCATTGTTCGCCATGCGTGCCACGCGCGCGTTTCCCACGCTCTGCTGCATGCTTTTCATCATCTGGGCCTGGCCCGCCGCTCCTGTTGTCGCTTGTGGGGCGGCAAGCATTTCCGCGGCGCGGGCGGGCGGCATGGTCGGCTGGGGCTGCGATATGGCGCGCTGCACCGTGGCCTTCGCCGGTCCTTCAGCCTTCTCCGGCTTGTCAGGCTCAACATCGGCAGTTGAAGGCGGCGCTTTGTCCTTCGCTTCCATTTGCTGTTTGGTCTGCATAGTGGCTTACTCCGCTAGAACACCGATAGTTTCCGTGCCGCTAAGTGCGCAAACGATGCGAAGCTGCTGTATAATCCTGATCCTTGGCGCGCTTTGCGCCCGCTGCGGTTGATTCATGACCGCTGTTCCAGAGACGGTGCGGCAACGGAATAATGGGTCGCCCAATCGTAGAATCTGCCGCCGAACTCCTCGCGCGTGATTGGTTTGCCCTGCCGCTGGTACGCACGCGCAATCGCCTGCACCAGATGACGCTGCTCCACCTCAATGCGGCCAAGCGCGTCGCGGCTGTTTTCGTCGCCTGCTTGCTGCACCGCATCGTCCACGCTGCCGCGAATCGCAAACGGCCGCAGTTCAAAGCGCTGCGCCAGTTCCTGCACCTGGTTTTTCGGCGGCGAAACCACGTCGGGCGGGAAGGCCTCATGCCAGATGCGCAGGCGGCTCCGTTCGCCGGGCGCGGGCGTAAGCAGAATATCTTCCTCGACCCATTCGTAAAACTGCGCGCCGAACTCGCCCTGCGTGAGCGGTTTGCCTTGCTTCTGGTATTCGCGCGCAATCCCCAGCACTGTCTGGCGCTGCGTGACATGGATCGTTCCGCGCTGGTCAACGCTGTTTCCTGCCAGCGCGCGGAACGTCGCATCCAGCACGACATTGCGGATGCTCCCGCCAGCCAGTGGAAACTGCTGCGCCACAGCTGCGATGTGCTGATCGGGCGGTGGCGTCACGCCTGCCGGAAACATGCCGAACCAGATTTGCTTGCGCGCCTGTGCATCCGGGAAGGGAAAATCGACAATGACGTGGATGCGGCGCAAAAACGCCTCGTCCATGTTCTGGCGCAGGTTGGTCGCCAGAATGACCACGCCCGCGTATTCTTCCAGCCGCTGGAGCAGGTAGTTGACTTCGATATTGGCCCAGCGGTCGCGCGCTTCCTCGACCTTGCCGCGCTTCCCGAACAGCGCGTCGGCCTCGTCGAAAAAGATAATCGCGTTCGAGCCTTCTGCCTCGGCGAACACGCGGTTAAGGTTTTTCTCGGTCTCGCCAATGTATTTGCTGACCACCGCCGACAAATCGACTTTGAACAAATCGACCTGCCGCTCATCGGCGATCAGTTCGGCGGCCATGGTTTTGCCGGTACCCGACGAGCCGGTGAACAGCGCGATGACGCCTTTGCCGAGGCTCAGCCGCCGCTCGAAGCCAAGTTCGGTATACACCTGTCCTCGGTCGCGGATGCGGTTGCGAAGCTCCTGAAGCTGGCGTTTGTTGGTAGCTGGCAATATCAGTTGGTCGAATGTCAATCTGGTACCGGGCGCGATTCGCTGGGCAAACGTGCTGAGGTGGCGGCTCGACTGGCGACGGCAGCCCTCGAACAGATCGTCCAGCGTGAGCAGCGGCTGGCGTGGACCGCGCTGCGCGGCAAGCTCGCGCGCAGTGGTCAGCGCGTCGGCGATCTGCCCCTCGGTGAACTGAAAACCGTTGGCGAGCTGGCTGATCAGCATGGCGCGGTCGCCGGGCGCACTAGCTAGCTCTGAAGATGGCGGAAGATACTGTTCCCACAGCCGCCAGCGCAGTTCGTAGCCGGGCGCGGCAAAGTTCACGCGCGCGAACGGGCGCTGGCGGAAGCGTCCCGCCGGTTCCCATGCCCGCTCGCTGGACAGAAATGTCAGGCCGGGGAACTGCTCGGCGGCAGTTACCAGATAATCCCAGCGGTGCGTGGCTTGTTCGGCATCCAGCAGCGTTTCGCAGTTCGTCCAAAGGAGCGCTGCACCCCGCAGGCGCGCCTCACGGTAGCACAGATCGACAATGAGTTCGTAGCCATGCGGCGAGCGGACGGCAGCCGGGAGATCGGCAACCAGCAGGGGTGTGCCAGTGACAGCGCAGATCGCCTGGGCGGCTTTGCGGCGGCCACTGCCGTAGGGGCCGTGCAGAAACAGCGTCAGCCCGCCTTCCGGGTCTTCATGCAGGCGATGCCACCAGTGCGCCAATGCTTGCAATCGATAGATGTGCTCGCTCGTGGCAATGAGTTGCTCCCACGCTGCGAACGGGTCATCAGCCGGGGAAACAATATCTTCCAGCCGGCCGTCCTGCATGGCGCTGCTGAGCAAATAGCCAGCGATCCGGTCGTCGATCCGAATCGAGCGCATCGGCAGTGGCTCGTCGGTCTGGGTTGCCAGGCCAATTGCCAGCAGGTGCTGGCGCAGCAGCGGCGCGCGGGCATCGAAGGCATCACGCCCGGCCTGAATGCTGGGCGCAACCGGGTACAGGATCTGCAACGCCAGCTCGACCGTCGGGCGGGTGCGCGAGGCATCGTCCTGCAGGTAGCCATACAACCGCCGGTAGCGCCCATCCAGCTCCGGCAGCAGGCAGACCAGCAGAATGTCGCGCTCCATGTCGCTCAGATCAAAGAGTTCGGTAAGTTGATCCAGTCGCAGGTGCACGCGCACATCCTGATCGGTGAGCATGCGGCGCAGGGCGATTTCACGCGCTTTCTGCTCGGAGGCTTCCCAGTACGGCTGCATGTCCTGCTTGATTTCCTCTGGAAGGTCGGCGGGCAGCATGCACCAACTGTGTAGATACGAATCAACTTCGTCATCGGTAACGTGGACCATGCCCCACAGGTGGTCGGGCTTGGCTCCGCCGATCGTGCGCCGCCAGCGGATTGTCTGGGCGCGCACCAACTCCTCGATCCGGCATAGTTCGTCCCACAGGTGCTCGTCGCTGCTGCGGTAGCCGCTCAGCAGGCGTGCGGGTTGCGCCGGTGGTGTGGGCCACGGATCAACGTTGGCCTGTGACTCCTGCTCCGGTGTTTGAGCAGCGTCATCAGCATCCTCGTCCATTTCTTGATCAATGGCAGCCTCGGCTTGCCCTTCTGGTGTCTCCTCTGCCGTCTCCGATGCATGTTCCTGCTCGGCAACAGGTTCATGCGGCCTGCGCGATGTGGGCCAGGGCGCATCGCCAATGCCCGTGGCAGAGCCTTCATCAAACGGCTCCATTTCGGCATCCGATTGGCGCTGGTTTTCATCCTTCGACCAGCCGGGAAAAAAACGCTTGAATCCCATGGTCAGCCTCATGATCGTATCGAAAACTGGATGCGCCGCCCGTTGAGCCACGGCACACGTTCGAGATCACTGGTGTAGCCGCTCATGGTGAGAACGATATCGAGTGGCAGCGGCTCTAATTCGACCAGCAGACCGTCGGGGCGGTTAGAGATGCGTCCCGCGCGGCGCACGAAGTTCTTTAATACATACGGCACGCTCGAGTCACCGAACTGGCGCAGCCAGCGCGCCCATAGCCGCAGCAGCGCAATTGCCGTCAGCATGATTGTCAGATCAGCGTCCGGCAGCCCAAGCTGGCCGTGTTCCAATACGCCATGTGCAGCCAACAGCCGTTCGCGTCCGGCATGGTGCGTTGTCGCAAGCTCGGTATCATCGCCTGGCATGACATAGGTGGTTGCGCCAATAAACGGCGCGAGTCTGTCATCGGCAACCAGCGCAGGCAGGACGCCGGTGAGATCTGCCCATGCTGCACTCCATTCCGAAATAGTGCCAGCAATATCTTCTGGTGCGTGGATCACGCGGCCAAGCGGCCACAACGCGGCAGACTCATCGCCCGCCACGAGCGCAGATACACCGTCAGGAAGCGGCAGATGGTACAGATGCAGCGTCGCGCCACGCGCCATGCGCTGGCCGAGCAGCACCCGCAGCAGCGCGCATTGAAAAGCATGTTGCTGCGCTTGATTCGTCGCCCACCGTGCGCGAAGATCATCCATTGTCATCAGCGGGTCGTGCTGTGTCTCGTAGCCAGCGAGCAGTTGCAGCCCAGGATCGATGATAGCATCAGGCAGCGTTGGCAGACCTCCCCAGCGCAGCCCGAGTGCCATGAGCAACGTCTGGATGCGCTCGCGGCTTGTGTGTTCAGCTGACGGGTAGCCAGCCAGCTCCAGCAGGCCAGACATGCCCGCGTCGAGCACGGCCCGCAGCAGCAGCGCCACGCCCGCATACTCAGTTTCGATTACATGGCCGCGCGTGCTCACGTCGGCGAATTGCCTGATATTTGCCTCGATGAGCGTCTCGATCAGCGCCAGGGCGGGCGTTCCCAGATCGGCCACAATCTGAAAACCTGCGCGTGTGGCCGCGCGGCCTGGTTCAGGAAGTTGCTCCAATGCGCCAGCTACATTGCGCTCGCGTAGTAATTCCAACGTGCGCCGCGGCGCTGGTGTTTGGGCGATCCAGTGCCACGCGCCCAGCAGCCGCTCAATCAGCGTGACGGCGAGCAGTTCGTTGGCCCACGCTTCGTTATGAGCGAGCAGCCAGGTATGCAGCCGCAGGGCGTTTGACGCTGCATCTGGATGGCGACGGTCAAGCTGACCGCCATGCGCGCGCATGACCATTAACAGATCGGCCAGCAATGCGCGCGGGAGAGATGGAAGACTGGCTCCATGCGGGCGCATGGGCAGGGTGCTGGCAGGCATAACGGAGGGCGCTATCAATGCCAGCACCTGCCCGCGCAACCAGTCAGTGTCCAGCCAGTCCAGCGCCGCCAGCGCCCGGTCGAGCCGTTCATGTTGTGTTGGGCTGATGCGCCGGAAATCGATATGGTTCGAATCCGTGTCGGTGCGGCGGAGATACCCTTGTGCGGCCAGGAAGCGCAGCACGTCGAGCAAGGCCGCCGCCAGACTGCGCCGGTCATGCCAGTCGGCGGCAGCGGGCCGGATTGCCAGATATGCCTGCATCGTATCAGGAGCAGGTTTGTCGCGCGCCCACAGATCAAGCGCATCGATCAGCGTCAGCGCGTGCGTGAAGAACACCCGCGCTTCGCCGGAACTCATGGTCGGCGGCAGCATGCCTGCCCACAGTTCGCCGAGAGCAGACGGTTCGAGCGCTGCCAGCACGGCTTCCAACGCGCCCATGTGGTGCAGCCTCGCGAGGATGGCCGGCAGATCGGCACGATGATCGAGGAGCGCGGTTCGCAGCGCTTCTGCGAGGGGCAGCGAGCGTAACCCTGCGAATGCGTTGTAATACCAGCGCTCCCAGGCCACGCCATGCAGCAGATCGGCGGCAAAACGTGCCACAAATTCGGCCTGAGACGCGAAGCTGACCACATACTCGTCGCCCCCGGCAATAGCTCGGACAACCGCGCCCGCCAGTCGCTCGCTCCAACG
>DASTWM010000535.1:0-4159 GCA_035765855.1 Roseiflexaceae bacterium
CGGGGCCGACATGACCAACCGCTCGCCGCGCGAGATTATCGCGGCGGGCGTGGCGCACATTCCTGAGGACCGCATGGGCACCGGCTTGATCGGCAACCTCGATCTATCGGACAATTCAATCTTGAAAGAGTATCGCCGCTCACCGCTTGCGCGCGGGCTGCTGCTGATCCGCAACGCGATTGCTGGCTTCACAGATCGCCTGCTGGCCGACTACAACGTGGCCGCGCCGGGCCGCCATGTCAAAGTGCGGCTGCTCTCGGGCGGCAACCAGCAAAAAATGTTGCTGGCCCGCGAGCTTTCGGGCGAGCCGCAGCTACTGGTCGCCGTTCACCCGACGCGCGGCGTGGATATTGGCGCGACGGAGTCAATTCAACAGCTCCTGCTGACGCAGCGCGCTCGTGGCTCGGCCATCCTGCTGATCTCGGAGGATTTGCACGAGTTGCTGGCGCTGTCCGACCGCGTGGCGGTGCTGTACGGCGGGCGCATCATGGGCGTGGTGGACGCCGCCACGGCTGATGTCGAGCACCTGGGCCTGATGATGGCGGGTGTGCCGCTGAGTGAAGCCATGGCCAACGCCTGAATAGAATTACAAAGATTCTACAATACACCCTCACCCTGCTGCTGCCGCAGCTTCCCTCTCCCACTGGGAGAGGGACCGAGGGTGAGGGCAGACGAGCGTAACAAGGGAGAACCGCATTGGCGACCCGCAGGTATTCAATCGAGCGCTACCCGGTAGCTTCGCGCACGGCGGCGATCATCGTGCCGATTCTGTCGATTGTGCTGGCGCTGCTGGTCGGCGGCGTGGTGCTGGCGCTGGTCGGACACAACCCGTTCACCGTGTACAACGCCATGCTGCAGGGCGCGTTCGGCTCGGTGAATGGGCTGGCCGAGACGACGGTCAAGGCCATTCCGCTGATTCTGGCCGGGCTGGGAGTGAGCGTCGCCTTCCGCATGCTGCTGTGGAACATCGGCGCGGAGGGCCAGTTATACCTGGGTGCAATCTTCGCGACTGGCCTTGCGCTGTACATCATCCCGACCGCGCCCGCGATCCTGCTCATTCCGGCCATGGTGCTGGCGGGCTTCGTCGGCGGCGCGCTGTGGGCGCTGATTCCGGGCGCGCTGCGGGCGTTTCTCAAGGTCAACGAGATTATCACGACGCTGATGCTGAATTACGTCGCGGTGCTATTATCAGAATGGCTGGTCCACGGGCCATGGAAAGACCCCAAAGCATTCGGTTTTCCTGGCACGCCGCCGCTGCCCGACGCGGCATGGCTGCCGCGCCTCGGAACGACGCGGGTGCATCTCGGCATTTTCTTCGGTCTCATCGCCGCCGCAGCGATCTACGTCATTCTGCGCGGCACATGGTGGGGCTACGAAATCCGCGTGATCGGCGAAAACGAGCGCGCCGCGCGCTACGCTGGCATCAACATCCCGCGCAACATCCTGCTGGTCATGGCGCTGAGTGGCGGCCTGGCGGGCATCGCGGGCATGAGCGAGGTCGCGGGCATCGCCCACCAGCTTCAGCGCAACCTGTCGCCCGGTTACGGCTTCACGGCGATCATCGTGGCGTGGCTGGCCAAGCTCAACCCGTGGATGATCATTGTCGTGGCGTTTCTGCTGGCCGGGCTGCTGGTCGGCGGCGACCAATTGCAAATGAGCCTGGGCCTACCGGCTGCCATCGCGCCCATGCTGCAAGGCATGATCCTGTTCTTCCTGCTGGGCAGCGAGATGTTGACGCGCTACCGGCTGGTGCGGGTGCGGCAGCCCGCCGCCCAACCTAAGCCATCCGCCGCGGCTGAATGACGCAGGACAATTTTAACGCAGTAGATAGCCCTCACCCCCCGGGCCCTCTCCCAATGGGAGAGGGGTGGCGCGCAGCGCCGGGGTGAGGGACATCGCACCTAACAGAAAGACGAGCGATGTTCGTAATTTCGGTGCTTGCCGCCGCCGAATGAATTCAGCGGTTGAGATGCCGAAACACGCTAAAGCGCGTTTTATGCGAAAACCAAGGACAGTTATTATCTCTCTATGCTCTCTGTGACCTCTGTGGCTAAAACTAACAGGAAGACGGGCGATGTTCGTAATTTCGGTTCTTGCCGCCGCGATTTCCGCTGGCACGGCCATTTTGTACGCATGCCTGGGCGAAATCCTGTGCGAGCGCGCAGGCGTACTCAACCTCGGCGTGGAAGGCATGATGCTGATGGGCGCGCTGGGTGGCTTCGCGGTCAACTACTGGACCCATGATCCTTGGCTGGGCGTGCTGGCGGCCATGTTAGCTGGCGGCCTCATGAGCCTGATTCATGCCGTACTGACGATTACGTTGCGCGCCAATCAGGTGGTCAGCGGGCTGGCGCTGACGATCTTCGGCAGCGGGCTGGCAGCGTTTCTCGGCCAGCCGCTGGTCGGTCAGCCCGCGCCCGCCGCGTTCGTCACCACGCCCATTCCCGTGCTGGCCGACATTCCGGCGCTCGGGCCGATTTTCTTTCAACAGGACATGCTGACTTACGGGCTGTACGTTCTGGTCCCGCTGCTGTGGTGGTACATGTTTCGCACGCGGCCCGGACTTTACCTGCGCGCCGTGGGCGAAAATCCGGCCACCACCGACGCCATGGGACTGAGCGTGGCGCGGCTGCGCTACCTGTACGTCGTGCTTGGCGGCGTGCTGGCGGGCGTGGGCGGCGCGACGATTTCGCTGGCGACCAATCCAAGCTGGGTCGAGGGCATCACTGCCGGGCGCGGCTGGATCGCGGTGGCGCTGGTCATCTTTGCCACATGGAATCCGCTGCGGGCGGCGCTCGGCGCGTACCTGTTCGGCGGCATCGAGGCGATTCAGTTCCGCCTGCAAAGCGCTGGCACGCCGATTTCGCCGTTCTTTTTGAACATGCTGCCGTACCTGTTCACCGTGCTGGTGCTGGTGCTGGCAACCCGCGAAACCGTTCGGCGGCGGGCTAGCGCGCCGGCTGCGCTGGGGAACGCCTACGTGCGCGAGGAGCGCTGACAGACTGCCAGCGGCATGAAAATATCTCTGTACCCTCTGTGATCTCTGTGGCAATATAGTGTGAGAACCACCATGCCAACCATGCTTGTCAAAAATGCGCGCCTGCTCGCCACCATGGACGATGCCGACACATGCATCCCCAACGGCGGCATGTTCATTGAAGATAACGTCATTCGCCAGGTTGGGCCGACTACAGAACTGCCTGTCGAAGCTGACCGAGTCATCGACGCCCACGATATGGTCATTCTGCCGGGACTGATCAACACGCACCACCATTTTTACCAGACACTGACGCGCAATGTGCCTGCCGCGCAGAACGCGACGCTGTTCGGCTGGCTCAAGACGCTCTACCCGATCTGGGCCGGGATGACGCCGGAAGCGATCGCCATCAGCACCAAAATCGCCATTGCCGAACTCATGCTGTCGGGCTGCACCACCGCCAGCGACCACACCTACATCTGGCCCAACGGCGCGCGGCTGGATGATCAGATCGCGGCGGCGGCTGACATGGGCTTCCGCTTTCACGCCGCGCGCGGCTCCATGTCGGTTGGCGAGTCAAAAGGCGGCTTGCCGCCCGACCGCGTGGTCGAGGATGAAGAAGCGATTCTGCGCGACTCGCGGCGGCTGATCGAGGAATATCATGACGCCGAGCGCTACGCCATGCTGCGGATCGTACTGGCGCCATGCTCGCCCTTCTCGGTTTCGCCCGATCTGATGCGGCAAAGCATCGAGCTTGCCCGCTCCTACGGCGTTCATTCGCACACGCACCTGGCAGAAACGCTCGATGAGCAGGAATATTGCAAAGCCGCGTTTGGCCGCACGCCCGTGGAGCTTGCCGAAGATCTCGGCTGGATGGGCGCAGACGTGTGGCACGCCCACATGGTGCATCCCGGCCCAGATGAAGTAGCGCGGCTGGGGCGAACGCGCACCGGCGTAGCCCACTGCCCATCCTCGAACATGCGGCTGGCCTCCGGCATCGCGCCGGTGCGAGCGCTCCAGCGGGCGGGCGCGCGGGTCGGCCTGGGCGTGGACGGCTCGGCCTCCAATGATGGCTCGCACATGCTGAGCGAAGTGCGGCAGGCCATGCTGCTGCAGCGCGTCGGCGGCGACCCGGCGGCAATCACAGCGCTGGAAGCGCTGAGACTGGCGACGCGCGGCGGC
>DASTWM010000536.1:0-38490 GCA_035765855.1 Roseiflexaceae bacterium
GCTTGCCCGCCACGGTTCGGCACGGCGGCGGTGTTCTCGCCCTGAAGCAATGCCAGTTCATGGCCCAGGTCGCCGACGATCACGCCACCAGACGTGCCAACCCGCGCCGAGCCGATCTCCAGCCGCGCGCGCTCGAAATATTGCACGCGGCGCTGCCCATGCGCGGTGATGTCCCATAGCGGCTCGCTGATCGGCGCGCCAAACAATTCCATGCCACCGTTCTTTTGCCAGAAACTAAAGAACGGCTCACGCAGCGTGTGCCCGGTCGTTTCAAAAAACTGGGTGCTGGTGTCGCCCATGCGCGGCGTGACCGGCAGGAACGTGCGATATAACAGCGTTGTATATTCCACGCCGATATTGCCGGTCTGCACGCGCAGTGTGCCGGTCGGCTGGTCGAGCAATTGCTCCAGCCGTCCGCGCTCGAAATATTGCACGGGATGATCGCCGCTCGCGAACGCTTCAGTGACCGGGAAGCCGAGCACCTGCGCACCGTCATGTGCCTGCCAGAAGCTGAGAAAGCCATACGTATCATCCAGGTTGTGGCCGGTGGACGGAAAGTACAACGCATTGCCCTGCGCGCGGGCAGCCGGATTCCACAACACGGCGACAAGCAGCAGCGCGGCCAGACCGAAAATGAATAAGCGACGGGGCAGCATGACAACCTCCATAGCAGCACACGGCAGATATGTGAGAGCTTTTCTTGATTATAAAGCCTTCAAACCGCATGTCAAGATAAAAAGCGCCATGACGTGCAACTCTGCCGCGCATGCAAACGTCATATGGCACAATGTTGAAGCAGTGGTTCATGAAAGGAAACCATATGTACACCGAAGAAGATAGCGAGCGTACACGCGCGGCAGAACACTCATCCGCAGGGCGGGACACGCAGCGGCTCGCACCACAGCCTTCCGGCGCGACCAGCGCACCCGTGACGCACGGACGCAACAATGGAGCAGCGCTGGTTCTGGTTGCTGTTGGCGTCTTCATGCTGCTGAGTCGCGCCCTCAGCGGCGGCGCGTTTGGCATGCACGATCTTGACTCAAGCAAGTTTACCGGCGGCATGATTCTGTTTACAATTGCGAGCTGCTTCTTGTTCTTCTCATTTTGGCGGCGCGTCTACGGGCTATTAATTCCCGGCTGTATTCTGGCAGGGCTGGGCATCGGCGTGCCGCTGGCGTCATTAACCCATGGTACATCGGTGCTGTGGGGTCTGGCGCTCGGCTTTTTCGCCATCTTCACCCTTGGACGCGCACTGTTTGGCATGCGTACCTCCTGGCCCGTGATTCCGGCGGTGATTTTCTTCGCCGTGGGGGCCATCACCGCAATTGCAAACCTGCCAGTGTTCTTTGCAGCCGGCATTGTCTGGCTGCCGCTGCTGCTCATCGCCGCCGGGCTGTATCTCGGCTGGGGGCGCGGAGCCTTCCCGCACCTGCCCTAGAAACTGCGCGCAAGCCCTCCGCCACCGATCAAAACCAATGATCGGTGGTTTTTTGTGTCGTTTTACGATGTTTCGCAGCGCCATCCAAGTCATATGCTGCACAGCGCATGCTCGCGTATACGCCTCTGTTATGCCATATGCGTGCGATGGCACACGGTTTGCTTCATGAGACGCGAGGAGAAATGTGGCGGCAAAGAAGCTGAATCCACTATTAAAGGAGGAAATCATGGCAAAGCTTAACACGTTGGAAGATCTGTTTATCGAGGAATTACAAGATCTGTACGACGCTGAGCACCAGATCACCAAGGCGCTGCCGAAGATGGCGAAAGCAGCCGCTTCGTCGGAACTGCAACAAGCCTTCGAGATGCATCTGCAACAAACAGAGCAGCAGATCAAGCGCCTTGAGCAAGTCTTTGATTCTATTGGCCAGAAGGCCAAGGGCAAGACATGCGAGGCCATGAAGGGCATCATCAAGGAAGGCAGCGAATTGATGAGCGAGCGCGCCGCGGCAGAGGTGATGGATGCCGGACTGATTGCGTCAGCCCAGCGCGTCGAGCATTATGAAATGGCGGGCTACGGTTCGGTGCGCACATGGGCGCAGCAGCTTGGACATAGCCAGGCAGCAAAACTGCTCCAGCAGACGCTGGATGAAGAAGGCCAGACCGATAAGAAGCTCACGCAGATCGCGGAAAGCATGGTAAACACGCGCGCCGCCAGCGCCTAGTGCTTTGCCACAGTCTACGCTTGTATTCGCACGTCTTGACATGCACAGCACCTGGATGGGCCGGGTGCTGTGTTTTGCCATAATGCACTGATACATGTTTCCGATGAAGTGAAAAGGAACCCGTTATGGCGCACCTGCGCGCAGTTATTTTTGATGTTGACGGCACGCTGATAGACAGCAACGATGCCCATGCGCGTGCCTGGGCCGATGCGCTCCGTGACCATGGCTATGACGTGCCGGTGGAGCGTATTCGCCGCCTGATCGGCATGGGCGGCGACAAACTGTTGCCAGAAGTGTCCGGGGTTGAAAAAGAAAGCGACCTTGGCAAAAAGATCGACGAACGACGCCAGAAGATTTTTAATGAGCAGTATTTACCAACATTGCACGCTTTTCCCAAAGTGCGCGCGCTTGTGCAACACATTCAACAGCACGGGCTTAAAGCTGGCATTGCCAGCTCGGCCAAAGGCGAGGAGCTTGGCAAGCTGCTCAAGGTCGCGCAGATCGACGACCTCGTTGAAGCGGCAACCTCCTCATCGGATGCGAAGGAGTCGAAGCCCGATCCCGACATCGTGCAGGCCGCCATTGATAAGCTCGGCTGCCCGGTTGAGCAGGTGATCATGGTTGGCGATACGCCATATGACGTGGAAGCAGCGCAGCGGGCCGGCATCCAGATTATTGCCGTGCGGTGTGGCGGCTGGGATGATGACGGGCTTCAGGGCGCGGAGGCAATCTACGACAGCCCGGCGGATCTGCTGGCGCACTATGATCAATCGCCTTTAGCTGCCTGTTGATCTGACAGAGGTGAGCTGGCTGGAAGCGCAAACTGGCATAGTACTTGCACTTCTACGGTAGATACATGAAGCCGTAGCGCTTCCTGGAAAGGAGAACGGCTGTGGCAGAAAAACCCCACGATCATGAGAATCAGGAAATCCCGCGACCATCGCAGGCCGAGGGCGACCGCGAGACGATTGAAGCCGAAACGGGCGACATGAACAATGCCGGTCAGACGCAGCATGCGCAGGGGCAGCAGCGCGGAACAAAGAGCGGCGTCATACCGCGCCCCAGCCAGGCAGAAGGTGATCGAGACTCAGGAACATCCGCTTCGTAATCAGAGACGTACGGATAGCGTGGCGACACACGATACAGTAATCAAAAGGAGTATTCTATGTCAGAGAATCAGGAAACACTCGTACAGTATGTTGGTGATCAGCTTTCTTTGGCGCGGCACATTCATCAGGCGATCGAGCGGCAAATGAAGCATGATGATGTCAAGAAGAGCGCCGAAGCGAATGCCTTGATTAACAAGATCGACGGCATGCTGGAAGGCCAGATCTCGAGCCTTGAGCAGCACCTGACCGAACTTGGCGGCGATCCGACGTCGCCAGTCAAGGAGGCCGTTAGTTCAGTATTCGGCGTTGCGGCGGGCCTGTACGACAAGGTTCGTACTGACCCGGTTTCCAAGATGCTGCGCGATGATTACACCGCGCTGAGCCTTGCGGCAATCAGCCTGACGCTGCTGAACACGACCGGCCTGGCGCTGAAAAGCCAGCGCACCGCCGATCTGGCCGTGCAGCAGTTACAGGATATTTCGCCCATCATTGTTGAGATTAGCGAAGTTATTCCGAAGGTAGTTGTGCCTGAGCTGATGGATGCCGGCAAAGTTGTTGACGCAGGCGTGGCCGAGCAGTCAATCAAGGCCACGCAAAAGGCCTGGAAGCCAAGCAACACGAATCAGTCGGTGTAGCGCATCTTTTCCCTCACCCCGCCCCTCTCCCATTGGGAGAGGGGTTCACTGCACCAGCGGAATGGCAAGCCCGCCACCTGGCACGAACAGGCTACCTTCTGTGGTGCCTTGTGGCGCAAGCCGCGCAAGCTGGCGCGTGAGGTCGCGCGCGGTCTGCATGCCGCTCAACGTTGTTTGAAACGCGCGCATAACCTCGGTTACTTGCTCCCCACTTTCATGGACAAACTCCAGCCGGTAATGCACGATACCGGCGTCGCGCCACGCATCGAAATGGCGGCTGGCCTCCTGCGCCTGCGCGCCAAACACAGTATTGCGGCAGCCAACATCGGCCATGACTGGATGCTCGCGGCCATGCTGATCGCGCAGCGCGACGCGGTGCTGCTCGCATGGATGCCCGCAGTCTTTATAGCTCGTCCCCGCAGAGAGAAAGCGGCAGAACACGCAGTGCTCGGTGTGAAACACCGGCAGATGCTGGTAGGCAATCACCTCAATCGCATCCGCGCCAACGTTGCGGGCAAGCTCGGCCACCTGCGCCGCGTTGAGATCGTGCGTCGGCGTGAGGCGCGCAAGACCAAGGTGCAACAGCGTATCGGCAGCCAGCACGTTGGCCGCGTTCAGGCTGAAATCGCCAATCAGCTGCGGATGATCTTCGGCTTGCAGCGCATGCAGCAGCCCGCCTGAACGCACCAGAATGTCGCAGCCGAGCTTCAGCAGAAAGCGCACGATGCGCTGCTCGTCAGGCTTGAGCACGCGCGGGCTGGCTACGCGCGCCACAATGCCATGCTGCTGCACGCGCTCCACTGCCGGGCGCAGACCGTAGAGCTCAAGATAATCGAGCGTGATACTGGCTGGGCGCAGGTCGAGCGCGGCGTCGAGTTGTTCCGGCGTGCGGACCAGCACATGCAACTGCGGCGCAGTCTCAATAGAAGCCGCCGGGCGTGCCGCATTCGCCAGCATAGTCTGGAGCGCGGCATGCGGATCGTTGATGGTTGTGTAACGCGGCTTACCTTGCAGTGCGACTAATTGCTCCACGGCTTCGCGCCGCAAATTGTTGAGCATGGAGGCGGGCGCGAACGGCACTCCGTTTATGTCAATTGCTATATCCGCGAGTTCGTATGGCGTGTTGCCCAAACGACCAAACTGTTCGCGCAGCATGTCGGCGCTGAGCGCTCTTTTTTGCGCAAAGGCAAGCGGCTCGTCCGACTGAACGGCCACATGGACACCCGGCCGCTCGACAAGGCTCCATACCGCGACCAGCGGCGCGCCTTCGTGAGCCGTTATCTCAACGCGAACCGGCTGCCTGTGAACTGGCGCGGTTGCCTCGGTCCATGGTCGCGCCACCTTGTCAAGTTCAGGATCATGCGTGCGCCACAGCAGATCGCCCGCGCGCACCCGCCGGTGGTTTACGGCATGATTGCCAAACACGACCTCCAGATTGCCGCGCGTCGGCCTGACCTGGTACACGCGCCCGCCTTCTTCCGGCTCCTCCGGGCTGCGCCAATCCGCCGCGTCGAACACGACGCCATCGCCGGGCTTGAGCGGCGACGATGCGGCAGATGGCTCCGGCGCGATGACGATGCTGCCGTCCAGCACGCGTGTCACGCGGCCCATCAGCACGCCGCGATGGCGTGGCGAGCGGCCATGCACCACTGTCTGATGATTGGTGCCGCTGATAAAATGCGGACCGAGGCCGCGCGAGTAGGCTTGTTCAAGTTGGATTTCCTCGCGCCGTGTCACGTTCAGCGGCAAACCAGCCCATGCCGCATCCACGGCCTTGCGGTAGGCAGCGGTCGTCAGCGCGACGTAGTTCGGGTCTTTGTAGCGCCCTTCGATCTTCAACGCCGAAACGCCGAGATCCATGATCTCCGGCACAAGCTGAAGCGCCTGAAGATCGCCCGGCGAGAGCAAATAGCGCGCATCACCCAGCGGCATGATCTGCTCGTCCACCACAAGTTCATACGGCAAGCGGCAGGCCTGCGCGCACTGGCCGCGATTGGCGCTGCGCCCGCCCCACGCCTCCGACGAAAAGCACTGGCCGGAGTACGACACGCACAGCGCGCCATGCGCAAAGATTTCGAGTTCGACCTCAGTTGCGGCGCGAATAGCGGCAATATCACGCAGCGACAGCTCGCGCGCCAGCACCACCCGCGTCACGCCGAACTGTTGTGCGAGCGCCACGCCCTCCGCGCTGGTTATACTCATCTGGGTACTTCCGTGGACTTCCAAACCCGGCGCAATCTGGCGGGCCAGCCGCGCAACCCCCACATCCTGCACGATGATTGAATCCGCGCCGGCCTCGGCGATCGCGGCCAGCGTGGCGGCAGCATCCGTAAGCTCGCGATCGAAAACCAGCGTGTTGAACGTTACATAGCCGCGCACGCCGCGCCGGTGAAGCGTTTGCATCACTTCTGGCAACTCGTCGAGCACGAAGCCGACCTTGGCGCGCGCGGAGAACTGCGTCAGGCCGAAGTAAATCGCGTCCGCGCCGGCCTCGATAGCCGCGTGCAGTTGCGGCCAGTAGCCTGCCGGGCTCATGATTTCGGGTTTTGGAAACCGTTGTTCAAACATTGATTATACCAACCGTGTAGAGAAATTCATGTGTAGCATACCATATCATAGCCCAAAAGACATACTAACAAGCGACACGTATAATTTCTTTTATGTCAAACATTCTACAAATCCCGCGTCGGTTCGCGCTGCGGGTTGCCCTCAAGGTCGTGAGTCAGCGGATTATAGCGCCCGCGTAACTCATCAACGACCGAATGTTCCCACAGCGGCACGCCCACGAAGTACGACGAGCGGGCGATCAGGTGCGCGGTAACTGGCGCGGTCAAAAAGAAGAAGCCGATCACCGCCAGCGCCCGCGCCACCACGGCAATGTCGCCAAAGTGGAATGCCGCCGCCAGCATGACACAGCCAATTCCCATGGTCGAGGCTTTGGTCGCGGCCTGCATGCGCGAGAACAGATCGGGCATGCGCACGATTCCAAGCGCAGCCAGCAGCAGGAACGCCGCGCCAATCACCATGAATATACTGCGCAGAATGTCACTCATCGCGCGCCCTCCGCTCCACATATTGCGCGAACGCCACGCTGCCAAGAAATGTAATCAGCGCCAGCACAATCGCCACGTCGATAAACACCCGCTGGTTGGTGCTGATCGCGTAGATCGTGATGAAACTCGCCGATGCTACTGAAAACAGATCGAGCGCCACCACGCGGTCGGGCAGGCTCGGCCCGCGCACCAGCCGCACAAACGCCAGCACCATCGCCAGCCCGATCATGAGAAACACCAATGATTCAAGCCCGGAAAAGAAGGTCATCGCATAATCTCCAGCACGCGCCGCTCAAACCCTTGCTTAATTTGCCGCCGCACCTCGTCGGGATCATCAATATATAATGCATGAACGTACAGTTCTTTGCGGTCATGCGACACATCAATGCTCAGCGTGCCGGGCGTGAGCGTGATCAGATTCGCCAGCAGCGTAATCTCGGTATCAGTGCGGGCGTCGAGCGGAATAGCGACCACGCCAGGGCGCGCATACTGGCGCGGTGTCAGTACATCGTATGCGACGCGCAGGTTGGCCATGACAAGCTCCCACAGAAAATACAGCGCCAGACTCATGACCTGCTGCACTTTCTCCACGTAGCGCGGGACGCCACACACCCGCCGCGTGAAGAACAGCACCAGGAAGCCAAGCGCGAAACCAAAGGCCAGATTCGCCGCGCTGAATACGCCCGTCAAGGCCGCCCACACGATTGCAAGCAGCAGGTTGAGCAACAAACCGTTCATGATAAGCCTCCCAGCACCACGCGCATGTACTCAACTGGATCGAACAACTGCTGCCCCGCCGCTTGCGCCAGCCCGAACACCGGCCCCGCCGCCAAACCAATCGCAACAATCAGCGCCACCATCACAACAATCGGCGTCCAAAGGAACAGCGCATCCCGACCATGCATCAGCAGCATGCCCTGCCCGTTACCGAGTGCACCGGCGGCGAGCGGCACGGGCTTCCAGAATACTTCGGACCAGAACCGTACAATTGTCAGCAACGTCAATATGCTGGCAATGATGGCCGTGGCGACAATCGCGTACTGCTGCGCCGCGATGCCGGCCTCCAGCAGCGCCAGCTTGGCGAAAAAGCCCGACAGCGGCGGCACGCCCGCCAGCGACAGCGCCGGAATGAAGAACAGCGCCGCCACGCCCGGCGCGCTGGCGTACAATCCGCCAAGTTGGTCCAGCCGGTCGCTGCCGCCCAGCACGCGAATCACGCCGCTCACCAGAAACAGCGCGGTCAACACGATCATGTCCTCAATTACGTAAAATACCGAACCGGCGATGCCAGGCGGCGTGTAGATGCCGAGGCCCATCACCGCGAAGCCGATATGGCTGACGATCAGGAACGACAGGATGCGGCGAATCTCGGTTTGCGCCAGCGCGCCCAGCACGCCGACGATCATGGTCAGCCCGGCTGCCGTCAGAATAATCGTGTGCGTGTAGGCCACATTGTTGACAAAGATCAGCGTAAACGTGCGCACCAGCGCGTACACGCCAACCTTGGTCAGCAGCCCGGCGAAGATCGCCGCGACCGCAGTGGGCGGCGTGTGGTACGAAGCGGGCAGCCAGAAGAATAACGGAAACATGGCGGCCTTGATGCCGAACGCGATCAGGAACAACGTTGCTACCGTCGTGACCAGTCCCTGCTGTGGCAGTTCCAGCAACTTCCGCGACAGGTCGGCCATGTTGAGCGTGCCGGCCTCGGCGTACAGCAGGCCGATGGCCGCCAGAAAGAACGCCGACGAAATCAGGTTCAGCGTCACGTACTTGATCGCGCCTTCCATCTGCGCCCGCTCGCTGCCGAGCGCCAGCAGCACAAACGAGGCGATCAGCAGCACCTCGAACCACACATACAGATTAAAAATATCGCCCGTCAAAAACGCGCCGCACACACCCATCAGCAAAATCTGAACGAGCGGATAATAGCCGTATTTTTCCCGCTCGGCGTCGATCGTCACCAGCGAATACACCGTGACGGTCAGCCCCATGATGCCCGCCAGCAGCACCATGATCGCGCTAAACAGATCGGCCACAAAGGTGATGCCGTATGGCGCGGGCCAGCCGCCAAGTTGCGTCACCTGGATGCCGCGCGTCCACACGACGGCAAGCAGCATGATACCTGCCACCAGCAAGCCGACCGAGCCGATCACGCCCAGCGCGCGCTGCGCCGCCCGCCGTTGGTTAAACAACAGCGCCAGAATGGCTGTCAGAAATGGGATGACGACGGGCAGCAACAAAAGCAGCCTCATGAAGGCACCTCCACCGGCTTTGAAACGCGCTCGTCCTCGGTTACACGGCGCATGGGGATCGACGCCGTCGAACCATATGGCAATGTGTCGGTTGATTGCATGTCGTCGAGGTCATCCGAGCCGACGATGGCGTAGGTGCGATAGGCCAGCACCATCATAAATGCCAGCACGCCAAAGCCAATCACAATCGCCGTCAGGATGAGCGCCTGTGGCAGCGGGTCGGCCACTGGCTGAAGTGGCGTTTTCGCGCCTTCTGGCACCAGCGGCGGGCTGGCGCGTGTCAGGCCACCGACCGTGAAAATGAACAGGTTAGCGGCATTGGTCAGCAGCGCCAGCCCGATGATCAGCTTGGCGAAGCTGCGCCGCAGCATGAGATAGATTCCGGCGGCGTACAGCCCGCCGATCACAATTGCCAGCACAAGGTACACAGCTACTCCTCTGCCATGGTGAGCATAATCGTCAGCGTCACGCCGAGCACAGCCAGGTACACGCCAATATCGAAGAACATGGGCGTGCCAAGCTCTATATCCAGCATATCAAACAGACGCACATGGCCCCACACGCCGGTCATGAACGCGTCGCCAAGAACAATTGGCACCAGCGCGCTGCCGCATGCCAGCAACAAACCAATCGCAATGAACACGCGCGTGTCGATTCGCAGCGCGTCGCGGGCCGCCGCCTCGTCATACGACAGGCCGTAGAGCGCGAAGGCTGCCGCAGCCACCAGCCCGCCGACGAAGCCACCGCCCGGCTCGTTATGGCCGCGCAGCAACAAAAAGATCGAGAACAAAATCAACAAAGGAACCAGCAGGCGCGTGGCCGTGCGTAAAATTAATGAGTTCATATGCGTTTGAGAACAAAGAACAAAGAACCGAGAACTATGAAATCGGTGACAAGATGACAAGATGACAGGATGATAATTCCCATGAGTTCCCCAGTTCCCCAGTTCCTTGTCACCCTATCACGCATCCCGCTTCGGTCGCAGGCGCAGCAGCGCGTACACGCCAATCGCTGCCACTGCCAGCACCGTGATTTCGCCCATCGTGTCAAGACCACGGAAGTCCACCAGAATCACATTGACGATGTTGCTGCCATGCGCGTCAGGCTTGCTATGCTCGACGAAGTACGGCGCAAGCCTGGATGTGGGCGGCGTAGCGGTGGCGGCCAGCACCAGCAGCGTCATCAGCCCGCCAACCAACAGCGCAATCACCGCGTCGCGCAGGCGCACCGCCCTGCTGGAGGTGCGGTGCATATTCGGCAAGTGATAGAACGCCAGCACAAACAGCAGCACGGTCAGCGTTTCAACCAGAATCTGCGTCATGGCAAGGTCGGGCGCGCCGTACAAAACATAGAACAGCGCCACGCCGTAGCCGACAATGCCCAGCGATGCGACAGTACCGAGCCGCCCCGACGCGCGCAGCGCCGCGCCGGCTGCGGCCAGCATCAGCGCGGCCAGCAGCACTTCATAAAAGCGTACTTGCAGCCATGGAATCGTCTGCGGCAGCCCGGCCTGCGCGAACAAGGTGCCGCCCACCAACCCAACTGTGGTGAGCAATGTCACCATGAGGTAGCGCCGCAAATAGCCGTTTTGCAAGCGCCGCGTCAGCGCCAGCGCCAGCATGTCGACGCCGTGCAGCAGCACGACATACCAGCGCTCCGGGCCGCGCCCAAGCGCCCAGCGCAACCATGGCCATCCGCTGTGAATGTGATCCCACACGAGAAATAGTCCCAGGCCCAGCCCAATTGCCGCCAGGCTCATGAGAAAAGCCGGGTTGACGCCGTGCCACAACGCTAATTCAACCGTTGTCGAGCGGCCCAGAACCGCGCTGGCAACTGGCGCGACCAGTGCCTCCTGAACGAGTTGAGGGAGCATGCCCAGCACGCCGCCCAGCAGCGCGAGCACCGCCGGGCCGAGCCACAGGCTGGGCGGCGCTTCATGCGGCTGCCGGGGCGTGTGATGAACCGGGCCGAAGAACGCGCGGATGCAGACCACTGCGGCAACCGTCACGAACAGCGCGCCCGCCAGCACCGCCGCTGGCACCAGAATCACGGCTGGCCCTTCGGCATGCAGCACAGCCTCGAACAGCAACTCTTTGCCAATGAAACTCAGCACCGGCCCAAAGCTCGCCAGCGACACACACGCCAACACGGCAATGCCTGCCGTAATCGGCATGGCGCGCCACAGCCCGCCCAACTGGTTGACGTTGCGCGTCCCTGTTTCGTGATCGACCGCGCCGGCGACCATGAACAGCGCGCCCTTGTACAGCGCGTGGGCCAGCAGAAACACCACCATGGCCTTGATGCCTTCCTCGCTGCCGAGACCCAGCAGTAGCATCAGCGTGCCAAGCGCGCTGACGGTCGAATACGCCAGCAAGCGCTTCAGATCGGTTTGAAACAGCGCCAGCAACCCGCCAACGAGCATCGTCAGCGCGCCAACCGTGGTCACCGTTACCGTCCATGCCTCGGTCCCGCCGAGGATGGGACTCATGCGTGCCAACAGGTACACGCCAGCCTTAACCATGGTTGCGGAATGGAGGAAGGCGCTCACCGGCGTGGGTGCTTCCATCGCGTTGGGAAGCCAGAAATGAAACGGCACCTGCGCCGATTTGGTGAACGCGCCCAGCAGCATCAGCGCCAGAATGCCGCCGTACAGCGGGCTTGCGCGAATCACGTCGCCTTTGCCAGGCAGCGCTGACAGTTCAAAGCTGCCGCCAACAAAGCCGAGCATGATCATGCCGACCAGCAGCGCCAGCCCGCCGCTGCCAGTAATCATCAGCGCCTGCCGGGCAGCGGCCCGCGATGCAGCGCGTTCATGCGTGAAACCAATCAACAAGAAGGAGCTGACGCTCGTCAACTCCCAGAAGACAAACAATGCCAGCAGGTTGTCGGCCAGCACGACCCCCAGCATGGAGGCCATGAAGAACAGCAAAAAGCTGTAGAAACGCCCAAGGTGCTTATTGCCCGCCAGATAGCCGCCCGCGTAGATGCAAATGAGCGCGCCGATGCCCGTGATCAGCAGCGCAAAAAGCAGGCTCAAGCCGTCGAGCGCGAATGAAAGGTTGGCGTTAAGGCCGGGCACCCAGGAATACACGGCGCTTATGCGCTCGCCATGAGCCACCCGGCTGATAAAGGTTGTGAAATAAATGGCAAGGCCGAGCGGCAGCAGCGCCAGCAGCCACCCGGCGAAGTTGCGCCCCACGCGGCTGATCCACGGCGCGACAAGCGCAACCCCGAACCCTGACAAAACGGCAGCAATCATGCGCATCTCCTCACCGCGTCTACTCTCAACCAGATACAGGCAGGTTCGCCGTTGCCACGCTGCTCCGGGCGTATCGTTTCCTTCGTCATTCCATAACCGCAACATATTGTATCATCTGTTCAATTCAGAAGCTGAAGCTGCATTGCGATGCGACAAAAGCCACATGCTCGTCAACATCTTCGAGCACCTTTAACATGTCATGTTCGTCACCAGGATCGTACCATTTCCGGCATAGAAGTTGCTCCCCAGATATCGCTTCCCCCTGAACTGCATGGAGCCATCACGGAAGCTATTACAATCACGCAAGAAAGCTATTTGGATATGAATATCTCAGCAACTGCGTTAGCTACTGCTTTGGAACAATTCGGCCATGAGGCGTTTCGGCCAGGGCAGGAGCGCATTATCAAGACGCTGCTCGATGGGCATGACGTGCTGGCGCTGCTGCCGACTGGCGCGGGCAAATCGCTGACCTATCAACTGACCGCGCAACTGCTGCCCGGCGTGACAATTGTCGTGTCGCCGCTAATCGCGCTTATGCAGGATCAGCTCGATTCGCTTTCCGCGCAAGGCATCCCCGTCAGCGTGATCAACAGCACGCAGTCCAGGGGCGCTGCCATGGATGCGCTGGAGCAGGTGCGCCAGGGCAAAACCAGGCTGCTGTATGTGACGCCGGAGCGCTTTGCCAACGAGGAATTCTTGAACATCATGTGCAAAACCGATGTGTCGCTGTTTGTGGTCGACGAAGCGCATTGTATTTCGGAATGGGGCCACAGCTTTCGTCCGTCCTATCTTGAGCTTCCCAATGCCATCGCATGCCTGAAACACCCAACGATTCTCGCGCTCACCGCCACCGCGACGCCCTGGATCCGCGAGGAGATCATCCAGCGGCTGGGCATGCGCGCGCCTGAGATTGTCGTTCAAGGTGTGGATCGGCCTAACCTGTTTTTCGCAGTCTATCGCGTGGAAGACGAGTCACAGGACCGCCGTACGCTGGAGAATCTTTTGCTCCATGCGCCGGATGACGACGCGCCGGAGCATGAGCGTGAGCGCTGGCAGGCGCTGCAAGGCAGCGGCATCATCTACACGGCGACAACCAATGCGGCCAAAGAAACCGCTGAGTGGCTCAACGAGTGGGGCATCGCCGCCGATTATTACCATGGCCAACGCAAGAAGGCGGACCGCGAGCGCGTGCAAAACGCGTTCATGAGCGGCGAACTGCGCGTCATGGTGGCGACCAATGCATTCGGCCTCGGAATCGACAAGCCCGACGTGCGTTTCGTCATTCACCGCGACATCCCCGGCAGCCCGGAAGCGTATTATCAGGAAGCGGGCCGCGCGGGGCGCGACGGCGAACGGGCGGATTGCATGTTAATCTACCGGCCCGGTGATCTTGGCCGCGCGGCGTTTTTGTCGAGCGGCGGGCGGCTGGACCATGACGATGTGCGCGCGGCATGGCCGTATTTTCTGCGGCTTGAGAACGGCACGCGGCACGAGTTGCAGGAAGCGACCGGGCTGAGCAAGCCCAATTTCGACCGCTTGCTCAAGGCGCTGAAGCAGGCGCGCGTCGTCGGCGAACGGCGCGGGCGCATTCGCGTGCTGCAAACTGACATCGATCCCGAGGCTGTTCCGCTGGAAGATGAGGAGCGGCGGCATGCCTACGAGCAAAGCCGCACCGAGATGATGCGCGGCTACGCCGAGTCGCACGACTGCCGCCGCGAATACCTGTTGACCTACTTTGGCGAGGATTTTGACGGGCCATGCTGGCGCTGTGACAACTGCGTTGCGGGCATCACAGTGGAGCGCGATGCCGCCAACGAGCCGTTCCCGCTCAGCAGCCGGGTCACGCATGAAGCATGGGGCGGCGGCACGGTGATCCGCTATGAGGGCGAAAAACTGGTCGTGTTGTTCGATGATGTCGGCTACAAATCGCTCGCGCTCGATCTCGTGCAGGAGAATGATTTGTTGAAGCCCGCCGCGTGATTATCGGTAATTCAAACCTGTCGGATCTAACAGAGCCGACAGGTTTCCATGGCGAATTTTACCCCTGCAACAGCGACTCCGCGCCGTCGATCCAGATCTCGGTGCCGGTGATGTGGCTCGACATGTCGGAGGCCAGGAACAGCACCAACTCGGCAACCTGCTCGGCCTTGCCCGATTTGCCGCCGGTCAGCGGGATGTTGCCCTTCGGAAACTCGACCGGAATCTTGACCTTCTCCAGATTGCGCTGCTCGGTGTTCTCCTGAATTTCCGACTCAATCGCGCCGGGGCAGATCACGTTGACGCGCACCCTGGATGGCGCAAGCTCCAGCGCGATCATCTTGGTAAACGCTACCTGCCCGGCCTTGGTCGTCGAGTAGGCGGTCGCGCCGGTGTTGCTGAAAATGCGCGTGCCATTCACCGAGGCCGTGACGATGACCGAGCCGCCCTGCTTCTTGAGGTGCGGCACGGCGTACTTTACTGTAAAAAAAGTGCCGTTCAGATTGATACTCATGGTCTTGTTCCAATCTTCAGGCGTCAACTCCTCCAGCGGTGCCCACACGCCGTTGATACCGGCGTTGGCAAACACAACATCCAGCCGCCCGTACTGATCGACAAGCTGCTGAACCGCGCGCTGCATCTCATCAGCGCTGGATATATCGGCCACCAGTGCCGTTGCCTCGCCGCCATCGCGCTTGATCTGCGCAACCGTTTCTTTCAACTCATCTTCGGTGTGGCCCAGCGCGCCAATCTTTGCGCCATGCCTTGCGAGCGTGTACGCCGCCGCCTCGCCAATACCGGAGCCCGCGCCGGTAATCAAAGCCACTTTTCCATCAAGTTGCATGCTCAACTCCTCCCTTCGTACCATGGAAACCCTCATGACGTGCCGCCAGTACGGGATAGCAAGCCATATGCCAGAAACCAGGGCGCGGTGCAATACAAAAATGGGCATGCTGGCCCAGAGTTTGCTCATGTTCTCGTCACACCATGTGAAAATCGAGGAGGGGACTATGTCTGAGCAAAAGCAGCAACCACAGCACCAGGACCGCCAGCCAGGTCTTGAGTCGCAGATGATGCCAAAGCCGAATGCCGACGATCCCAGTTATCAGGGCAGCGGCAAGCTCCGTGACAAGGCGGCGATCATCACTGGCGGCGACAGCGGCATCGGGCGCGCGGTCGCGATCGCGTTCGCAAAAGAAGGCGCGGATGTCGCCATTGTGTACTTGAACGAGCATGAGGATGCCGAGGAAACCAGGCGGCGCGTCGAGCAACATGGGCGGCGCTGCATCACCATCGCAGGCGATATTGGCGACGAGTCGTTCTGCCAGCAGGCCGTGAAGCAAGCCGTGAACGATCTTGGGCGGCTCGACATTCTGGTGAACAATGCCGCCGAGCAACATCCGCAGGATAGTATTACCAAGATCAGCGCCGAGCAGCTTGAGCGCACCTTCCGCACCAATATTTTCGGCATGTTCTTCATGACCAAAGCCGCGCTGCCGCACCTCGGCAAAGGCAGCGCAATTATCAACACTACCTCGGTCACGGCCTACCAGGGCAGCCCGCAGTTGCTCGACTACTCAGCGACCAAGGGCGCGATCCTGGCGTTCACTCGCTCGCTGTCGCAGGGGCTGATCGAGCAGGGCATCCGCGTCAACGCCGTCGCGCCCGGGCCAATCTGGACGCCGCTTATTCCGTCGACCTTCCCGCCCGACAAGGTGGCGACGTTTGGCTCAGATGTGCCGATGAAGCGCGCCGGGCAGCCGGAAGAAGTGGCAAATTGCTATGTGTTCCTGGCGTCCGAAGACTCGTCGTACATCGCCGGGCAGACGCTGCACCCCAACGGCGGCACGGTTGTGAATGGGTAAAACTAATTGGAACGGAGTTGTTTGAATAGCACAGTGTCATGTTGAGCGAAGCGAAACATCTCATTGAGATCACATCGAGATGCTTCACTTTGTTCAGCATGACACTGTATACGATGTACTTCATTGCCAAGCAGGAGCGCCGCCATGACCGAAGTGCCAGAAGTTGAAACCAGCGTCCGCGATCTGCGCCGCACGAAGGACTGGACTACGCGGCACGCAAGCCGACCTGCGGATTGGTGGCCGCAACATGCATGTTTGCCCCACATGCCAGGGATAGTAGCCAAAATGATCAGGTATTGAGCAAATCTGGTTCATAACAAACGCCATTGAAACAGGTATCTTAACTGCAAGAGATCGCAATATCATGTTCCTCCGCTTTGTGCTGCAATAAACTATGACGCAGATCTTTGGACCAAAGGCTACTGTTGTGACCACCATTTTCAACGCTGCTGACCCAGATATTGCATCTTATCTTCCCGCTTCGCTTGTGCAGGCGTTGCAGCAACCTGAGCCTTCCCCCGGCGCTATTGCCGACGCACATGCGCATCTCGAAACATTATTTACAGCAATAACCCCATTCGTGCCGTCGCCGGTGCTCAGCCGCACACTGGCCCACCCCAACCGCGACCGCATTCATGGACAATACCTTTTTGGCACGGTAGTTTCGTTCATAATCTCGGGCGTGAGCGAGCTTTCCGCGCGTTTCGCGCAGGAAAAGCACCAGGGCAGCGAAGAGATCAGCATGCTCATGCGCAGCGTCTTTAGCATCCTGCTCGAAGAAATTGATGCCCATGGCGGTGGAACGGTAAAGTTTGGGAGCGACACGCTGCTCGCTTTCTTTGACGCCGCGCACCTCGGCACGCGGCACGCCACGCTGGCCTGTGCTGCGGCACTGGCAGCTCAGCAGCGCATGGCCGACGTCGCGGCGGTTACGACGAGTCAGGGCATGGTGACGCTTCAACTGCGCATCGGCATTCACACCAGCAACATGTTTATTGCTGAAGCCGGCGACGCCGATCACATGGAACTGGTCACGAACGGAGAGGCGATCAATCAGGCGGTTATTGCGCAGGAACATGCCGCGCCTGGCGAAATTATCATCTCCAATGAAACGCGCCAGAGCATGCCAGACGCACAAACGCAGCCGAGGATTCCGGGATTTTTCCTTCTGCAAAGCTGCGAGTACCAGTCCGTCAGTGTTGTGAGCGCGCAGACAGCGTGGCTATCGGAAGCGCCCAGCCTGGTCACGCTTGCAAAATTGCTGCACTGTATTCACCGGCTCAGCCCGTACAAACCGTACGGCTTGCCCATGAACAGCCGCATGGCGCAGCCCCAGCACGGCGAGTTCCGCGCAGTTACGGTGCTTTTCAACGATCTCACAGCGATCAGCCGCCGCCTGACAACGCTGAAATTACCGGCACTGCTTGAGAACGATGTGTCGATCATCGGCCACATGCTTAACCTGTATTATGTACAGGCGCAAAAAATTATTCATCAGTACGGCGGCATTGTTAACACCATTGAGACGACGCCGGTTGGCAGCCGCATGGTCGCGTTGTTCGGCGCGCCGGTAGCCTATGAGGACGATCCGATGCGTGCCGTGCGCGCCGCGTTGGCCATGCGCGACGCGGCAGATACGATCAACAGTGAGGCAGCGGCAGTGGTGCAGGAATGGGTTGCGCAACATCCGCATCAGCAATCGCTTCTGCGCACGCAGCACAGCGCGCCGCAGCCCCGCATGGGCATCGCAAGTGGCATACTCTTCGCAGGCTTGACGGGTACGCCACAGCGGCATGAATACACCGTTACGGGCGCGACAATCAACGTCGCGGCCAAAGTCATGGCGGTTGCGCAGGCAGGCGAAGTGCTGCTCGCTTCCGGATCGTACCGCGCAGTCCAGCCCATGTTGCACGGGCAACTCCAGCATCGGGTGCGCCTTGAGGCGACGCAGCAGTCCATGCCGGTGTTCCTTGCGCTCCATGAATGCGCTCCGCAGGCGCAGGAGCCGGCAGACGGCACTGCATTTATCGGGCGGAAGCATGAACTCGCGCTGTTCGAGGCGGCAGCGGCATGCATCTTTGCGAAAGAAGCGGCGCATGGTCAGATTATCGCGGTGGCGGGCGAGGCAGGCATTGGTAAATCGCGCTTTGTCAAAGAAGCGCTGCAAACGCTGCGGAGCGAGCATCCCAACCTCGTCGTCGTACACGAGACCTGCCAGAGTTTCGAGCAAACCACGCCATACAGCGCGATTGCGCGCATGCTTCGGCAGGCATTACATCTTTCAGCAACCAAAAGCGTAGCTGCCACAGAACTTCAACAGCAGCTCGATACGCTTGTGCCAGAATGGAGTCATCTGGCACCTTTGCTGGCCAGGCTGTTTGACCTCCCGCTCGATGAGACGAGCCTGACAGCCACACTGAGCGCCGATCAGCGCAACGAGCGGCTTCATGAACTTATCACCGAAGTGTACGTCGCGCTGAGCCGCCGCCATCCGTTCGCCATCGTCATCGACGACGTCCACTGGGCCGACCATTCGAGCCGCGCAGTGTTGCTGCGCATCGCAGAAGAAGTTGCCAGCCAGCCGCTGTTACTCGTGTTGATGTATCGCCCGCAGTTGATGGCCGACGAACCATGGAGCGAGCATGAGCATTGCGCTGCAATCACGCTTCAGGAGCTGTCACAGACGGACAGTGAGGCGCTGATGACGGCGCTGCTTGGCACAGCGCCGCCCGCAGAATTACAGCATGTGCTGGAGCAAACGCATGGAAACCCATTCTTTCTTGAAGAAATGCTTCAGTATTTATTGCAATCGGGCGCGCTCCAGCAGGATTATCAACACCAATGGATGTTGATGTCGCCTCCTAATGCGGCACCATTTCCGAGCCGGGTTGAGCAACTGATCATGGCGCGGCTCGATCTGCTCAGCGAAGAAGCGCGCGCGCTGGCCCAAACAGCGGCGGTGCTTGGACAGCGCTTCTCGCGTCAGTTGTTATATGCCATCGCAGCATGCAGCACCGATGACCAGACGCACGCCGCAAGCCTGGTAGAGGCAGGGCTGATCATTTCAGACGGCAGCCAGGCGATGTACCATTTCAAGCATGCCCTCGTCCATGATGTCATTTATCAGAACATACGCGCTTCGCGACGCTGCGAGCTGCATGCGCGGGCGGCCCACACGATCATGCACGAATACGGCGCGCAGATTGATGCGTATCAGGTGGTACTTGCGCAGCACTACCTTGGCGCGGAGCAACCTGACGCAGCGTTTCCGCACTTTTTGCGCGCAGCACAGCAGGCGCAGGCACACTACGCGAATCGGGATGCGCTTTCGCTGTATCAACAGGCGTTTAGCACGGCTCCATGGCGGCAGCGATCGCTCACATCAGGCGATGTAGCACTGGCAACCGTATTGTACGAAAATGTTGCGGATGTGTATAGCATCGTGGGCGATTACGCGCGGGCGCGCGAGCATTATGAATTTCTGCTGCGATTGTTAACGATTCATCAGCAAGCCTCCGCCGCACAGCAGGCAGCGCTCCAGCGCAAGATTGGCACCACATTCGAGCAGCAGGGGAACACCGAGGCGGCGCTGCGCTGGTTTGATGACTCGATCAAGACATTCGCCGCAGTTTCATTGAACAGCGCCGTGCAACTGGAGCATGCACGCATTCTGAGCGACATCGGGTGGATCTACTTTCGGCAGAACAATCTGGCCGAGGCACGCGAGCACCTTGAACAAGCTCTCATCCTGATCGGCACCGAAGAAGCGCCGGAGGAACGGGCGCGCATGTTCAATCGGCTGGGCGGCGTCGCGTATGCATCCGGCGATTTTGCTCAGGCGCGCAGGTATGTCGAGCAGAGCCTGCTCGTGAGCGAGCAAAGCGGCAATCTGATAAGCCAGGCGGAGGCTCTGAGCAATCTCGGTGTGCTTACCGTGAGCCAGGGAGAAATCGCGGCATCGATTGAATACAGCTGGCTGGCGCTGAAAATGAATGAGCAAATCAGCAGCCGGCGCGGGCGCGCCATCGCAGCGATCAATCTGGCCTATGCGCTGTATGCTGATGAGCAGTATCAGCGCGCCGAGGAATACTTTAGCAGAGCGCTTGAATGGGCAACAAGCGCACGCGATGTATACCATCAAATGCTTGCGTTGCTCAACCTGGGGTATACATACGTCGCGCTGCAACAGTGGGACGCAAGCGAACAGGCTACACGTCGCGGCCAGTTCATTGCTGTGCAGCTTGGCGCTCATGCGGCAGAGCTTGACAGTTATACGCTGCTGGGCGAAATAGCACTTGGCAGAGGCGACCTTGCCGCCGCCCAAGCGGCACATCAGCAGGGCGTGCTTCGAGCAACCGATCCCGCTATTGAGGAATATGGACGTTTTAAGCGTTTAGAAGCAAAGATCGCGTTCATGAGCGGCGACATCCATGCTGCAACCGCATTGCTCGAAGCCGCCGAAGCGCTGTTCTGCCAGTTGCACAATGTACCTGAGGCACAGCAAACACGAAAGCTGCTCGACAAAATCCCGGCAAAAGTGAACAGATCATGAGCAAAATCAAGCACCAACCCCTGGAGGTAAGTGTACTGTTTCATAAGGTTAGCGCACACGTTTTCTCTCATCCCCGACCCCGCTCCCAATGAGACAGGCACGAAAGGCCGGTGCCTGATGCGCTGAAAGCACGCTCTATCGCGCCAGCAGTGGTAAAAGCATGCGATACATACCTGACGAGCCTGCGTCCAGAGGGAGCAAATCGGCTTCTTTTTTGCCCGTCAATACGTCCGTTTTTGAAGATGCCGCTGAGGAGGGAAAGCCTGTCGTTTCAGTCCATGGCCGCGTGCTCCCGCTCCATGCCTTCAACCCGCCGCTCCATGCCTTCAACCCGCCACTCCAC
This sequence comes from Roseiflexaceae bacterium, assembly GCA_035765855.1. Taxonomy (GTDB): domain Bacteria; phylum Chloroflexota; class Chloroflexia; order Chloroflexales; family Roseiflexaceae; genus DASTWM01. The sequence goes on from DASTWM010000536.1 coordinate 21,208, forward strand.
GCCTTCAGCCCGCCGCTCCACGCCTTCAGCCCGCCGCTCCACGCCTTCAGCCCGCCGCTCCATGCCTTCAGCCCGCCACTCCACGCCTTCAGCCCGCCGTCCCAGACCGCGAGCATCTCGCCCGTATCTGGCGCAACAAGCTGAAATTCGCCGGTATCGTTATTCCATGTCGTCGTTCCCCAGTAGTGCGTCTCATCCCGCCCGTCATCGAACGTTTGCAGATCAAGCGCGATGTTCATGCCTTCGTTCGCGCGATCAGGCGAGACAGAAGCATTGACTGCCTGCGGGGTATCGACCATGCCTGCGCCCTGTTCCCAGACGCTGTACACAAGTTGGCCCGTAGCTGTATCGATAGCAGGAATCGCCGTCGCCATCAACCGATATTTCACCTGATCGTTGGTAAGTTCAGGATGGGCCTGAAGCATCAGCGCAACAATGCCGCTCACAAGCGCCGATGCCATGGATGTGCCACTTAAATAATAATATTTATGATTGCTTGGCGTACCGATCTGGTAATCAACATCGCCGTTCTCTTTGATGCGCGCATCAGGAAAGGCCTTTGCCAGCGTCGATTGCTTCGGCAGCGGCGCAATTGTCCGTGTCGCCGGCACCAGAATATCGGGCTTCACAAACGCCGATTCGGTAGGCCCGCGGCTTGAATAGCGCGCCAGCTCATCGTAGCCGCTGGTGGTGTAACGCCCATTCGTCAGCGCGCCCACGGTGACAACATAGGGAACATTGCCCGGCGCGGTGATGGTCCCCGCCTCCGGCCCTTCGTTGCCTGCTGCTGCCACGACCACGATGCCAGCCTGCCATGCGCGCATCACGGCCTGATTCATGGGGTCTGCCCAGTACGGGCCGCCAACCGGCGCATACAATGACAAATTAAGAACCCGCACGTTGAAACGATCCTTGTTCGCCACCACCCAGCCGATACCAGCGATCACATCAGCATAGCTCCCGCCGCCATCCTGATCGAGCACGCGCGCGACCATCAGATTAACCTGCGGGGCCACGCCAACTGGCGATGGAGGAGCATTTGGAGCCATTTCAACAGAGCGGTTATCAGCGATCGTTGAAATCACATGCGTGCCATGACCGTGCAGATCAGCGCTGTTTGGCTTGCTGCCATCGCCGCTGCTTGCTGGCGCACCAGTCTGGAGAAAATCGTGATACACAATGCAGCGACCGGCATGGCTTGCGAATAACGTTCCATCCTGGCCCTGGAACGTCCAGTCACTGGCATGCTGCATCGGTAACAGCCCGGAGTCGACCACGGCAACTGTTATGCCTGCGCCTTGCAACCCTTCACTGATCGTTCCTCCAGAGCGAACGACGCCCTGAGGCGTGCAGCTGGTAGCCGGGATTAAGGTGTTTTGATCGTGAAGTGCTTGCGCGTTCACCGCCGCCGCCGGGTATAACTCATACCCTTTGGTGAACTTCTCATGCTCGTCGCGTTCGGTGGATTCACTCGTTGCTTGCACGGCAGTGTTCGCATGCAACGCGATCTGCGGCAGGTGTGACAGGCGCTGATAGGCGAGCGAGTCAAGCGTCGCGCTCACGCCGTCGATGATATTCAACGAACGCTGGACGGTGCCTCCGGCGCGAAGAACGGCTGCGGTTGCTGCTGCGGTTGTGGTGCTCTGAACAATATACTCACGCCGAAGCCCGGTGTTCTTTAGGGCATCCTGCTGAAAAAGCGGAGTACATGTCAACACCAATGTGCCAAGCAGTAACAGATAGAAAGTGCGGCGATGCATGGCTGTATTACCCTCTATAAGAGTTCATCTTTCATGATACTATAGCATGAAAACAATTTATATGACAAATTTGCAATGTAATCAGATCAAACGTTCTCGTGCAGCTCATACTGTTAAAAGAACAAGCACGAAGCTTGCTAAAAGGAGTGCGGAAAATCGAAGGAGCCAGCATGGCTACCGGCGCTCGCGGTAGCGCTGGCGCACCTCATCGGCATAGCGCGCCCGGCGGCGGGCCTGCGCGCCGCGTCGCAACGTGATCTTCCATGCGTCTTCTTCGCTCACGGATTGCGCAAGCTGATCGTTGCTCAAGCGGTTCGCTTGTCGCTCGTTCAGGTTGGCGACGCGCTTATCAAACGCTTCTTCTTCTGGCGTAATATTGGCGTACTCGCGCCAATAGCGCCACAATATCACGACGACGCCGACCAATAGTGCCGCCGAAAGCAAAAACAAAATGAAAAACCCAGGCGACATGGCACATCATCCTTTGCAAACAACAACGCACATGTATTATACCATTTGCATAAAACGCATAGCTTCCGTTTTGTAAGTGCTATAATAGGCTTCCTGCGCGATGCTGACTTGAATAATGTGCGCGCATGGCAAAGCAGAAGTGTACAACATATGCATTCACATGATGACCTGCTGCGGCTCACCGAACTCGCTTCGTGCGCTGGCTGAGCGGCAAAATTAGGCCCGGCGGCCCTGGCGCAGGTTCTGCGCTCTCTGACACTGACAACAAATCCGAATCTGCTCGTTGGTCTTTCCACCAGCGATGATGCCGCAGTGTACCGTTTGTCCGACGACACAGCGCTGGTGCAAACGGTCGATTTCTTTCCGCCGATCGTCGACGACCCGTACACCTTTGGCGCGATCGCCGCCGCTAATGCATTGAGCGATGTGTATGCCATGGGCGGGCGACCGATTTTGGCGCTGGCGATAGCAGGCTTTCCCGATAGCTTTTCGCCAGAGCTGATCGCCACGATTTTGCAGGGCGGCGTGGACAAAGTGGCCGAAGCCGGAGCGGTGGTCGCGGGCGGTCATACCGTCATCGATCAGGAGCCGAAGTATGGCCTGTGCGTCACCGGCCTGGTGCATCCAGAGCGCGTGCTCACGAAAGCAAACGCCCGCCCTGGCGATCTGCTGCTGCTTACCAAGCCGCTCGGCACCGGCATGATCACCACGGCGCACAAGCGCGGGCTGGTATCCGACGCGCACTTTCAAGCCGCTGTGAACAGCATGCTGCGGCTGAATCGCCGCGCCGCCGAGGCAGCGACAGCCGCCGGCGCGCATGCGGCCACCGACATCACCGGCTACGGGCTGCTCGGTCATGCCTGTGAAATGGCCGCGCACAGCGGCGTCGGGCTGCGTATCTCACTCAGCGCTGTGCCGCTGCTGCCGGGCGCGCTGGAATACGCGCAACGCGGCATCGTGCCGGGCGGGCTGGGCCGCAATCGCGCGTATCTCGAACGTGAACGCGCCATAAACGGAGCGGCTGAGATAGATCAAACGCGCATGCTGCCGCTATTCGATCCGCAAACATCGGGCGGGCTGCTGCTGGCGTTGCCGCCTGAAGCGGCCAAACGCGCGCAGGATCAGATTCATGCGGCGGGCGAAGCATGCTGGCAGATCGGCAGCGTGGAAGCAGGAAGAGGAATAACGATGATCCCGTGATGGGCGGTGGCAGCATGAGCCATGTGCTGCCACCTCAAACGAGCTATGCAGCAGCCGTCATTTGCGCGACAGCTTCATCTTCCGTCTCATAAATGGTGGCATACTGCGAAAGGCCAACCATGCGGAAAATCTTCTGAAAATGCGGCGACAGGCCGCTAATCGCCAATTGTTGCTGTAAACGATTCACTTCCGTCACAATACCAATCAGAATCGCAATTCCGGCACTATTGATATAATCATTCTGTCGGAAATTCAGCAAAATGTATTTTGCGCCTTTTTCTGTCACCTGCGTGTAGGCACTATTTATTTTTTCCTCGGCAAATGTCGTTACATCGCCAATCAGATCAATAATTGCAACGCCACTTCGTTCGCGGATGGCAACGCTTAGCTCATCTTCAAGCATCATTTCTCTCTCCTGTAGCGGCCTCAAGGAACACTCATCATCGAACCGCATGTCCGCGAGTACCCCGATGTGCCGTGTAGTTACGCTGATGTACTGCATGGTGACAGAACTTCGTCACGCCGCAACTGATGAAACGAAAGCCGCAAACAATTCCCACCGTTGGTTTTCTGAACAAAGCCATACTCATCCACAAGCTGTGAAATGAGGAGCAGGCCCATGCCCCGGCACGAAGTTTGACCGCACACCTTGCTGGTAATATCGGCCATTGGCCGCTCGCCAGAATAGGGTTTTACGCCATGGTCACACACTTCAATCGTAAGTTGCTGAGCATTGTACACGCAGCACACCATCACGTACAGATCGGCATGCCGCTGATTGCCATGTTCGATAGCGTTGATGCATGCCTCGCCAAGCGCAGTTTTCAGATCCTCAAGGCGAGACGCATCGAAACCGCAACGTAATGCGAACGAAGCAACTGCATCGCGCGCTACTTTCTCATAGCCGAGTACGCTGGGAAACGAAACCTCGATTGTATACTCGCGTGTGGACATGATCATATTACGGTTGTTCAAGATAAATAACCATGCGTACCCGATTGCCCCCATTCGGCACAGAAGAAAACTCAACCTCGTCCATGAGTTCTTTCATAAGCCAAATACCCCAGCCACCTGCTTCACCACGCGCGATGGTCTGGTCGATCTGGGGCTGAAGTTCCGTTTGCGAAGTTTCGAGAGGGCGGCGGCCTTGGTCGGCAACACTTACAATTAGTTCATCCGGGCGCGGCGTCAAAAGAACAGTAACCTTCATTTCGGCGTCGTGGGCGTTGCCATGCTCGATAGCGTTTGTCACAGCCTCTGCGAGCGCCGTGCGTAACGCTTCTATGCGATCAGCCCCGAAGCCCATCCGGCGGGCAAGCGACGCAGCCATGTCCATCGCAACCTTCTCGTAGCCAAGACGGCTGGGAAGACGCAGTTCTATCATTCGATCATCAGAGCCGGCAACGCCGTCTGAACCAGTCATGCTTCCGCCAATCATTCGATAAAAGCTATCCGTGCATAGTTGCGCTGCACCCATGCATCAGACGCGCTCTAATCTTAGCACATACCGAAATGGTCATGCAATAGGTATTAAGATTGAGATGCGAAGTATTTACTACCAACATCCTTGAATGAACATGCGAAATGACCACGGAACAGCATCATAACGTTACGCAAACGCAAAATAAGCAGAATCGATGCCAAACGATATTACAACGGAATATTGCCGTGCTTGCGGGCGGGCGTACTTTGGCGCTTGTTGCGCGCCAGCCGCAGCGCCCGAATCAGCGCCGGGCGCGTTTCGCGTGGTTCGATCACCGCATCCAGATAGCCACGCTCGGCGGCAACATACGGGTTGGCAAAGCGATTCTGATAATCTTCCACCAGCTCGGCTTGCCGGTCCGCCACGTTGTCGGCTTCGGCCAGCTCTTTGCGAAAAATAATCCGCACCGCCGCGTCCACGCCCATGACCGCGATCTCGGCGGTGGGCCATGCAAAATTGAAATCGGCCCGAATATGCTTGCTGGCCATGACATCATACGCGCCGCCGTAGGCCTTGCGCGTGATCACCGTCAGCTTCGGGACGGTTGCCTCACAGTAGGCATACAGCAGTTTAGCGCCATGGCGAATGATGCCACCGTACTCCTGCTGCGTGCCGGGCAGGAAACCGGGCACATCCACAAACGTGACCAGCGGAATATTGAATGCGTCGCAGAAGCGCACAAACCGCGCCGCCTTGACCGACGAATCGATGTCGAGCGTGCCGGCCAGGTGCGCGGGCTGGTTGGCGACAATGCCGATCGGAAAGCCATCGAGCCGGGCGAAGCCGATCACAATATTATGCGCCCAGAACGGCTGAACTTCGAAGAAGCTGTCGCTATCCACAACCGCTTCGATAATCTGCGTCATGTCGTACGCTTTTTTGGCGCTGTCGGGAATGATCGTTTGCAGTGCCTCGTCCATACGCTCGGGGTCATCCTCGGGCGGCACGTAGGGCGGATCTTCCAGATTATTGGCCGGGAGGAAGGACAACAGCAGCCGCAGTTGGTCGAACGCGGCCTGCTCATCGTCGGCGGCGAAGTGGGCCACGCCGCTGCGGGTGTTGTGGGTCATCGCGCCGCCAAGCTCATCGAAGCCCACGTCTTCGCCTGTTACCGTTTTGATGACATCCGGGCCGGTGATGAACATTTGCGAGGTGCCTTTGACCATGAGGATGAAATCGGTCATGGCGGGTGAATATACCGCGCCGCCCGCGCATGGCCCGGCAATCAGCGAGATTTGCGGCACCACGCCCGATGCCATGACGTTGCGGTAAAAAATCTCGGCGTAGCCGCCCAGGCTGACCACGCCTTCCTGAATGCGCGCGCCGCCGCTGTCGTTCAGGCCGATGCAGGGCACGCCCATGCGCAGCGACAGGTCCATGACCTTGCAAATCTTTTCCGCAAACACTTCGCCCAGCGAGCCGCCAAACACCGTAAAATCCTGCGCGAACAGGCAGACCGGGCGTCCGTCGATCGTTCCATGGCCGGTGACGACACCATCGCCCAGCGGTTTGCGGCTGTCCATGCCGAAGGCAGAGGCGCGATGCACCGCAAAGGCGTCGAGTTCAACGAAGGAGCCATGGTCGAGCAGCGCGTCAATCCGTTCGCGGGCCGTCAGTTTGCCACGGGCATGCTGACGCTCGATGCCCTGCGGATCTGCGGCGCTGGCTTGTTCGCGCCGCCGCCGCAAATCTTCAATACGTTCTGATGTTGTTTTCACAATAATCCTTTGGGCTGAGCACTGAAACACCATGGCACTGCATTACCACAAAGGCATTGCACTACCAGCAAACGATTCCATGCCATGGCAGAGGATTATCCGCCAGTAGAGTAGCTGATCAGCCCAAATTCCGCAAATCGGCAGCAAAACAAACGAACGGCACTTTTGCGAAGTACCGTTCGTCGCCATGCATGCCGGGCGCAGACAAGCCTTAGTGGTGCGCCACGGGCTTGCCGCTAATCGCTGTCTCCACGGTTGTATAGGCTGCCGAAAGCTGTGTGTCGTCGCTCTGCTGAAGTTGCGTCGCGCTCAGTTGCGCGGCATCAACCGGCGAAAGCGGCGTCACATTCGCCGGCAGTTCGACAACCTTGCTGGGATCGATGCCCTTGTTCCGCACGATTTCGCCATTCGGCGTGAGCCATTGGGTCGTGCCGAGCCGCAGCTCCGCGCCGCCGCCCAGGCTGAACGCGCGTAACACGGTCGCGGTGCCGAATGTAGGCACGCCGATCACGGTTGCGCGATTATTTTCTTTCAGCGCGGCGGCCAGAATCTCAGCCGAGCTTGCGGTGTTGTGGTTCACAAGCACTGCCAGCGGCAGATCGGGCGCGACTGGCGCGCCCTGGGTCTTGTACGGTGTGCGCTCGCCGCTGCGATTCTGCTCCAGCAACACCGTGCTGTTGGCCGGCAAGAATTCCCCGGCAATGTCCACAAGTTCGTTGACCAGACCGCCGGGATTGTTCCGCAAATCGAGAATGAGACCTTTCGCGCCCTGCTGCTTCGCCTCATTCAACGCCTTCTTCATGGCCTCCGAAGATGGATCGGAAAATTGCGATAATTGAATCAGCGCAATATTATTCGGCAGCATGCGCCATGACACGCTCGGCACAATGATCTCGGCCCGCTTCACATTCACCTCATACGGTGCCTGCTGACCGTCGTGGCGCAGCGTCAGCTTCACCTCGGTGCCTTCTGGCCCACGCACTTTGTTGCGCAGTTCATCAACCGTAATGCCGTACACGTCCTCGCCATCGACCTTGAGAATGAGATCGCCGGGCTTGATGCCCGCCGCCTCGGCAGGCGAGCCCTCGATCGGGCGAACGATGATTGGCTGATTATTCTGCACGTCAATGTACGCGCCGATGCCCTGGAATTTGCCCGCCAGCGACTCGGCCTCGGCCTGGGCCACATCGGGCGGCAAATAGCGCGTGTGGCCCTGGTCGCCCAGACTGTCGAGCATGCCCTCAATCGCGCCATTGATCATGTTTTGGGGCTTGACGGCGCTTGGGTCCACGTAGTTATTCTGCACAATGTCCCACACGCGCCAGAAGGTCGCAAAGTTCTGGCACACCTGCCCTGATTCAGTACACGCTCCCGTGGCGCGCGTCGTGAAAAAGTACCCGGCACCAAAGCCAAACATCAGGACCAACAGCACCATGGGAACCACAATCCAAACTGGAATTCGCAAACGAAACATCAAAATCTACACCTTACTACGCTGAGGCTTTGGGAGCCTGCCACACTGTTTCGAGAGTCTCAGGCAGCACACAGGAGGAACAAGCAGCAAAGAAAACCCCAAAACCGGCCAATGCCATTCTTTTCTGCCTACAAGTATACCTGTTTCGGGATTGTTTTGGGATGAATGCTGCATTAACCTGTACAGATTGCATTTGCCGCGCGCTGCCGGCCTTCACGTCTCCTCATTGGCCCAACTGTTGGCCGCTAATGTTTCGCAGGCCGTGCAGCCAGATGTCGGCAGGCATGGGACGTTTGCCAGCCGGCTGCACGGAAAGCAGTTCCAGCGCCCCTGCCCCGGTCGCAACCCACACGCTATCGCCATGCGCAATCAGTGTACCGGGCGGCTCATCGCCCTGCCACCACTCAATAACGCGAGCGGCAAAAATCTTCAGCAACTGACCGTGCCAAAATGTATACGCACTCGGCCATGGGTCGAAGGCACGCGTCATGCGTTCGATCTGGCAGGCCGACGCGCGCCAGTCGATTTCGCCATCAGCGCGGGTCAGCAACCGCGTGTATGTGGCCGCCTTATCATTCTGCTGCTTCGGCATCAGCTTGCCCGCCACGTACGGAGGCAGCACGCCGAGCAGCAGCGCCGTACCTAACCGGAATAAGGCATCGGTGAGCGGGCCGGTTCGCGCATCCGGCGGCAGCGGCACCCGTTGCTGGCTCAGGATCGGGCCGCTGTCCATCTTGGCAGAAACCTGAATCACAGTCACGCCCGTTTCGGCATCGCCCGTCAACAGCGCGCCCGCCACCGGGGCAGGCCCACGATAGCGCGGCAGCAGCGACGGATGAATGTTCAGGTAGCCATGTGGCGGAATAGCGAGCACATCGCGCCGCAGAATTTCGCCATAGGCCGCGATGACGCCGACATCCGGGCGCAGTTCGGCAATATATCTGACCGCTCCCGGATCGCGCAAGGTTTCGGGCTGCAACACCGGCACGCCGAGCCGTAGCGCGGCCTGCTTCACTGGCGGCGGCTGTGGAGTACGATGGCGCGCAGTTGGCCGGTCGGGCTGCGTAACAACGCCAACCACTTCGAAGCGCGGATCCTGTACCAGCGCTTCAAGCGGAATTGCGGCGAAATCGGGAGTGCCAAGATAAAGAACGCGCATGAGAACCTCTTTATGTCAAATTCCATGGTATCATGAACACGATCCTAACAAATATGTACGTAGTTCGTTTGCATGATTGTTTTATATAACCAAAGCGCCAGCGAAACACGCGCTGAGCGATCGTGGGGCCGTTGTACATTTTCTACAATCCGGTATTGAGATGCCAGTTGCCCTACAGGCGCGGCGTGTAGTATAATGCAGAGTAGCCCAGTGCGCTAGGCCACGTTCGCCATTCATTCACGGTAGCGTTTGTACCACGTCACGATCAATGTGCCTCATATAATACCTCTATGAGATGTAGTTATGCGCGCACTCCTCTTTGATACACAGCTTCGGCTCGACACTGAGTATCCTGAGCCTACCCTGCAAATGGGTGAGGCGCTTATTCGTCCGCACCTTGTCGGCATTTGCAACACCGATATCGAGATTACACGCGGCTATATGGGGTTCCAGGGAGTGCTTGGCCACGAATTTGTCGGCACAGTTGTTGCGTGTGACGACCATGCATGGCTGGGCCAGCGTGTCGTCGGCGAAATCAACGCGGCATGTGGTCAGTGTGCCGTGTGCGCGCGTGGTGCAACGAGTCATTGTCCTCATCGGACGACGCTTGGCATTGACCGGCGGGATGGCGCGATGGCAGAATTGCTGAGTCTGCCCGTTTCGTGCCTCCACGCGGTGCCCGACAGCGTACCCGATCAGGCGGCGGTGTTCACCGAACCGCTTGCGGCTGCGCTGCAAATTCTTGAGCAGGCGCACCTGCGGCCAACCGAGCGGGTGGCTGTAATTGGCGATGGCAAACTCGGCTTGCTGATCGCGCAAGTGTTGCGGCTGCCAGGCTGCGATGTAACGCTGGTGGGGCATCACCCTGAACGCTGGCCGATCGTACAAACGCTCGGAATCCATGCCAGCACAACCGAAGGTTTAGAGTCAGGCAGTTTTGATGTTGCTGTGGATTGCACCGGCCAGGCCAGCGGGCTCATGACAGCGCGCCAGCTTTTGCATCCGCGCGGGCGGCTCATTCTGAAGAGCACCTTTGCCGGTGACTCGCCGCTCAACCTGAGCATGATCGTTGTCGATGAAATAACGATTGTCGGCTCGCGCTGCGGCCCGTTCGCGCCAGCCCTGCGGCTGCTCGAACATGGTCTCGTGCAGACCGAGCCGCTGATTTCAGGCTGTTTTCCGCTCGCTGAAGGTCTTCGTGCGTTCGAGGCTTCTCGTGGTCAATTGAAAATATTGTTGGAGGTTCCGGATGTCAGTTAAGGACATCGCCGCCTCTGTTGTGCTGGCGCTGCTGTTTGTGTCACTTGTCGCCATTTATCTTGTTACCTCACAAAACGCGCTGGTGACTGGCCTGAGCGTGCTGATTCTTGCTATCAGCCTGGTGGTGACGATTGACGGTGGCTGGCGGGAAGTCGGGGTGATTGGGAGCGTCGCCGCGACTGTGTCGGCTATTGCGGTGGCATTGATTGGACGAGTCCTGTTCAACACGCCGGGCGTGATTATTTTCACCTTGCTGTGGCTCGGTTTGCTGTTCCTCCTGTTTCAGTGGGTTTCGCGCAATATCATCCGCCTGCCGCAGGATCAGGAAATGCTGGTGGTACGGACGTATTCCGGCGCGCGTACCACCGTTAAAGGCCCGATTGCTCCCCCGATTTTCCCGTTTCTGGAGCGCAAGCTTGCAACCATTCCCATGTATGAACTTGGGTCGAATATCAATGTGGAGAAAGTCAATACCAAAGCCGGCCACAACATCGACCTGATCAGCGTGCATGTGAATTACAAAATTGTTGACTCAGCCAAGGCCATGAAGGGCATTCTGAACCCCGGCATGGTGCAGCGTGAGGTCGCCAAAAGCATGGGGCTGTCGCTTGACGAAGCGCGCAACCGGGTTGAATTCTGGGAACAAATTTTCAGCGGACAAATCAAGGTTGATGTTGAAAATGTCGTGCGCGATGTCGTTTTCACTACCTTTGAAAGGGCAGCCGAGGCGTATAAGGAGCGGGAGAAGCCTGAGTTCCAGAAGGAGATCTATAATCGGCTCGAACAGCAGATTGATAACTGGGGCGCAAAATTGATCGGCGTTGATCTCGATCATTTTGACGTGGACAGCATTCGTTTCCGCGATCCTAAGCGGGAAACTGACATGCGGCGGCGCGAGGCTGAGCGCGAGGCCGAGCGGATTAAGCTGGTGCGACAAGCCGAAGCCGAAGCCGAAGCCGAGCGCGTGCGGCAGCTTGTGAAAACATTGCAGGATGCAGGTGTCAATCTTTCCGAAACGCTTATCGAAGATATTGTGATCAGCGCCGTGCAGGCCTCGAACGAGTGGGGTCTGGATAATGACTACAATCGGTTGCTGCCGGGCGACATGCCCATGCCGCGCGCAACCGGAAAGAAAGACGATGCTGGCAAGAAGTAGCACGGCGCGCCGCGCGCCGGACGCGCCCGACATTGTCGTGGTAGGCGCTGCCTGCCTCGACATCAAAGGGCGGCTCCATGGTGCGTCAGTTGCACATACGTCTAATCCCGGCGTCGTGCGGCTGAGCATCGGCGGGTGCGCGCGCAACGTTGCTGAGAATCTTGCACGCCTCGGCGCAACCACCGCGCTGATCAGCGCCGTGTGTCAGGACGACTTCGGGCGCACCATTCTTCACCACACCGCGCGGGCCGGCGTGAATACCGATTATGTGGTTGTCTCATGCGACCAGCACTCGGCGGCGTACATGGCGCTGCTCGACGCGCACGGCCAGCTGCTCCTTGGGGTGGATGACATCGAGGCAACCAGCGCCATTACGCCTGCGATTATCGAAGCGCATGCTGCTGTATTAACGAACGCGCAGATGGTCATGATCGATGCCAACCTGCCGATCAGCAGTGCGGTGGCGCTGCTCGATGTGTGCCGCGCAGCGGGCGTGCCGGTCGGGCTCGATCCGGTGGCATACGGGCCAGCGCTCCGGTACCGCGACTACATTGGGCAGTTTAGTCTGGTGCGCCCAAATGCCGTTGAAGCGCAGGTGCTCACAGGCATGCCGATTCAGACAGTTGACCAGGCTATTCATGCCGCCAAACGCCTGGTCGCGCTGGGCGTGGAAGTCGCGATTATTACGCTTGCCAATTCAGGCGTTGTGTACGCGACATCGGACGCGAACGGGCATGTGCCTGCGATTGCTGTTGACGTGGTAGACCCTACCGGCGCAAGTGACGCGCTTACCGCAACCGTCATGTATGCGCTGCTCAATGATATTCCGATCGATGAAGCCGTGCGCCTTGGCGTAAGTGCCGCCGCATTAACGCTCGGCTCAACTGAAACAGTGTGTCGTGAACTCAGCCTTGAAACCTTGTATGCTCAGCTCATGATCTAGCACTGACATATTATGACAACACACATTCTTGTTGCAGATGATGAACCACTGATTCGACAGCTCTTGGTCGATATTCTTAAAGAGCATGGCTACGAGGTTCTTACCGCCTACGACGGCGATCATCTCGTGCGCACCGCGCAGGAACATGTGCCTGACCTGATACTGGTTGATGTGATGATGCCCGGCGTCGACGGGTACGAAGCCATTCGGCAACTGCGCAACGACACCCGCACGAGTCATGTGCCGATGCTTATTCTCACGGCGCGCGCCACGCCCACAGATGTCGTCAGTGGCTTTGAATCCGGCGCGGATGATTACATCACCAAGCCGTTCAACACGCCCGAACTGCTGGCGCGTATCAAGGGGCATTTGCGCCGGGCCGCGCAGGTGCCGGTGCGCAGCCCGCTGACGGGGCTGCCGGGCAATGTGCTCATTACCGAAGAAGTCAAATACCGGCTGCGGCGCGAAGAACCATTCGCTTTTTTGTACACGGATCTTGACAATTTCAAATCATTTAACGACACCTACGGACCGGCGCGCGGCGACCGCGTCATTCGGTTGCTGGCCGAGGTCATGGTCGATGTGGTGCGCCAGTATGGCACCGGCGAAGACTTCATGGGCCACATCGGTGGCGATGATTTTGCCATCCTGACGACGCCAGATGCGGTTGACGTGCTGTGTACGAATTTAATCGATATGTTCGATCAGCGCGTGCGCGGGCTGTACGACCCTGACGATCTGAAGCGCGGGTACCTTCAGGGCGTGGACCGGCAGGGCATTCCCCGCCGGTTCCCGATTATCTCGCTTTCGATCGGCGTGGTCACGAGTGAGAATCGCGCTTCCACGAATTACGAAGAGATCAGCCGCGTCGCAGCGGACATGAAAACGTATGCCAAGCAACAGCCGGGCAGCAGCTACGCCGTGGACATTCGCACCGCCCATCCCGAAGCCGTGCCTGACGACCGACGCGGCAAGCGGCTGCCAACCGTGTTACTCATTAGCTCTGACTCTGGCCTGGTTTCCATGCTGCGCGGGCTGCTTGAGGAACAAGGCTACCGCGTTCTGGAAGCGCCGGGCATCCTCGCCGCGCACGCGCTGCTGGCCCACACATCGGATACGAGCGTTATCGTGGCCGACGCGCGGCTCGGCGATTCGTTATGGGAGCTTGCGGCGGTTTTGCAGGCCAATTCGCCGGTCGTGCAGCTGATTGTGCTGTCAACTCGTGCCGAAGATCGTGAAACATCGCTGCTGCACGGCGCGCATGGATATGTTCAGCAACCATTCCACGCGCAAGACTTTCTGGACGCGATTGCCCGCACATTACAGCCCGGAGAAGATTAACGATGACGTTCGTGTTCCTCGCGCTTGCATGCATTCTTGCGGTCGTTTTTGTGGGGTACGCGCTCATGCTGTACGCGCCCCAAAGCCGGCCGGCGGTGCAACTGCGGCAGTGGCGCGATCAGATTCTGCGCCGCCGCCCGCCAGCGCCGACAGTCACTGTGATTCAGGGCGACCAGGAGATTCAGGCACCCGTCGCGAACACAGGCGAGACCGTGCGCGTTCAGCGCCCGCACTTCGCCATACCGGCTGTTCGTTCGCAGACGCTTGCAGCCGCTGTTGGCATCGGGATCGGCTTTCTCGCCATTACCCAGATTCCGCATCTGGTTCGCTCGCAGCCAGATAGTTTCATCGTGCTCGTCGCGCCATTTCACGCGGCTGATGGAAGCACCTCGGTTGGAAACACAACGGCTCATCAGCTTGCCGCGCTGATTGAGCAACTCGGCGGCGAACATATTGTGGTCGAAACGCTTGATACAGCACCAGCAACGCCTGCGGACGCGCTGGCGACCATGCAGCAGGAAAACGCCGACGTGCTTATATCGGGCGATGTAGCCGCAGGTAATTCATCCGACGAACCAGCGCTGCTGCCGGTTCTCATGTACCATCCGACCGGCACGTTCGCGCCGTCTGGCTGGGCTGATTATACCGCGCGCTTTGCCCTGCCAGTTGTGTATCCGCTAGCAAACACGCCGATTGACAATCAGGCGGTGCTGCCGTACCTTGTGGTCGCGCTCCGCGATTATAGCAACGGCAACTTTACCGCATCCTTTGACACACTCGGAACGCTGGCGAATTCCGGCGTGCTACGGCCAGAGCTTCCGCGCTCGTTGCGCGGCAACATGCTGTGGGCCAGTGGTGATTACGGGGCGGCTGCCAATGAATACCGTGATGCAGTTGCGTTGCAGGGGCCGGTCATACCGTCGGCCGGCGCAGCCATGCTGGCGAATAATCTTGGCGCTATTCTGCAGGACGACAACAATTCTGACGCAACCACGGCCTTTTCGCGGGCAGTGCAACTGCTCGACGGCAAGGACATGGGCGAGTTGCGCGTTAATCTGGCCGTGCAAGCGCTCAGGAACAATACGCCGGATCAGGCGGTCCAATCCCTGGAACAAGCGCAACACCTGCTCCCGCCATCAACCGCGCTGTATCTCATGCTCGCCGAAACGTACCGCATGAACTGGCAGTTTGCTGCCGCCGACGACGCAATTCAGAAGGCGACCTCGCAGATCAGCAGCGACAAACAGTTTGTGCTGCCAGATTGGGGCGCTGCTATCGAAAGCCGCCTGAAGGCGGACATTGCCGAGGAGCAGGCGCGCCTGCAACTGACTGAAGTCTTGAACGCGCATGGGAAACTTTACTGGGGGCTGCTGGACGGCGGCACCACAACCCGGCCCAATGCGCCTTCGCCTGACACATTCGCCACGCTGCGCAAGCAGCTCGAGCAATCAGTTCAGCAAACCGATCAATTAGCCCAGAACTGGCGACAGCGCGCCGCGACTGAAGACGCCAACCACCAGCCTGTCAACGGGCGGATTGCGACCGGGCAGGCCCAGCGCGCCGCCGTTAATCTGCGCGAACGCGAGCAGCTACTGGCAAGCACCGAAATTGAACTGGCCCGCGCACAAAGCTACACGCCTCCGCAGGGTCTCGCCGCGATCTGGTCCAACGTGTCAGGCGAGCGCTCGCCGGTCGGGCAGGCCCGCGAGCGGCTGGAGCGCATGATTACAACCTATCCCAACGATGTAGAGGCGCATGTCGATCTCGGGCGCGTGCTGCTGCTGAACGACAAACCAGATGATGCCGAGCGACAATTTGAGCAGGTGCTTGTCAGCGGGCAGCCCGAGCCAGTGTACGGGCAGGTGCTTGTTGTGCAAAAAAAAGACCCGAACAATACTGCTCGCGTGCAGCAGTTGCTGAACGAAGCGCTGCAACGCAACGAGCGCTTTTATCCTGCCCGCGAAATGCTGGCCGACATGGCCGCCAAAAAGGGCGATTGGGCTACGGCGATCGCCCAGCAGCAAATCCTCTTTCAGCAATACCACACGCCGGATCGGCAGCTTGCGCTCGGACGCGTGCTACGCCAGAGCGGCGCAACCCATGCTGTCGAGGCTGAACGCATCCTGCTTCCACTCGCCAACGCCAATAATCCTGAAGCCCTGCTGGAATTGGGACAATTATACGAAGACAATTATAATTTCGCTGCCGCGACGGAAGCGTTGAACCGGGCGAGCGCCACTGCGCCACGCAACCCGCAGGTAGCCTTTTATCTGGGCAAAGCGCTGGAAGCACGCGGCGACAACGCTGCCGCGCAAACGCAGTATCGCATCGCTATCGACGCCAACCCGAAATATATTGACGCTTACCTCGCGCTTGCCGATCTCAACCAGAACAACCTGCCGGAACAGGCGCGGCTGTATCGCTCGGCCATTGACGCGGGTCTGAATGATCCTGATGCGTTAAAACGAATTGGCAACGCCCTGCTCAAAACAGCCAATTATGACACGGCTGCGACGGCATTCCAGCAAGCGATCAAGGCCAACGACAAGGATGCCGCCGCCCACCATGGACTGGCGCAAGCGTATCTTCACCTGAACGATCTCGACAAAGCCACCGCCGAGGAGCAAACTGCGCTCCAACTCAACAATAATGCCTACCCCGAAGCATGGGCCGGTCTGGGCGACATCGCTCTGGCGCGCCATGACGCGAACAAGGCCATCGAGTATTACAATACCGCGCTGCAACAGAACGCCGAATTAGTTGACGCCTATATCGGTCTTGGGCAGGCATACGCCGATAAGCTGGATTGGAAGGACGCGCTGGCCCGCTTTCAGGAAGCGGTCAACCATAGTTCATGCCCATCGCCAGCCAATCCCCCTGCAACAAGGGGCGAGACGAGCGAGCAATGTGCGAAAGCCCACCTGTGGCTTGGTGAGGCGCTCATTCGGCAGAACGACGCAAAGGGCGCGATTACGCAGTACAATCAGGCGATTACCTACGACAAGAATTATCCGGCAGCGTACTTCGGTCTTGCGCAGGCACAATTCGCCGATCAGCAAACGCCCGATGCGCTCCGCAACGTGAATATCGCGCTGAGCCAGCAGCCTTCGTACGCCGAGGCACTGCTGCTCAAAGGCAAGATTCTTGAGACAGAGGGCCAGATACCGGCGGCGCAGGAGGCGTACAGCCAGGCGATCGAGGCAAATGGGAAGCTTGGCGAGCCGTATTACCGGCGCGGTTTGCTGCGGGTACGCAACAATCAGCTTAACGACGCGCAAGACGATTTTGAGAGTGCTGTCAGCGCGCAGCCCAATTTTG
>DASTWM010000537.1:0-9028 GCA_035765855.1 Roseiflexaceae bacterium
TGTTTTCGTGAGTTTCGCCCGTTCCTGGGCGAATGTTTCTTCGCTGGCTGCACGCATGTCCATGAGCCGGACTGTGCGGTGCGCGCGGCGCTCGAGCGCGGCGAGATCAGCCATGAGCGATACGACAGTTATGTGCGGCTCTACACGGGCGAGGAATGAAGGATGTTCAGCGCACGAAGTTCCTTCGTTTTCGTGTCCTGCGCGGGCTTTTGCGGATGCTTTCTGCCTTTCAATAAAGGAGGTTTATATGAATGTCACAGCTTTCGTTGGAACTGTCCGCCTTTTCGAACGGAATCATTCGTAAAGAAGGAAGAACGTGCGATTGCATACCAACTACGGCAACGATCATGCCGTTCTTCCTTTGCTGCATAAGGAAGAACACCGCCATGTCGTTGCATGACGATACTGATTTAGACCGTTGGGAAGCGTACGAGGAAGAATTTGATGCGCCGCGCCGCAGCCGCCATGGACCGCGCAAAGACGGCCAGTCGGCCAAGCAGGCGCGGGCGCAGGCCGCCCGGAAGCGCGAAGAAATGGTCGAGGCCAGCGGCCTGGAAGCTGGTTTCGTGACAACCTACCAGCCGGCCCGCTTCGAGGCGGAATGGCTGCTTTCGTCGCTGCGGTCGTTCTACGACCAGGAGCTTATCACCGATGTGCTGGCGAACGTCAAGGGCGGCAAGGAAGCCAGCGTGTATTTGTGCGCCGGGCATCCAACCACGGGACACGAATTGCTGGCCGCCAAGGTCTACCGTCCGCGCCAGTTCCGCAGCCTGCGGAACGACGCCATGTACAAAGAAGGGCGCGCGGTGCTTACCGCCGATGGCCGCCCGGTCAAGGAGACCGACCACCGCACCATGCGGGCAATCGGCAAAAAGACCGGTTTCGGCGTGCAGGTGGCGCATACCTCGTGGCTGATGTACGAGTTCACCTCGCTGGAGCGGTTGCGCCAGGCGGGTGCCGCTGTGCCGCAGCCGGTCGCGGTGAACGACAATGCGCTGCTGATGAGCTACTGCGGCGACGCGGGCATGGCCGCGCCAGTGCTTCAGCGCGTCCAGCTTGACCGCGATGAGTCGACGCGTCTGTTCAACGAGGTGCTGTGGAACATCGAGATCATGCTTCAGCTTGGGCTGATCCACGGCGACCTTTCGGCGTACAACATTCTGTACTGGGAAGGCAACATTACGCTGATTGACTTCCCGCAGGTGACGAACGCCAGCGGCAACCGCAACGCTCGCGCCATTCTGCGCCGCGACGTGACGCGCGTGTGCGATTATTTTGCGTCGCAGGGCGTGCCAGGCGACGCCGACATGATCACCGATGAATTGTGGCGGCGCTACGTGGCGCTGCATCCTGACGATCAGGCCGCGGACGAGTCAGTGATTGTGTTTCAATCTACAGCGGACGAAGATTTCTGATACGTCACGTTCTGGATAGCGCCTTGCGAACGTTCTGCTTCAGCGTTTACATGTGAAAGGAGGAGCCGTATGTCTGCATCTGATTGTATGCTTGTTGATGGCCGGTTCGTTGTTGATGGAAAGCCATTACAGTAACGCGAGGTGCCACATGTTGTCTATGTGTGCCTCGCCGGAGGTTTCACAGCACCATGCCACGTGTTCATATTCAGGTACAGGATATCGACGTTCTTGACGATTGGGAAGCACAGGACGATTGGGACGAGTTGGTTGGCACGCGCCCGGCTGATGAGCGCCGCGAAGCGCAGTTCGGCAGCATGGAGATGCGCAACGCGCGCCGCAACGCGACGGGCAGCCGCGAGGCCCGCGACCAGCGCCGCAGCGAACGGCGCAAAACTGTGCGGCGCGGCGGCAAGCGCTGAATGACGATGGACGATAGACGATGGACGATGGACGATGGAATGAGCTGTTTTCAATCGTCTATCGTCCGCCGTCTATCGTCAAAAGAGAATGGAATGGACAGCCAGGAACAAAACATATTTCGGCCCGAGGTCGTACCCGGCGAACGCATTTTCCTCAGCCAGGTGCGGCGCGAGGACGTGCCGCAGATCAGCCGCTGGTTCAGCGACCTGGAACTGAATACCTACCTCGGCGCGGTCGGCATGTCGTTCACGCCTGAGCAGGAGCAGGACTGGTACGACCGGGTTGTGCGGCAAACTGACAACAAGACCTTTGCGATCATCGTGCGCGAAGAACAGCGCATGATCGGCAATGTGTCGCTGATGGAGATCAATGCGCGCCACGGCCATGCCACGCTCGGCGTTGCCATCGGCGACAAGACCACGTGGGGCCAGGGCTACGGCAGCGAGGCGGTGCGGCTGATGTGCGACTACGGCTTTACGTTCCTGAGCCTGTACAATATTCGGCTGTGGCATGTCGCCTTTAACGCGCGCGGCCACCGTGCCTATCTCAAGACTGGCTTCAAAGAAGTTGGCCGGGTGCGCGGCGCGATCCTGTTCAACGGCCAGCGTTACGACGATGTACTCATGGACATCACCCGTGACGACTTTGGGCCGACGCAATCGCAGCGGCTGATCAGTTTGTTGGATGGCAATAAGTAACATTGATATATTCGCTCATGCAGGAGCGTTCGCATGAAAAAGCAGGCCTGCGAGTGGCGGCGACAGGCGCAAGCTATGGCGCTCGCCGCAGCCGAGCAGCCCGACGGTTTCATGCAATGGGTCGAGCAAATTTCTGCGAACGCTGCCGCGATGACGCGAAGTGCGAGATTGCTGCCGCGCCGCTCGATCAGGTCGCGCTGCTGATTGAGATTGGCATGCATGACCCGAATCCGAAGTTGCGCCGCCAGCTTGTTGTGGACCTTGGCGAGCATGTTGCAGATGCGCGGGCGCGGCGGGCGTTCGAAGCAGTTGTGCGACATGAGCGTGACTCGGAACTTGTCGCCGTGGCGCAGCGTGCGCTTCAGGCTGCGATGGGTCAATGGACATTGAGCAATTATGCGGGTATATGATCGTAGGCGTCGGGCGGCACCCACCAGGGGCCGCTACGGAATACCCAATCATTTTGTAAATATTCATAAACCCATACGTTGGCTGTGCGAAGCCCGTTAGAAACGGGCCAGGAGGCCGTTTGAACGGCCTTTGGCTACCAGCATACGGCTTCAGCCGTCGTGCTTACGAGGTGCAAGTGACAACGCGAACATCGCGCCCATACGCTGGCGAGGCCGACCTGCCTGCGATTGCTGAGCTTGTGAGCGCGTGCGACGCGGCGGATGGCACCGGCAACGGCACATCCGTCGAAGAACTACAGCAAACGCTCAGCGACCCGTCAGTTGATGCGGCGCGCAATTTTCGGCTGTGGGAAGCTGCTGGCGTGCTGGTCGGCTATGGCGAATTGTACAGCGCCATGTCAGACGAGGGCGTGCAGACGCGCTTATTTTTCTACGCTGCTCCTCATGCGCCAGAACGCGATGCGCTTGGCAAGGAGATCGTCGCGTGGGCAGAACAGCGCAGCGCCGAGATCGGCAAAGCGCATGATCTCCCGACGAATCTGCGGGTCACGGCATTAGAGGCTGATGCATGGCGCAGGAAGATTCTGGAACAAGCCGGGTTCATGATCGAGCGTTATGCGCTCGATATGCTGATGCTGCTCGATGGGCCGCTGCCGGAAGCAGATTTGCCAGACGGATTTACCTTACGTGTGGCGCGGCGCAACGATGCCGCCCACTGGACCACGCTTTACAATCAGTCATTTGTCGATCAGTGGGATTATCGCCCATGGACGCCGGAACAGTTCACACCATGGTTCGACGATCCTGATAACAACCCGGAGTTGTGCCTGATTGCACAAGCGCCAGATGGAACGTTTGCCGCATTCTGCTGGTGTACGATCTTTGCGGCGGAAAACGAACGCCTTGGGTATAACGAGGGCCATGTCGACCTGCTTGGCACGCGGCCCGACTTCCGCAAGCGCGGCCTCGGACGAGCCATGCTGCTGCATGGCTTGCGGCGGCTCCAGGCGGCAGGCGTTCAGGTCGCGCGGATCGGCGTCGATGCTACCAACCCCAGCGGTGCAGGGCGGCTGTACGAATCGGTCGGCTTCCGCACTGCGGCAACATGGATTCATTATGTGAAAGTGCTTTGAGGAGAATTATTCATGTCTACAGTAACCAACCTTGTGCCGCGCCCGTATGCTGGTGAGGCCGATCTTCAGCCGATCTGCGATCTGGTCAACGCATGCGACGCGGTGGACCAGTTTGACGATAATTACGCTGTCGACGATTTGCGGCTTGAGTTTAGCGATCCGCGCCTCGATCCTGCACAGGATCTGCGTGTCTGGGAGAACGAAGACGGCCAGGTGATCGGCTTCGGCCAACTCTGGATCGACCGCGCGGGCGAAAAAGCCGACGGGTATCTCTATTTCAAGGTGTTGCCAGCCGCGCGTAACAATGGCGTGGAAGATGACATCATGGAGTGGGGCACTGAGCGCATGCACGCCGTCGCAGCGGAGTGCGGCAAGCCAGCGATCCTTTCATCCAGCGCGCGTGAGGAAGACAGCGCTCGGCGCGCACTGCTGGAGCGGTACGGGCTTGTAGCGAACCGTTTCTTCTTCCGCATGCAGCGCCCGCTCGACCAGCCGATTCCCGAACCGCAATTCCCAACTGGCTTCACCCTGACTCACACCAACGGCTTGTCCGACGCCGAGCGCTGGGTTGCGGCCTACAATCAATCGTTTATCGATCACTGGAACTTTCACCCGTCCACGGTCGAGCGCCACCAGCATTGGCTGACCGATCCAAAATATTGTACCGATCTCGATCTGGTCGCCGTGACTGAGGACGACACGGTTGCAGCGTTCTGCTTCTGCTTCATCGATCCAGACAGCAACGAGCGCAATAATCGCCGCGAGGGTTCGATTAACCTGCTTGGCGTGCGGCGCGGCTTCCGCAAGCTGGGGCTGGGCCGCGCCATGCTGCTGGCGGGCATGCGCGCGCTCAAAGATGCGGGCATGGATGTTGTCAAGCTGGGCGTGGATGCGGAAAATCCGTCCGGCGCGCTGCGTTTGTACGAGAACGTTGGCTTTGAAGTGGTTTATACCAACGTGGCGTACGCGAAGGATATTTAGTTTTAACCACGAAGGCTCCAAGACACGAAGATGGAATAAAACATTTGATATATCTTCGTGCCTTGGTGTCTTCGTGGTTTATTCATAAAGGGAGTTTGATATGACAACGCTTCCCCGCCGTGGCGGGACTTTGGGGCGCGAGCTACGGGCGATGTACGCCTTTGTGGAGCGCAACGCCAACCTGATCAAGCGCTACTGGGCATGGGAATTGGTCTGGCTGGCCTACTCGGTTGCCAACGCGCTGTCGATCACGTTTATTGGCCGGGCGCTGGGCGCGATTGCTGGCGTGCAGGTCACGCAGGCGCAGATCAACCAATCGGTGCTGTTTCTGCTGGTCGGTACGCTGGTGTGGCACTACCTGTCGCTGGTGTTCGACCTGATCAGCGAGTCGATTCAGTGGGAGCGCTGGGAAGGCACGATCGAGTACACCTTCATGGCACCAATTTCGCGCCTGACGCACCTGTTCGGCCAGGCTGCCTTTGCCATGCTGTACGGCGTGCTGCACACATCGGTCATTCTCGGCATTGTGGCGCTATTCTTCCACATGGATCTGTCGCATGCCAACGTGCCGAGCATGCTGCTGATCATCGCAACCGGCAGCCTGAGCTTCATCGGCCTGGGCATGCTGGCGGCGGTGCTGCCGCTGCTCTCGCCGGAAAAAGGCTTGCAGATGACCAATATCATCAAGGCGCTGGTGCTGCTGGTCAGCGGCGTGTATTATCCCATCGCGGTGCTGCCGGGCTGGATGCAGCCTTTAGCGCGGATTTCGCCAGCGTACTACATGCTTGCCGGAATGCGCGAGGCACTGATCAACGGTGCGCCGCTTACCGGCGATGGCGGGCTGCTCGTGCCATTCATTGTACCGCTGCTGATCACGGGCGTGATTTCAATTCCGCTCGGTCTGATGATCTTCATGCGTGCCGAGCGCTACGCCAAGGCGACCGGGCGGCTTAAACGAAACGGGTAATGCCGACAAGATGACACGGTGACACGGTGACAAGATGACTACAGGTGAGCAAAAGTATTTTCCGATCTCCTGATTCATCCTTCCATCTTGTCATAATGGAGACACGAAGTGACAACATCTACTCTTAGCGACCCCGCTTACCGCCGCGATCTTGGCGGCGGGCTGGTGTTGCGCTGGTCGACTGCACACGACGCCGACCAGATTGCCGCGCTGTACAGCGACGTATTCCGTAACAGCCCGAATGACCCTCCAAACATGCGCACGGCAGCCTACGGTCGCGACCTGATCAGCGGGCGGCATCCGCTGATTGATTCGGGCGACTTTGCGCTGGTCGAGGACACCGACCAGGGGCGCGCTGTCGCCGCAACCTGCCTGATCGGGCAGACATGGTCGTATGAAGGCATTGATTTTCCGGTTGGGCGGCCTGAGATCGTCGCTTCGGATGCCGACTACCGCAATCGCGGGCTGGTGCGCGCCGTGTTTGAGCTGATTCACGCTCGCAGCGCGGCCAACGGCCATGTGGCGCAAGGCATCACCGGCATTCCGTACTATTACCGCCAGTTCGGCTATGAATACGCGCTGGATCTCGGCGGCAGTCGCTCGATTGCCTTCGATGCCATTCCCAAATTGAAGGACGGCGAGCAGGAGCCGTACATGCTGCGCGAGGCCACGCCGGAAGACCTGCCGGAAATGCAGGCGCTGTATGAGCGCGAAAGGAGCCGCGCCGCGATCACCGCGCAGATCGATCATGCGTATTGGCAATTCATGTTCGACGGGCATAGCCTGGAGTCAGGCGAAGGATTTCAGCCGTATGTCATCGGCGTGCGAAGCGAGCTTGGCTGGGAAGGTAACCCGCTTGGGTATGTGCTGACGCGCCGCATTCTGTGGGGAGATACGTTTGGCGTGGCCTGCATGGCGGTGCGCGAGGGCGAACCGTTAATGGCGATTCTGCCGGGCATCATGCGTCAACTCCAGGCGATAGCTCCGCAAGTGCAGCGTTCCAAAGCGGATCAGCCGCCGCCAACCAAACTTGCCTTTGGGTTTGGCCGATCGCACCCGGTCTATGACGTGCTTCATGATAAGCTCTTTCCGGGCGAGGCGCAGCCCTACGCGTGGTACGTGCGCGTGCCGGACCTGCCCGGCTTCGTGCGCCGTATCGCGCCCGTGCTGGAGCATCGGCTGGCTGCGTCGGCGGCAGCGGGCTACACTGGCGATCTCAAGCTGACCTTCTACCGGGGCGGCTTGCACATGGTGTTTGAAAACGGGCGTCTGAATGAGGCCGTCTCATGGCAAGCGCCCGTGCAGGACTCGGGCGCGATGGCTGGCTTCCCGCCGCTGGTGTTTTTGCAACTGCTGTTCGGCCACCGCAATTTGCACGACCTGCGCCATGCCTTTCCAGATGTGTGGGCCAACGAGACGGGCCGCGCGCTGCTCGAAGCGTTATTCCCGCCGCGCCTCGCGTGGGTGCTGCCGCTCGATTAAAGCCGTTCATTCGGCTAATAATGGCGATGAATCGCGGTCATCTTTCAGCGCGACGCCGGTCAATTTACGGCGTCGCGCTTCTGTCATGAGGTAGACAAGCGTTTGCGTGGCCGCGTCGTAGCTCAGCCCTTGCCCATGAATGTTGGAAATGCAGTTGCGCTCAGCGTCGGTGCGGCCCGGGCGCGGCCCGTAGGTCAGGTAAACGCCAAGGCTATCGGCGGCGCTCAGGCCAGGGCGTTCGCCAATTAACACGGCAACCTGTTCGGCGTGCAGAATGCCGCCGATCTCGTCGCCAATCGCCACGCGCCCTTGTTCCACAATCACTACCGGCGCAATCGTCAAGCCCATGGAGCGCAGCGCGCCTGCCGCAAGGTTGAACAGCGCTGCTGCATGGCGCTGCACGGCCAGCGCTGAAAGACCATCGGCGATCACGAATGCTGCGTCGTACTGCGCATGCGCTGCGAGCAATTCCAATGCGCGGCGCGACTCGTCGCTGAGCCTGCGCCCCAGATCGGGCCGCTTGAGGTAGGTCGTGCGGCTGTCGGCGGCACTGTGCAGCCGCAGCACGTCCATGCCCTGCGCGGTAATCTGCGCCATGATCTCATCGGCATCCAGCGGAGTGTGGACGGCATCGCGCGCCTGCGCATGGTCGCGCTGAAAGGCCAGCATCGCGCCGGTCGGCAGGCTGTCGCCCGCGCGGCCCAGCCCGACCCGCGCGTTGGTCACGCTTCGTAATACCTGCCATCGGTCGGGCTTGTCGAGAAATTTCTTGTCGTCCATATTCTCCCTCTGCTCTGACAAGATGACAAGATGCGAAGAATCATCCAGTCACCCTGTCACCGCGTCAGCCTTCACTCAGCCGCGCCACCGAGCGCATGATCATGCTGCGGCTGCCCGGCTCGGTCAGGCGGTTGTCCGGCTCGATGATGCCAGCCTGCATGAGCCACGCTTCGAACTCGGGTGCCGGGCGCAGGCCCAATGTGGTTTGCAAAAAGCGGATGTCGTGGTACGAGGTGCTTTGATAGTTGAGCATTACGTCGTCGGCACCCGGCACGCCCATGAGGTAGGTGCAGCCCGCCGCGCCCAGCAGCACCAGCAACGTGTCGATGTCGTTCTGGTCGGCTTCGGCGTGGTTGGTGTAACACGCGTCGCAGCCCATCGGCACGCCCATGAGCTTGCCGCAAAAATGATCTTCCAGCGCGGCGCGGGTGATCTGCTTGCCGTCGTATAAATATTCCGGCCCGATGAAGCCGACCACCGTGTTGACCAGCAAGGGCTGAAACGTCCGCGCCACCGCGTAGGCGCGGGCCTCGCAGGTCTGCTGATCGACGCCATGGTGCGCGTTGGCCGATAGCGCGCTGCCCTGGCCGGTTTCGAAGTACATGACATTGCTGCCGGCCGTGCCGCGTCCGAGCGCCAGCGCCGCCGCGCGCGCCTCGCGGAGCAGCGCCAGGTCGATGCCGAAGCTGCGGTTGGCCGCTTCCGTTCCCGCAATGGATTGAAACACCAGATCGACCGGCGC
>DASTWM010000538.1:0-2798 GCA_035765855.1 Roseiflexaceae bacterium
TCGTCCGGCAGCGCGCTGCCATGCTGCTCGAAGCATGCCCAGCCTGCCTCGGCCTCACGGAACTCCAGCGGCAGCCCGGTGGCCTGCAACACTGCCATGGCGGCGGGGATGACTTCGCGCCCGATGCCGTCACCGGGAATGACCAGGATGCGCAGTGGCTGTGTAGTTTCGTTACTTGTCATGAATAATTCCAATTGATGAACGACTGATGACGAACGACGAACGACGATGGACAATAGTAAATCACCATGTCACCGTATCATCTTGTCACGTCCTGCCCCGGAAAGCGCCCATGCTGCTTGTAGAACGGCACGATCCCGCCGGCAGCCCACACTTCGCGCAGGAACGCGGGCGGCGGCGGCAACTGGATCGTCTCACCGTCGGCGACGAGTTGCCCGCTGGCAAGATCAAGCTCGACCTCCTGACCGTCATGAAGCTGTGCAGTCAGGTCGGCCTCGAAGCACGGGATGCCGAGGTTCAGCGCGTTACGGTAGAAGATGCGGGCGAACAGCGGTGCAATGATCGCGCCCACACCGACCATCTTCAGCGCCAGCGGCGCGTACTCGCGCGACGAGCCGCAGCCGAAGTTCGGCCCGGCGACGATCAGATCGCCCGGCTGGACCGTGCCAGCGAACTCGGGCCGCGCCTCCACGAATGGATACTTCCGCAGCGCCGATTCCTCTTTCAACATGTACGGCGCATAGCGACCGGGAACGATCTGGTCGGTGTTCACATCCGAGCCGAAAAGCCACACACGAGCCATATTTCCTCCAATATTGCAGATTGCAGATTATTCTGAATCAATCTGCAAGCGAGAGTCTTACATTCAAAACTCAAAACTCTTAACTCATAACTTCCTGCGGGTGCGTGATGTAGCCGGTCAGCGCTGTGGCCGCCGCAACCTCCGGCGAAGCGAGGTAAATCTGCGCTTCCGGCGAGCCCATGCGCCCGCGGAAGTTGCGGTTGCCGGTGAACAGGCAGGTTTCGCCCGGCGCGAGCACGCCCATATGTCGCCCGATGCACGCGCCGCAGCCCGGCGTGCCGAGCGCCGCGCCCGCCGCCAACAACGTGGACAATGTGCCGTCCTCGGTCGCCTGCTGCAACGCCTCGCTGGTGGCTGGCACGACCAGCAGCCGCACGCCGTTCGCGACCCGGCGGCCCTTGAGGATGCGCGCCGCGGCGGCCATGTCGTTGTAATGGCCGTTGGTGCAGGTGCCGAGGTACACCACATCCACCGGCACGCGGCCAAGCTCGGCTAAATCTTTCACATTATCAACAAAGTTCGGCGCGCTGACCTGCGGCTCCAGCGTGTCGAGGTCGACTTCTACCGTCCGGCAGTAGGTCGCGCCCTCTTCGACCCGTAGCCACTCCGGCACGCTGATGCCGCGCTGTTGCGCATGGGCTTCCCAGCCCGGGCCGGTCGGCGGCACGATGCCAGCCTTCGCGCCGACTTCGATCGACAGCGTCGCCAGCGTCATGCGGTCAGTCACTGGCAGAAAATCAACGCCGTGCCACTCAACCGACTGGTAAGTCGCGCCGTCGGCCCGAATCTCGCGCGCCACCTTCAGCGCCAGATCCTTGGCGCTCACGCCGGGACGGAAGCTGCCGCGCGCCTGCACGCGCACCGTTTCCGGCACACGCAGCCATGTCTGCCCGGTCGCGATCGCCAGCGCAATGTCGGTCGTGCCCATGCCGGTGCCGAACGCGCCCACCGCGCCGTAGCCAGTCGAATGCGAGTCGCTGCCGAGGATCAGCATGCCAGGCCGCGCCAGCCCTTCCTCGACCAGCACCGGATGCGAGATGCCGCGCCCCACATCAAAGAAATGCTTGATGCCCTGCGCGCGCACCCAGCGCCGCAGTCCAGCCTGATGCTCAGCGTTCTGCACGGTCGAAGCAGGGGCGACATGATCGACCACCACGGCGATCTTGTCGGTGTCCCACACCTTCTCCGCGCCAAGCTCGTCACGAAACACCTTGATGATGCTGGGCGACAGGCTGTCATGCATCATCACCAGGTCCACGTTCACCACGACGTTCTCGCCCGCGCGGGCATGCTGCCCGGAAGCGTGCGAAAGAATTTGTTCCGCCAGCGTTTGTGCCATCTTCCGATGCTCCTGCTTGTTAAAAGCCACAGCCAATACAGCGATCATGGAGAAGGAAATTGATCACCTCTCTGTGATCGCTGTATTCGCTGTGGCACGACATACAAAAAGCCCGCCTCACCGGTCTGGTGAAGCGGGCTGTCTGACCGTTACATCCTTCGTGCAGACAAGCGGACTTAACCAGACCCAAGGGCCGGCTTTTTGCTCTGCTTAACCTGCTTAACGAAGAACGAATTCATACGTTTGTTCCTGTTGATATTGGCGCGGAGTATAGCAGCAACAGAATACCTTGTCAAGAATCACACCATGCCGCTTGACAAATGCACAGCCCATGAGTATAATAATGCTTGTTGACCCCCTCCCATAGGGGGTGGGAGAAGTAAATAATGGATCGACAAAAGCAGGATTTGCTCAATCGGCTGAAAACAATCGAAGGTCATGTGCGCGGCGTGCAGCGCATGATCGATGCCGACGAGTATTGCATCGACATCATCAAGCAGACGCAGGCTATTCAGCGCGCGCTGGACAAGTTCAACAGCCTGGTGCTGGCCGGTCACCTCAACGGCTGTGTCACCACCGCTATTCGTGGCGAGCAGCCCGAAGAGCGCGAGCGCGTCGTGCAGGAGTTGCTACAGGTTTTTGATGCCACTAACAAACTGTGAGGGCGCAGGAACGAAGGAACAAGGGAACTAAAGG
>DASTWM010000539.1:0-12334 GCA_035765855.1 Roseiflexaceae bacterium
CACGCGCGCGTTGCTGGAAGCGGCGGCCTCGGCCTTGCGCGCGTCGTCCGCGCCCTGCCGCACGATGCTCTGGTCGCCGGTGCCAGCGCCGTAGTAGCACAAGCTCACGCCCATGTCCGAACGAACCAGCGGATCATCGGCTCCAAGCTGAATCGCTTTGTCGTAGGCGTCGGCGGCCTGCTTCCAGCGCGGCATGAGTTGCTGGTACATGGGGCTGTCTGGCACATTCTCGCGCACGACCGCCACACTGTCGTACAGGGCGTTGGCGTAATCGATCCACGCGCCTGCGTCATTCGGGTTCTGATCCGTCGCGGCTTTTGTCGACGCAATCGCCGTCGCCATCTGATCGGCTAATGCTACAGGCTGCGTCGGCTCGGCGGCGCTTTGTGCTGGCAAGACATTGCTGGTGATCAGGTAGCTGCCGCCGACCACCAACGCAATGGCAACCAGCAGCAGCACTGGCAGGAGCCAGCCAGACACGGGCTTTGCTGGAGCCGAACGGCTGGCCTTCGCCTGCTGCCGGTAGGTGGCGCGCACCGGTTGCGCGTCGAAGTTGCGCGGGCGCTCATGGCCGCGCGCAGGCGGCAGCGGGTGATAGTCCAGCGTCTCGACGCGCACATGCTCGTGTTCAGGCGGTGTTTCGCCAGCGACGACCGGCTGCCGGGTCGCCAACTCGGCGTCGTAGCTGGCGCGTCGCTGCGGGTCGGATAGCACGCTGTACGCGCGCTCGATGGCGTCGCGCTTTTGGCGGGCGAGCGCCACCAACTCGTCAGCCGCGCCTTCTAATCGCGCTGGATCGTACAGCGCCTGGAGCCGCCGATACGCGGCAGCGATCGCATCCTGATCGGCGCGCGGATGCACCTGAAGTGTTTCGTAATAATCCTGATTCATGGTCCTCTGAGAACAAAGAACAAAGAACAAAGAACAGGATGCGCTGCTCTTTGCCCTTTGTTCTTTGTGCAATACACTTAAATGTAAGCTAAATGTTACTCACTTACCTGCTGGGCCGCCAGGGCGGGTACATCCCGCGCAGAACGGCGACGGCGCATAAAGCCCGGCACACGCAGGCTGTAACCGCCCAGCCGTGCCTCGCCCTCCAGCGCGCGCCGTACCGAAGCAATAACGCCACCCAGCACGCCAATGACCACGCCCAGCCAGACCAGCTTGATACCCGGCTTAATACTCACGGTCACGACCGCCTTGCCCGGCTCGACCGGCAGGTTCAGGCCATTCACGCGCACCAGCGCCTGGCGCTGCGTCGGGTCGACCGCATCCAGCATGACCTCGCGGCCATCTGGCAGGGTGACTGGCACGCGCACCACCGCCTTGGCCGGGTCAGGCTCGTTGGCAACCAGCCGCAGTTTCGGGGTAATCTGCGCCTCCTGGCCGTCGTAGCGCACCAGGAACTTCGCGCCGACATCCGCGCCGCCGTCGGTGTGGCTCATGTTGGCATCAAAGCCCTGGAACGTGAACTTGTACTTGCCAATTGTTCCGGTTTCGTTCATGCCAAGAATGGCCGTGTTCGGATCGACCGGCGGCTGATATTCAGCCGGCGAAACGTACAAATCCTCTAACATGCTGCTCTTGATCGCGGGCGTCGCCATGGTCGCGCCCATCTTCTGATTGAAGTACAGTTGCGGCGCGGCATGGAACACATCGTCGCCTTTCGCCACGTCGATATCGAGCACGCCCTTGCCGTCCATGGTCATCTTCCAGTCGTTGAACCTGAAGTTATAGCCATAGGCATTCAGCGAATCGTTCTGCGGAATGGACAGGCGCAGATCCGGCGTCGCGTAGGTGGTCGAGCCGACGATGCCCGCCAGCAGCAGCGCCGCACCGACATGCGACAAATAGCCGCCGATCCGCATCCAGCCGCCTTTGAGCGTCCGAATAATCATGAGCACGTTGGTGCCAAGCGCAAACGCGCCGAGGCCAAGAATCGCCAGCGGCAACGGCGCGCGCACGCCCAGCACAAGCGAAACGCATGTCACAATCACGGCCAGCACGCCCGGCCAGCGCAGCGACCGCAGCAGGTGGCGCAGGTTGGTGTCGCGCCAGCCAAGCAGCGGGCCAATCACCAGCAGCACCAGCAGAATCAACGCGAGCGGCGGCACAGTGGTACTATAGAAGCTGCCGACCAGCCCAAAGCGCCCGTCCGTGAACTGCGGCGCGCGCGGATCGACCGTGTTACCGAGATCGAGTTGAAAGGCGCTGCCGAACAGGTTTTGCAGTTCGTGGCCGACGCCCGGAATGGCGGAGATGACCGGCATGGACGTGCCGACGCCGATCACCGTCGCGATGACGAGCAAACCAATTGACAGCAGCACAAAGAAATTATCGCGCGATAATAACTTCTCGGACAATGGCCGCTTCGGAATATCGCGCCAGCGCCACGCCAGCACGGCGACGCTCGCCACAATCACGACGGCGAGCGAGGCGATCATGATATTCTTGAGACCCTCCTCAACAAAGGAGTGAACCGAGAACGACGACAGCACGCCGGTGCGCGTCAGGAAGGTTGCATAGAACACCATGATGTAGGCGAGAATTGCCAGCGCGAACGATGAGCGCCGCAAACCGCCATGCGCGCGCTGCACCAGCATGCAGTGAATCAGCGCAGTACACACCAGCCACGGCACGAGCGCCGAGTTCTCCACCGGATCCCAGCCCCAGAAGCCGCCCCAACCGAGCGTCACATAGGCCCAGTAGCCGCCAAGCAGCAGCGCCAGACCGAGGAATGACCATGCTGATAATGCCCATGGCAGCGCCCGCTCAACCCAACCGTCGTAGTCGCGCCGCCACAGGCCCGCAATTGCATACGAGAACGGCATGGCCATCAGCGCGTAGCCGATAAACAAAATTGGCGGGTGAATGACCATCCATGGGTTGTGGAGCGTGGGGTTCAAGCCCTTGCCATCAGCCGGGGTGCTCAACGCGCCCGAAGCATCTGTATAAGGAATAAATGGGTTACGGATGAGCATGTAGCCCAACAGCGCCGCCTGAATCAGCATGAACACAAACAGCACATATGGCTCGGAATGGCGGCTGCGGCGCACCAGGAATTGCGCGGCGACCAGGCCCCATAGGCCCCAGATGATGAACGAGCCAGGCTGACCGGCCCAGAACGCAGCAAAGCGATACTGCGGCTCAAGGTCAGCCGAACTGTAGTCATACACATATTTAATGTCGTAACGCTGCCACATGAACAGGTAGATCAGCAGCGCGACCACCAGCAGCAACGCGCCAAGCGCGCCGCGCGTCCCGATCCGCCCGAACCGCAGCGCGCCGACATTGCCACGCACGACCAGGCCATAGCTCACAACCGCAAGCAGCGCCGACGCCAGGCCAGACAAAATCACCGTTGTGCCGAGTAAATACATTACCAAACCTTTCAGCAAGCTTAAGCGTTCATGGAAACTGTCACACTACGCCAGCCTGAACGTTTACCCCTTGGCCTGCGTCATTTGTTCCTGGTACTTTGATGGACATTTAACCAGCATATCGTCGGCCATGAAAACATTCTTTTGAGCATCATAATGACCAATTGCGACAATGCTGACTGCCTGTTCAAAATTCGCTGGCTTGGGTTTGGGATAAATCACATTGACCTTCGCGCCGGTGCTGTCTTGCAGGGCGAACGTGAAATTGCCCGCCGCGTCGTACTGGCCGGTGCTGCCGAGGAAGCCCGCCAACTGCACGCCGCGCCCGCTGGCCGTCGCCTCCTTGATGCTGGTGGTGTAGGGGCGGAATGAACTCTGCAAACCAAAATAGCCCAGCACAATGGCGAGCACGATAATGCCGATTCCAATCATGTGCAGCGGCTTCAATCGCAAAGCTCGTCGTTGTATGTGCGGCGTCGGCGCAGTGGTCATCATGAACTCCTTTGAACTCAGTTATCAGCAACCGTCGGTTCTTTATACTCTTCATGGGTGACGCGCTCCGGCGGGTGCCCTTTGCGCACTTCGAGCGTGGCGCGCGGCGCGGGAGCAGCAGGCGTTTGCGGCTCAGTATCAAGGCGGCGCTTCAATTCGCGCGCCTGCCGGTCGAGCCGCCACAGCAGCGCGAAGATGCCGAGCCAGACGGCCAGCACGACCGCCAGCGTCACATAAATCGAGAATGCCGGATTAAGCAGAAAGTCCATACGTTCCCTCACGGCGCGCAACCCGCTCGTCGAGCACGAGCATGGCGGCACGCAGGCGATACAGCCACACGAACAAGCCGGTGAAGCCAACCATCGCTGCTCCAAAAGCCCATTTAGTACGTACATTGCTCAGCAGGCCGGTGCCTGGCGAGTCGATGTTGATTCGCGCGGTGCCGTTTTGCAGATCGACGCTTTCCAATGCCATGACGAACTGCTGGCCGGCGGCGGCTGGCCCTTCAAACGTTGGCCGGTCGGCGGGCTTGCCAGTGCTGAGTTCAAAGGTCGGGTGGAGCGTGTACGAGTTCTGGAGGCCAGCTTCTTTTACGACCACCGTCGCCACCGCGAAGTCGCCCTGTCGCTCCAGGCTTTGCAGTTCGACCCGATTATCGCCAAGCAGCTTGATGCGCTCGCCGCTGAGTTGCAGCGTGACGCCGTTGCATTTGCTGCCCGGCAGAAACGCGCAGTTCGGATGCAAGGTGCTGTCGGCCACGCGCGGCGCGACGAACAGCAGAAATGGCATGGTGACGGCGGCGAATAAATTATACACCGCCGCGAAACGCCGCCGCCGCTCGACATCATCAATTGCGGAGCGCAGCGCGAAGTAGGCCGCGTAAATCAGCAGCAGCACCAGGATCGAGGTTTCGCGCGGATCCCAGTTCCAAAACACGCCCCACACGACCTGCGCGAACACCGCGCCAGTGATCGTCGCCAGCGCGCAGAACACAAAGCCCGCCTCGGCAGCAGCCACGGCGCTCGCGTCGTCGGCCATGTGGCGCTTCCACAGGTAGCGGATGCTGTAAAATGCCGAAACGGCAAACGCAATCGACGTCACCCATGCGGTCGGCACATGCACAATAATGATGCGGCCCACATCGCCGAGGCCGACGTACTGCGGCACGATCAGGAACATTGACACAAGCACGCCCGCCATCCACAGGCCAAGCGCGATTTTTGCGACTTGCGCGAGCCGTACGCTCATCGAAAACTCTCTTCCAACACAACCAGTATATCTTGTCTCGGCATGGTACTCCATGAAGACGTAACAAGCAAACAGGAAGGTACATGGTGTCCCGTATCGTGCATTTTATCACAAGAAGCAGAGCCGGTCGACAGCATAAAGCTAAATGAAGGATGAGAGGCGGGCTGAAGTTAGGGCAACTGGCCGAGAACGAACGACGAAGCAACAAACGTAGAGCGTAAAGCGCAGCGCGCAGCGCGGAGAACGCAGAGCATGTTCTCTCCGTTCTCTGCTCATCCGCTCCTCACGCCTCCCACACTGTCGGGAATAAAAACAGCGAGGCGACGAACTGCACCGTGGCGAATGATAATAGCGTCACCAGCGGGCGCAGTCCCTCATCCCAGCCAACGCCGTCGAGCGCCCGCGCGGTGCTCTGCACCGCGACGACCAGCAGCGGCACCAGCAGCGGAAACGACAGCACCGCGAACAGCGCGCCCTTTGCGCCCGCCCGCGCGATCATGGCCGCGACCAGCGTGGTGGCGGCGACCAGCCCAACGCTGCCCGCCAGCAACAGCGCCAGAAACAAACCGAGGTTGCCAATCTGCACCCGCAGCAGCACGACGAACAACACGGTCACCACCACATCCAGCAGCAGCAGCAACAATAAATTGAACAGCAGTTTGCCGCCGTACACCGCCAGCGGTGGAGCCGCCAGCCGCAGCGCCGCCGCCGTGCGCGCTTCTTCCTCCTGCACGAAGGCCCGCGCCAGCCCGGTGAACGCCGCGAACAGCACCGTAATCCACAGCAGCGCCGCGTAGATCAGCGACAAATCGGCGTTGCGGCTCGGCAGCAGCAGGCCCAGCACCAGGCTTTGCACCACCACGCTATTCGTGGCGAACAACAGCAAGGCGTTCACGGCGTAGCGGCTACGGAGTTCGCTGCGCAGATCCTTGCGAAACACCGCCAGCGTGGCGTGCCACAACGACGGCTGCTGCACATCGCCAGCCAGCCCAGCGCGTTCGCGCACATCGTTCTCAGGTTGTTCGACTTCAGCGCTCACAGGATGACAATACACTCCACATGTCGAAATAACAAATCTGTCATTTTATAGAACAACAATACACAACCCCTAAAAGAATGCTGGCACGACAATCAATAACACAACGACGTGTTTCTGCTGCATCAAACCCGCAGCATGATCATTCCTGCACCGCGCCGTCATGCACTCATGAGCATCCGCCGCAACGCAGCCGAGCTACATTGTTGCTATGGTACGATTTCGTATTGTACCATTGCGTGTGAGTCACGACGTTGTGTACGGGCGATGGAATTGTACATAGCTGAAAGGAGACACAACTTCGTATGAACATTCTGAACACCGTGCGAACCCTGTACCTCGCCTATCTCGATACCATGTGGACCCTTCCGGTGCTGTGTATCGTCGGCGGCGCGCTGCTGGGCATGATCGTTGACGTGCTGCTGCGCACGAGCCTGCGCGCCACCGCCGCCCGCACGAACTGGGCCGGCGACGACATTATCATTTCAGTTCTGCGTGGCAAGCCGACATTGTGGTGCATGATCGGCGGCGTATTCGCGGCCATGCGCCTGCTGCCATTCGACGATGACGCGCGCGCAGTGCTCGGCAAAGCACTAGTGCTGGTGCTGGTGCTATCCATTACACTCGTGAGCGCCCGCATCGCCACCGGCCTGATCCAGCACTCGACTGCTACCGCGCAGGGCGTGTCGGCGAGCGCGCCATCGACATCCATTCTGGTCAATCTCACCCGGTTGCTCATCATCATGGTCGGCATGCTGGTGATGTTGCAGGCGCTGCAAATCCCGATTACGCCGATTCTGACGACGTTGGGCGTTGGCGGCCTGGCGGTGGCGCTGGCGCTGCAAGACACGCTCACCAATCTGTTCGCCGGTATTTACATCCTGCTGTCGAAGAAAATCCGCGTGGGCGACTATGTCAAGCTCCAGACCGGCGAAGAAGGCTACGTCACCGATATTAACCTGCGCCACACCACGGTGCGCGAACTTGCGAACAACATGATCGTTATTCCGAATTCCAGAATTTCGTCGTCGATCAATCGCAATTATTACCTGCCGAATAAAGAAACGTCGGTACTGATCGAGGTGCTGGTTGGCTATGACTCCGACCTGGCGCGTGTCGAGCGGGTAGCGACCGAAGTGGGGCGTGAAACGCTGCGCAACGTGCAGGGCGGCATCGCCGATTTCGAGCCGGTCGTGCGCTTCAACACATTTTCCGATCTGGGCATTAAGTTCAACGCCGTGCTGCGCGCCAAAGAAGTCACCGATCAACATGTGCTCCGCCATGAATTCATCAAGCGGCTGCACCAGCGCTTCCATGAAGAACATATCGACATGCCATCGCTCAATCGCGCGGGATTTGCCGGGGAGCGCCTGTTCACCCGGCAGTAGCGAGCGCGCAGGCCAGCCTGAAGAGCTATGTCGTGCGATCTGGTATGAAAGATGCAAAGCTACCACCAGGATTAGGAACACACCACAGCGCGAAGAACAGCGCATATCGGCCCGAACGTTGTTTTTGTGTTGTGTCAACGACGTGTACTTGTAACAGCATGAAGGACTGTGATCATGCCACCGAGCAAAAACGATGCAATTCTGGCTGGAGATTCGCTCTGGTATAAAGATGCCATTATTTATGAAGTGCATATTCGTGCATTTTATGATAGCAACGGCGACGGGATCGGCGACTTCCAGGGCTTGACCGAGAAACTGGATTATCTTCAGGATCTCGGCATCACGGCGATCTGGCTGTTGCCGTTTTATCCCTCGCCGCTGCGCGACGACGGCTACGACATCGCTGATTATAACGATGTCAACCCCATGTACGGCGATTTGCAGGATGTGAAGCAGTTCATCCGCGAGGCGCACAAGCGCGGCCTGCGGGTGATCACCGAACTGGTGTGCAACCACACCTCGGACCAGCATCCATGGTTCCAGAAGGCGCGCCACGCCAAACGCGGCAGCCCGGCACGCGAAATGTACGTGTGGAGCGACACCGACGAGAAATATCAGGACGCCCGCATTATTTTCACCGACACCGAACGCTCGAACTGGACGTGGGATCCGGTTGCGGAGCAATATTACTGGCACCGCTTCTTCAGCCACCAGCCCGACCTGAACTTCGACAGCCCGGCGGTACGCAAGGCCGTGCTCAAGGCGATGGATTTCTGGCTGCAAATGGGCGTGGACGGTCTGCGTCTTGACGCCATTCCGTACCTGTACGAGCGCGAAGGCACCATTTGCGAGAATCTGCCAGAAACACACGCCTTTCTGAAAGAATTGCGCGCGCACATCGATCAGAAGTTTTCGGGGCGCATGCTGCTGGCCGAGGCCAACCAGTGGCCGGAAGACGCGGTCGCCTACTTTGGCGACGACGACGAGTGCCAGATGTGTTTCCATTTTCCAGTCATGCCGCGCCTGTACATGTCGGTGCGCATGGAAGATCGCTTCCCGATCATCGACATTCTCGATCAGACGCCAGCTATTCCGCCCAAATCGCAGTGGGCGCTGTTCCTGCGCAACCATGACGAACTGACGCTCGAAATGGTGACCGATGAAGAGCGCGATTACATGTATCGGGTGTACGCCAACGATCCGCAGGCGCGCATCAACCTTGGCATTCGGCGGCGGCTGGCCCCGCTGCTTGGCAACAATCGCCGCAAAATCGAACTCATGAACGGCTTGCTGTTCGCGCTGCCGGGTACGCCGGTGCTGTACTATGGCGACGAGATCGGCATGGGCGACAACATTTATGTCGGCGACCGCAACGGCGTGCGCACGCCCATGCAGTGGAGCCCTGACCGCAATGCTGGTTTTTCCAAGGCCAGCCCGCAGCGGCTCTACCTGCCGGTAGTTACCGAGCCGGAATACAACTACGAGACGGTCAATGTCGAGGCGCAGCAGAACAATCCCAGTTCGCTCCTGTGGTGGATGAAGCGCCTGATCGCGCTGCGCAAGCGCTACCAGGCGTTTGGACGCGGCACGATCGAGTTTCTCCAGCCGGAGAATCGCAAGGTGCTGGCGTTCGTCCGGCGCTATGAGAACGAAAACATTCTGGTTATTGCCAACATGTCGCGCTTCGTGCAGGCGGTTGAGCTTGACATGGCGGAATTCAAGGGCATGACGCCGGTGGAAATGTTTGGACGGATCGAGTTCCCGCCGATCGGCGAACTGCCTTACTTTATCACGCTTGGCCCGCACAATTTCTACTGGTTCGCGCTGGAGCCACAGAACATGGCGGGCATGCCCTCGTATCAACTTGGCGGCGACATCAATCTGCCGGAGTTTGCGGTGAACGGCACATGGCAAAGCATGCTGGCCGAAGGTCAATCCGGCAAGCTGACCAACATTTTGCCCGCGTACCTGAAGCAGCGCCGCTGGTTCCGTGGCAAGGCGCGCCGCATCCGCAGTGTGCAGATCACCGATACGATTCCGCTGTCGGGCAACGGCGTGGACGCGCAGATCGCGCTGGTGGAGGTGCTTTACAACGAGGGCGACCCAGAAACGTACGTGCTGCCGCTGGCGTTCGCCACTGGCGAGCATGCCGATGCGATCATTCACGACACGCCCGGCAGTGCGATCGCACGACTCCAGCCCAGCCATGAGGCCCACGGCGTCTTGTACGATCCATCATCCAACACCTATTTTGCCACAGCGCTGCTTCAAACGACCGCCGGACGCCGCCGCCTGCGAGGCGCGAAGGGCGAAGTCACCGCCACCACAACGCGGGTGCTGCGCGAAGCGGTGGACGGCAATGTCAACGCGCTGGAGCCATCGGTCAGCCGCGCCGAGCAAAGCAATACATCGGTCATCTACGGTGACAAACTCATCCTCAAGGTGTTCCGCAATCTGGAGGAGGGCGTCAATCCTGATCTGGAAATTGGCCGCTACCTGACCGAGCAGCGCTCGTTCCCGTACACCGCGCCGCTGGCGGGCGCGCTGGAATACCGCCGCCCCGGCAGCGAGCCGATGACGCTGGCGCTGTTGCAGGGCTTTGTGCCGAATGAAGGCGACGCCTGGAATTACACGCTCGACGCGCTGGGCCGCTTCTTCGAGCGGGCGCTGACCACCGAGGTGCCGCTGCCGGAGATGCCGCCGCTGGCGACCAGGGCCATGATCGACGCAACTGAGGAAGAAATACCGGACCTGGCTTGCGAGATGGTAGGAACGTACATCGAGCAGGCGCGGCTGCTGGGCGAGCGCACCGCTGAGATGCACCTGGCGCTTGCCGAACCCACCGACAACAAACAGTTCGCGCCGGAACCGTTCACAACCATGTACCAGCGCTCGATGTACCAATCCATGCGCACGCTTTCCATGCAAGCATTCCAAACGCTGCGCAAGCAACTTTCGACGCTGGAAGGCGAAGCCCGCGAAGAAGCGCAGCAGCTTCTCGGCATGCAGAGCGTGGTCATGGAGCGGTTCCGCAAGGTCATCGATGGCAAAATCAACGCGACGCGCACGCGCTACCATGGCGACTACCATCTCGGCCAGGTGCTGTACACCGGGCGCGATTTTGCCATCATCGACTTCGAGGGCGAGCCAGCCCGCCGCCTGAGCGAGCGCCGTATCAAGCGTTCGCCATTGCAGGACGTGGCCGGCATGCTGCGCTCGTTCCGCTACGCTTCGCACGCCGCGCTGCTGAATCAGGCGGCAGGCGCAACGATCCGCCCGGAAGACATGGACGTGGCGCAGGAGTGGGGCCATTACTGGACCTTCTGGGTCAGCGTGTCGTTCCTTAAGCAGTACCTGGCGACGGCGGGCAACGCCTCATTCATACCGCAGAAGCGCGAAAACCTGGAGGTGCTCCTCGATGCCTTCCTGCTGGAAAAAGCGGTGTACGAGCTGGGGTACGAGTTGAACAACCGCCCGGCATGGGTGCGCATCCCGCTTCAGGGCATTCTCCAGTTGGTTGAGCCAGGCGAAGTAAGCGCGTAAGATGAACGCAACGGGGACGGCCTGAAAGCCGTCCCCATGTGGCCCTTTTAGCAGAAATATGAGGTGGGTGTACCATTTGTCATTCCGAACGCAGTGAGGAATCTCTCTGGAGGGATTTCTCGCTGCGCTCGAAATGACACTATGTACGAGTTCTTTTGATCTTTTCTCGTATTAAAGGGGCTTCCGATGAAAGCAAAAATTGATGAGCAGATTTTAGAAAATGTTCCTGATGAATTAATTCGTCCGCTGTTAGCACTCTGCATGCGAGCACTGCGCGAAAACTCAATCCCAGAATACAGAAAGCTTATTCGCGAGTTGAACGCCTTGCGCGAAGCATGCACAGGATTAGAGGAACAATTACTATGGGCGCGACTCGACGCGAAAATCTATCTACAAATGCATGCCATGCTGGAAGCAGAGAAATGGGCGAAAAAGCACGGGCATACGGCAAAGGCAATTAGTGTATACGTAAATCGCTGGTATGTTCAGATGGTTGTTGATGGTGAAAACAAGGAGTACGTAATTTCGTATGCGGATGACGGAATAGACAAGCGGAGAATGGAACAAAAACGTAAAGCTGTGGTGCAAGAAGCAATTGGAGATGACATGGCAAGCGCAATGTTGGGATAACCATCAAACCTTGAAGCTCGTAAAGAGCTACTGTGATCTAAGTTGCATGCTGGTATAATCACGTGTATAAGGGCATGGTGGGCGCTGCATGGGCATTGCAGGCCAACATGATTGCAGGAAAGGAATCAATGATGAACATCCTTCGTCGCTTCATGCTGAGTGTCGTGGTGGTGGTTTTCGCGCTTGTGCCGTTCGGCAGTGTGTACGGGCAGCAAGGCAGCCAGTATTTTCCCGAAACGGGCCACACCGTTTCCGGGCGCTTTCTGCAATACTGGCAGCAAAACGGCGGTTTGCCGGTGTTCGGCTACCCGCTGACCGACGAGCGGCAGGAAAATGGCCGCGCCGCGCAATACTTTGAGCGCCAGCGTTTCGAGCTACATCCAGAAAATCAGCGGCCATATGACGTACTGCTGGGACGGCTCGGCGACGAGCTGCTGCGGCAGCGCGGCATCAACTGGCAGACCGACGTTCCACCGGCCAACCCCGCGCCGGGCTGCACGTACTTCAGCCAGACGAAACACAATCTGTGCGATCAAGCGAGCGGCGTCGGCTTCCGCACCTATTGGATGACGCATGGCCTGGAGTTCGACGGGCGCGCGGGCAAAAGCTACAACGAA
>DASTWM010000540.1:0-42252 GCA_035765855.1 Roseiflexaceae bacterium
GGTTGATGGCGACGTTGTGGTGGTGACCCAGAAAATTGTGTCGAAAGCAGAAGGGCGTGTGGTCATTGTTGAAGATATCGAGCCGTCGCCGTTTGCCCATGCCATTGCAGCGCAGGGCAATAAAGACGCGCATCATTATGAAGTGGTGCTGCGCGAAAGCCGACGGATTGTGCGCATGGATCGCGGCGTGCTGATCACCGAGACGCATCACGGCCTGATCTGCGCCAACTCCGGCGTCGACGAGTCGAATGTGGACGGCGGGCGGGCTGTGACATTACTGCCGGTCGATCCGGACGCCTCGGCGGACGCCATCCGCGCCGCTATTCGCGAGCAGACCGGCGCTGACGTGGCGGTGATTATCTCGGATTCGTTCGGACGGGCATGGCGCGAGGGGCAGATCAATATTGCGATTGGCGTGTCGGGCATGCTGCCGCTCACTAACTACGCCGGGCAGGAGGACACCTACGGCTATATGCTGAAGGCCAGCAATCTGGCGGTGGCCGACGAGCTGGCCTCGGCTGCCGAGTTGGTC
Organism: Roseiflexaceae bacterium; assembly: GCA_035765855.1. Classification (GTDB taxonomy): domain Bacteria; phylum Chloroflexota; class Chloroflexia; order Chloroflexales; family Roseiflexaceae; genus DASTWM01. The sequence continues at coordinate 533 of DASTWM010000540.1, forward strand.
ATGGGCAAGACCGACGCGGTGCCGATTGCGATTGTGCGCGGTTTTGAATATCAGCCGGGCGAGGGCCGGGCGCACATGTTGCTGCGCGCGCCAGAGAAAGATATGTTCCGGTGACGACGAACGACGAACGACAAACGACGAACGACGAACGACCAGTGACAGCGGATCAACTTTCGTCATTGGTCCTTCGTCCTTCGTCAGTATCACGCAGTGAGCTTGACCTTTCCGCGATCATCCAGGGCCGACGGTCAGTGCGGCGCTACCAGGACCGGCCGGTGGCGCGCGAGCTTGTCATGGAGGTGCTGGAAGCCGGGCGCTGGGCGCCGTCGCCGCATGGCAGGCAGCCATGGCGCTTTGCCGTGCTGACACGCCCCGAGCGGAAGCAGCGTCTGGCCGACGCGATGGGCGACGAATGGCGCAGGCAGCTTGCGTTCGACGGCCAGGATCAGACCGTCATCGAGACACGGCGGCAAAAATCGCACAACCGAATTCTGCGTGCGCCGGTGATTATCATTCCATGCCTGTACCTCGAAGATTTAGATGTGTACCCAGACGCCGACCGGAACGCCGCCGAGGCGACCATGGCGATCCAGAGCCTGGGCTGCGCGGTGCAGAACATGTTACTCATGGCGTACAACCTGGGGCTGGACTGCGGCTGGATGTGCGCGCCACTGTTCTGCCCGCCGGTCGTCGGCGCGGCGCTGGACCTTGACCCGGCGCTCACGCCGCATGCGCTGATCACGCTGGGCTACGCTGCCGCCGACCCGGTGCGCCGCGAACGGCTGCCGCTGGACGAGTTGGTGGTACAATTTGACTGAAAGGAGCGCAGCCATGACGAACGATGTTGTGACCGCCGATGTGTTCAATGCGCTAGCGAAGCGAGTCGAGCAACTGGAAGAACAAATGCGCCATGTTCACGGCATAGCGGAGGAACACCATCTCGATCCGGATGATTTGTTTGCCGACAATGAGATGATTGCTCAGGCTTTTCGAGCGTTCCTTGAAGCTGAAGGTATTACAGGCGAACCCATTGGCGCCGGGGAGTTGCAGAAACGAATGGCTCAACTAGACCTGGAGCCAAACGAATTCAGCCGTGCCGTCAGAGAGATGCGTGAGGAATAAATGGCGCTGCATGTGTTCTTTGACACGAGTGCTCTGCTCAAACGCTATAGCGCAGAACCAGGATCGCACATTGTCAATGAATTATTCAGCCGTATTTCTATAGAACAGAACACATGATCAACCTTGAGCATTATTGAGCTTTACTCTGTTCTTGCGCGAAACAGAAACGATGGCCGGATTACAGAATCAGCCTATCGCCAAACGTTTGCAGAATTCTTCACTAAAATTGCGGACAATGAAGCGTTTGCGACCGCGCCCGTTAGTGATACGCTTATCTTGTCAGCAGTAGATTTTATTGTGCAACACAACATCAACGCCACCGACGCTATTATTCTCCGCTCGGCAATTGTTCTTCAGCAATTGCTGCACGAATCTGGCAATATGCTGCTTTTCTGCGACGCCCTCAGCCTGATCCGCGCGGCCCAGGCTGAGGGCGTCACAATGCTTGATCCCGAAGAAGACACAGGTGAGCGTTTGCAGCAACTGCTCGGCATGATGCCCTGAACGGTATGGGGATGATCAGAATCTGATTTTATAAATTGCACTTATATGAAGCCAACCACGATGTATGAAATCAGCCCGCCGCGCCCCGACGAGGACGAGGCGTTCGATAATGCGCTGGGGCGCTCGCTGCATTTTCCCGGTAACATGGAGGCATGGATCGAGCGGCTTGGGCGCGAGTCCTTCCGCGCAGTGCGGCAAAACGGGCGCATTCTTGCGGGCGTGGCCCTGGCAGATGCCGGGCAGTGGTTCGGCGGGCGGCGCGTGCCGTGCATGCTGGTAAACGGCGTGGGCGTGACGCCGGAAGCGCGTGGCAGCGGTGTTGGTCTTCATATGATGCGCGCCGTGCTTGAAGAGCTGCATGCCAACGGCTGCCCGCTGGCGGCGTTATATCCCGCCACGCTCACGTTCTACCGCCGGGCTGGCTTCGAGCGGGCTGGCTCGCGCATTACTTACGAACTGCCGACCGAGGCGATTGACGTGGAGCGCGCCGCGTGCGAGATTGTGCCGTTCGGGCCGGAGCAGTATGACGTGGTGAAGCGGCTGTATACCGAGCGCGCCCGCATGAGCGCGGGCCACCTCGACCGACCCGCGTGGATGTGGGACTTCCGCCTTGAACCGCCTAACCAGCAGCCACACCGCTTCCTGATCACGCAGGGCGGCGAACCAACCGGCTATGTTGTTTACACACAGGGCAGCCGCACCGAGCCGCTGGTCGTCACTGATTACTGCGCTCGCACGCCTGAGGCTGCCCGCTGCATCCTGAAACTGTTTGCTGGCTACCGCAGCATGGTTGATTACGTCAAGTGGCATGGTGGCCCGCTCGACCAACTGCTCTACTCACTGCGCGAAAATCTGTACGCTGGCATGCGCCTGCGGCATCGCGTAAGCACCAACTTCGACTGGATGTTGCGTGTAATCGATGTCGCGGGCGCGCTTGAGGCGCGCGGCTACCCGCCCGGCGGCAGCGCGACGCTGCACTTCGACGTGCGCGACGAAGCGCTGCCGCAAAACGATGGCCGCTGGATGCTGAACGTAGCAGACAGCGCGGGCCATGTGCGCAAAGGCGGCGACGGCGACTTGCGCATCGACGCGCGCGGATTGGCGGCGCTGTACAGCGGCTTCATGGCTCCGGTAGAGCTTCAGGCGATTGGGCTGCTCGACGGGCCAGCCGATGCGCTGGCTCGCGCGACGGCGGTATTTGCGGGACCGCGCCCATGGGTCGGCGATATGTTCTAAAGGGTGGGTTTCATGCGCTTTGGAATGAAGACAACACTTTCGCCACAAACCTACCGACGCACATGGCCGTGCCGCAATGTGACAAAGCATGACGTTGCGCTGCTTGGCGCGCTCATGCTTGAGGCATATCGTGGCACAATCGATTACGAAGGCGAAACGCTTGAAGAAGCGCAGGCGCAAGCCCAGCGCGAGATTGACGGCAAGTATGGCCCGCTGCTGCACGACTGCTCGTTCGTATGTGAGATAGATGGCATGGCGCGCGGCGCAATCATGATCAGCCGCTGGCATGACGTGCCGCTCGTGACCGATATTATGGTCCATCCTGGCATGAAAAATCAGGGGCTCGGCGCCTTTCTGCTGCAAAAAAGTATGAACGCACTTTTGGAACTCGGCGAAACGGAACTCTCCCTGTACGTCACTGACGGCAACACTAACGCGCAGCATGTGTACGCAAAACTTGGGTTTGAAGTAGTTCAGAGTTACGACTGACGCCGTGAGCTACGCGTCAGCGCACAGGAGTTCACCATGATTACGGTGCTCGCGGGTGGTGTGGGAGCCGCCCGTTTTCTTGAAGGCGTGGTGCAGGTCGCGCCGCCCGAACAGGTCACGGCGATCGTCAACACTGGCGACGACATCACGCTCCACGGCCTGTACATCTCGCCCGACGTGGACATTGTCACCTACACGCTGGCGGGTATCATTGATGAAACGAATGGCTGGGGCATCCGTGGCGATACGACCAACGTACTGGACATGCTCACGACGCTCGGCGCGGACACGTCATGGTTTTTGCTCGGCGACCGCGACATCGCCACGCACATCCGCCGCACTGAATTGCTCCGCGCTGGCAAAACGCCGGCCGAGATTGCCGACGAGTTCCGGCGGGCGCTGGGCGTGCAAACCCGCGTGCTGCCCATGAGTAACGAGCCAGTGGCGACCATGATCGACACGCCGTCCGGTTTGATGCACTTCGAGAACTATCTGGTGCAGCGCCATGCACAGGACGAAGTGCGCGGCGTTGTGTTCCAAGGAACCGAGGATGCGCGGCCTGCGCCCGGCGTGCTCGAAGCGATCCGCGAGGCCGAGGTCGTGCTGATCGCGCCGAGCAACCCGATCGTCAGCGTCGGTACAATCCTGGCGGTGCCGGGCGTGCGGGCCGCGCTGCGCGAAACAGCCGCGCCGGTGGTCGCCGTTAGCCCGATTGTCGGCGGAGCGGCGATCAAAGGGCCAGCCGCGCCGCTCATGCAGGCGCAGGGCTACGAGGTATCGGCGCGCGGCGTAGCCGATTGCTACCGCGACATCGCCGACGCGCTGGTGATCGACCAAGTTGACGCCGATCTGGCGGACGATATTCGAGCGCGTGGCCTGGATGTTGTAATCACAGATACGATCATGCGTGGCCCGGCGGAAAAGCGGGCGCTGGCGCAGGCTGCGCTGGATGCAGCGCGTAGCGTGACACGGTGACAGGAAGCTGAAGGAACTAGAGAGCGGAGAGTTGGGTAACAAGATGACAAGATGACAAGATGACAATACTCATACATTTTACGCTCGTTGCCATCGTCTATCGTCAGTTCTCGGTTCTCGGTTCTTGATTTTATAATGCTCACACATCATGCTCCACGCGATAGTGCCAGTCAAGGATTTAGAACACGCGAAGATGCGCTTGTCACCGGTCCTGAGCCCCTCCGAACGCCGCCTGCTCGTGCTGGACATGCTTGGCGATGTGCTGCAGGCGCTGCGGGCCGCGCCTGCGGTGGCGCGCGTCAGCGTGATCAGCCGCGACAGCGCGGCGCTCCATGTGGCAGCGCAGCATGGCGCTGAAGCTATCATCGACCGCATGCATGGCCTGAACGAAGCGCTGACTCAGGCGGCCACGCATGTTGCCGCGAGCGGTGCCGAGGCATTGCTTGTGTTGCCCGCCGACCTGCCGCTCGTTACGCCTGATGACATTGACGCATTGATCGCGGTTCTCGGACCGCAACCGAGCGTTGTGCTGGCGGCTTCGCGTGACGGCGGCACCAATGCGCTGCTGGTTCGGCCACCGCTGGCGCTGCCGTTTCTGTATGGCCCAAACAGCCTCGCCAGGCACATGGAGGCGGCGCGACAGCGCGGCATCGGTGTGGAAGCTGTGCGCTCGCCCGGGCTTATGCTCGATGTCGACCAGCCTGACGACCTGACGCTGCTCGCCGATACGGCAGGAAATACCGCCGCGCAGCAGTTCGCGCGCACATCGCATGCGGTGCGGCACGCATGGTGCGCTGTCGGAAATGCGTAATCGAAACGTTTCTCATCAAAGGAGAAAACCATGGCGATTATTGGATACGCAGCCGCGCTGGAGCAGTTCGGACCAAACGAACTGCTTGACTACAGTGTGCTGGCCGAGCAGCACGGCTTCAAGGGCGCGATGGCCGCCGATCACTTCCAGCCGTGGGTGCCGCAGCAGGGCCAGGCCAGCTTTGTCTGGTCATGGATGGCGGCGCTGGGCGCGCGCACCAAAGAAATGACGTTTGGGCCGGGCGTGACATGCCCGTCATTCCGCTACCACCCGGCCGTGATCGCGCAGGCCGCCGCCACGCAGGGCGTACTGACGCCGGGCCGCTTCTGGCTGGGGTTGGGCAGCGGCGAGGCGCTGAACGAGCATGTCGTCGGTGGCGTGTGGCCGGAACCGCATGTGCGGCTCAAGATGATGCAGGAAGCCGCCGAAATCATCAGGAATCTGTTCAGCGGCAAGCTCGCCAGGCACGACAACGGCGAATACTTCACCATGGAGCGCGTGAAGCTGTGGACGCTGCCGGAGCAGCCGGTGCCGATCTACATCGCCACTGCCGGGCCGATCACCGCCAAATGGACCGGGCAGCACTGCGATGGTATCATTACGCCCGGCGCAGCGCCCGACAAGCTGCGCATGCTGCTCGGCAAGTTTGAGGAAGGAGCCAGGGCGGCGGGCAAAGATGCCGCGAAGATGCCGAAACTGCTGCAACTGCACATGTCGTGGGCCGACACGCAGGAGGAGGCGCTTCAGAACGCCATGACCGAGTGGCCCAACGGCGGCATGCCGTTCCCCAAGCAGGACATTCGCTCGCCGGAAGATTTTGCCGAGATTGCCAAGCTGGTGCGGCCAGAAAATTACAAGAATCGCATGCTGATCTCGCCTGATCTGAACGCGCACCGCGAAAATATTCAGCAGTTCATCGACCTGGGCTTCGACGAGATTCATGTGCATAATGTCGGGCGCAACCAGGAGCAGTTCATCAAGGCGTTTGGCGAGCAGGTTATTCCGCGTTTGAAAGGCGTTTAGTCTCGATTTGCAGAATCAAGGAGCAGTCATGTCCACCAACAATAGTACACCGAAGTCAGTCCCCGAAGATTTCCGCGACCTCGTAGAGCAGCCATTGTTTGCGTCGTTCGCAACGGTGCTGCCAAACGGCACGCCACAGGTCACGCCGGTGTGGTTTAGCTATGAAGACGGCTACTTTTATGTCAATACGGCGGTGGGGCGGCTGAAGGATCGCGCGGTGCGCGCCAACTCCTATGTCGCGCTGTCGATCATCGATCCGCAGAATCCCTATCGTTACCTGGCTGTACGCGGGCCGATTGTCGAGATGAACGAGGAAGCGGGGCGGGCGCACATCAACTTTCTCGCCAAACGCTATACGGGCGCGGACAAATATCCTGGCCCAGCCGATGAGCAGCGCGTGCGCTACAAAATAGCGCCCGAGCATGTATCCGCGCATGGGTAAAAAAAGTTGTCTGAACCCGGCAGGAAACTGTCGGGTTCAGGGTATTTACTCAAGTTCCTTGATGGCCTTATTCACTTCCGCCGGATTCTCGAACTCGCGGTCGGGCAGGCGGCCAATCAGCGAGCGCATGTCATCACTTGCGCCGTTCTCCTCGGCGCGCTTGACAAGATCATCCTTCTTCGCCGGGTACTTCGCGCCCTTGAGGTTCTTTTGCAATTGAATTGGATTGACTTTAGCCATTGAAAACCTTGCCTTTGTTAATTGCTTATGTTTATAAAAGCAGCTACGCTCCAACATTCGGCAAGAGCTATGCCAGCAAGATGAAGGATCACGACCGAAAGGAAAAAGGAAGAAGGATGAGAGCGTGTCATGTTCGCCCTCATCCTTCTTCCTTTTACGACTTATGTTATGTACTTACCGCAGCGCGTACGTCACCTGCACATCCACGCTGAGCGTCTGCTCACCGGCCTGAATTGGCGCGGCGCTGCCAGCAGCCGCTGAGTCACGGGCCATCATGGGCATGGGCGGCGCGCTGCCGACATTCTCGGTAATCACCAGCACCTCGCCCGCCGAAGCGCCCGCCGCCTGCGCCAGTTGCGATGCCCGCGCCTGCGCGTTCTGGATGGCCTGCGTGCGCGCCTGGTTGAGCACGGCTTCCGGGTCCGACACGCTGAAGTTGATGCCGTAGATGCTGTTCGCGCCAGCCTGCACGACCTGATCGAGCAACGTCCCGGCCTGGTCAAGGTTGCGGATGGTCACGCTGACCATGTTGCTCACGGTATAGCCCGTCACCTGCCGCCCATCGTTATCGTACGTCGGATTGATGCTAAAGTTGCTGGTTTGCATGTCTTTGTCGGCAATACCCAGATCCTTGAGCTTGGCCTGCACCGCCTGCGTCTGTTGCGTGTTCTGCGCCAGCGCATCTTTCGCATCCGCCGCCTGAGTCTGCACGCCGATCTGCACCGTCGCCATGTCGGGCCGCGTCTTGACCTCGCCATGCCCAACCACCGTCACCTGCCGCATGGCCGTCACGCCGGTCTGCGCGTTGGCCGTGCGCGCGTATGAAAACGCGACCATGCCGACCAGCAGCACCAGCAAGACCACCACTGCCATTCCAATGATTGATAGAATCCGCTGAGTCATCGTTTCGCTCCTGTTCAAGAATATTTCCTGCTAGGAGGACGGTGACAGGGCGCAAAAGGTTCCGCCCATGGAGAACAAAGAACAAAAAACATGGGCAGAACAAAGAAACCGGAACAAAGAACAGAGAGCATGAGCGCTGATGGATTCTCATGCACCTGTTCTTTGTTCTTTTCTGTTTGTTCGTTCTTCTTGTTCCTTGTTCTTGACCTATAATGTGTACAGCATCCCGTACTTTTCGCGCAGGTAGCGGATGTACGGCCCGACCCGCAGCGGCCCACCCGTCACGCGCTCGACCAGTTCGGCGGCAGTGAAGATGCGCCCCGGGCGATACACATTGTCGCGCAGCCAGCCGTGGAGCGTGTCAAATGCGCCGCGCTGCATGTCTGCTGTGATGCCCGGGTGCGCCTGCGTGGCCGCGTCGAAGAATTGCGCGCTCAAAATATTGCCGAGCGTGTAGCCCTGAAACGCGCCGCCAACGTAGCCGTCGAACCAGTGAACATCCTGCAACACACCGTTGCGGTCGTCGGCTGGCTCCACGCCAAGATCATGGTGCAGCCGCTCGCGCCACGCTTCCGGCAGGTCGCGCACCTGCAACTTGCCGTCCAGCAAATCCATCTCGAAATCGAAGCGCATCATGACATGCAGGTTGTACGTCACCTCGTCGGCGTCGGTGCGAATGAGCGAAGGCTGCACCTTGTTGATCGCGCGGTAAAAGGTGGCGAGCGTCACATCATGAAGCTGTTCCTTAAAGGTATTTTGCAGCGCAGGATACCAGTATTCCCAGAACGCGCGGCTGCGGCCCACCAGATTTTCCCACAGCCGCGACTGGCTTTCATGGACGGCGGCCGAGGTGCCACCAGCCAACGGCGTGCCTTCAAACTCCGGCGCGATGCCCTGCTCGTACATCGCGTGACCGGCCTCGTGCATGGTGCTGAACAGCGCTTCCTCCAGCCGGTTTTCCTTCATGCGCGTCGTGATTCGCACATCGCCAATCGAAAACGAGGTGGTAAAAGGATGCGGCGATTTGTCCTGCCGTCCACGCTCGAAATCGTAGCCGAAGCGTTTCACCACATCAACGCCAAAGTCCCACTGCTTATCCAGCGGAAAATGTTTGTGCAGGCAGGAATCATCGGCAGGCTGCTGCGAGGTAATCGCATGCACGATTGGCACAAGCTGCTCGCGCAGTTCGGTGAACAGGTTGCGAACCATAGCCGCTGTCATGCCATAATCGCGAAAGCCGATCAGCGGGTCGGCCAGGTGGTCGCGGTTCGGGAAAAATTCGGCTAGGCGGCGGCTCATGTCGAGCGTGGTTTCGAGATACGGCTGCACCATGGCAAAATCATTCGCCGGGCGCGCGCGCGTCCAGACTTCGTAGGCTTCCGCGCCGTGGCGCAAGAATTCCGCCATGAACGCGGGCGGCACCTGCACGGCCTCTTCGTAATCGCGGCGTGCCACGCGGATGAGGCTGGCCTCGCGGCTCTCGTAGGGCTGCTGCTCCTCGAACGGGCGCAGATCGTCGAGCAGCCGCCCAAGCGCAGGGTCGGTTTGCAGCTCATGGGCCAGCCGTCCAACCGTCGCAAGCTGCCGACCACGCGCCGCCGCGCCGCCGGATGGCATGAGTGTTTGCTGATCCCACTGGAGCACCGCGTTGGCCGCATTCAGATCATGAATGACGACGAGCCGCGCCTCAAGCTCTTGAAATTTTGATTCCATAATAGTTGCTACTCCATCTTCATAATCTGTGCTATGGTACCATAGGGTTTGAAGCAATGTGGGCGCTCCGTTTGGGCTGCTATCCTAGCAGGTAAACGATCAGTCCAACCAGCCCGCCGCCGAGGACCAGCCACGCTGAATTGACCTTGAAACGGATGAGCAGCGCCGCCGAAACGATAGCGAGGAGCGCGGTGAGCCAATCAACTACCGCCGCGCGACTAAGCTCCCATGTCACTGCCGCCATGAGGCCCAGCGCGGCCACGTTCACCCCATCAAGGAACGCGCCCATCCATGGCGAGGCGCGCAGCCGTGGAATGAGCGGGTTAATGAGCGCGACAAACATGAAAGAGGGCAGAAAAATCCCCAGCGTTGCGAGAATCGCGCCCGGCCAGCTTCCAAGCACATAGCCGATGAATGTCGCGGTCGTGAACACCGGCCCCGGCGTGAATTGCCCGATTGCCACCGCGTCTAAAAGCTGCCGGTCGGTGAGCCAACCGAGGCGTTCCACAAAATCGTTGCGCAGGAACGCCAGCAGAACGTAGCCGCTTCCATACAGCACCGCGCCGATTTTGAGAAAAATGAAAAAGAGTTGTCCGAGATCGACCGGTGCTTTGGCCTGGAATGGCAGCAATACCGTTGGCGATAGCCCGGCGAGCGGCACAAACGCGACCGCCGCTGCGCCACGCGCCAGCCGCCGGGCGTTGCGTATCACCATGACCAGCAGGCCACCGCCCAGCAGCAGCACAAGCTCGTTGAAACCCAGCAGATACAACGCCAGCGTCGCCAGGCCAACCAACGCCAGAAATCGCCCTTTGATTGCTGTTCGGGCCAGCCCCCAGAGCGCCTGCGCCACAATCGCAATGATCACCGGCTTGATGCCATACAGCAGCCATTCGGCGGTCGGCGTCGAGCCGTAGCGCACGTAGGCCCACGCCAGCGTCAGCACAATCGAGGCGGCGGGCAGAATAAAGCATGCGCCACCGACAATCAACCCACGCCAGCCGGCCCGCACCTGGCCGACATGCATCACCATCTCGGTCGAGTTCGGCCCGGGGATGAGATTCGTCGCGCCGAGCAAATCAAGGAAGTGTTCATCCGTCAGCCACTGGCGGCGCGTCACGGCTTCGTCGCGCAGCATCGCAATATGCGCCGCCGGGCCGCCGAACGCGATAAAGCCGAGCTTCAGGGCCAACCGCGCCACCTCGCCCACCGCGCCGGGGCCAGCTTCATCAACGGTAGTCTGTTCTGTCTGTTGCACGTTGTTTCCTCAATTGTTTCTTCGGATGAATCGTCTGATGGTTCTGGCAAAAATCATGAGGCATAATAGCATGCCTCGGCTTCATCTCGGATGCGCGTTTACAACATCAAAACATACACCAAAGTACCGATTTTTGCTGCGCGTATTATCGTTATACTGATTCTGCCGCAGGATTGTACCCGTGCCGGAGGTTTTATGAAGATCGATGTGCTGCAACTCCTCGCCACGCAGCGCGATTTGTACGCCATGCCGCGTGGCATGGATCGTTTTCGCGCCTATATCGCCGCTATGACCGGAGGCACCGACGATCTCGCGCTGCCGCTGGTCAGCATGAACCCGATGGGCAAGGAGCACATCGCCGCCATGATCGATAATCTGCTAAACATGGATGCCGAATCGGTCGCGCGTGCCGCCGCTGCCGAAGCCAGCGAGCGCCTGCCCAACATTCCGGGCCAGATTTCGCTGGGGCTGGTGGCAACCGATGATGGGCAGGGCGGCTGGACCAACCGCTATTTCACCGAGATGGCGCTGCGCTTCGAGACGGCGCAGTTGCTCAGGCGCGGCTGGGCGGTGGTGCCGCTGTGGACGAGTGAACCATGGTCGCCTGACTGCATTCGTGAGGAGGTACGCGCGTCAGTGTACCGATCCGCCTTTCAACAGCAGCATAGCCAGCCGCAAACACTGGCAGCCATGATGATACAGGAAGGCTGGACGGCGCGCTTTGCGGGCGCGGCGCAGCCAGCGTTGGAACCAGACGATCTCGATTACACCCGCGTAGTGCTGGAGCCGCATCGCGCTGCCAGCGACCGTCCGACGGTGTTTGCATGCCTGTACGGCGACGAGGCGGCGCGCTCGGTCGGCTACCCGCCGCTCGGCTTGTCGGCGCGCGCAGGGCTGGCGCTGGCGCGTGTCGAGGCGCTGGCGCAACCCGCCACGCCGGAGGAACTGCTTTCAGCATGCCCAAAACATGATGCCTAAAACGTACAACAGCAAGCGAACGATTTCTTTTTTGCGTAGTACAATATACTTCCTACCCAAAAGACCGGTGCGCCGCCGCGCGTACGGGTGTACCATGGCCCATGGAATCGGTTGTGCTGCATCACGCAGCTTGATGTGAGGAACGTATGGCATTTCAACGATCCGGCGGCATGCAGCGTGGCGCCGGCACGATGGGTCCGCCACCCAAAACTGATGGCAAAGCGCTACGGCGCGCGATGAAATACGGCGTCGCGTATAAGAAGGAAGCGCTTGGCGCGTTTGTGTCGCTGCTGCTGGTATCGGCGGCGAATCTTGCCGCTCCGCAGATGATCCGCCTGGCAATTGACGAAGGCTTGACCAACCGCGACATCAACACGATTGTGCTGGCGGTCGGCGGCCTGATCCTGATCGCAATCGTCCGCGGCGTGTTTACATTTTTGCAGGGCTACCTGGCCGAGCGCGCCTCGCAGGGCGTGGCCTATGACATGCGCGACGCGCTGTTCCAACAAATCCAGCGGCTGAGTTTCAGCTACTACGACCGGGTGCAGACCGGCCAGTTGCTGACGCGCCTGACCAACGATGTCGAGCAGATTCGGACGTTTGTCGGTACTGGCGTGATTCAACTCGTCGCGTCGGTGGTCATGCTGATCGGTACGGCGGTGCTGCTGTTCTCCATGAACTGGCGGCTAACGCTGGTCGCGCTGCTGATCATTCCGGCGATTACGTTGACGCTGCTCCAGTTTGTGCGCAAGATCGGCCCGCTGTTCGGGCAGGTGCAGCAGGCGCTTGGGCGGCTGAACAGCGTGCTGCAAGAAGACCTGGCAGGGCTGCGCGTCATCCGGGCCTTCTCGCGCGAGGATCATGAAATCGCGCGCTACCATGCCGTCAATCAAGAACTGTTCGAGAAAAATGTGCTCACGGTGCGCACCTTTTCGAATAATTTTCCATTTGTGTTTTTGTTCGCCAATCTTGGCACCTTTGCCGTGATCTGGTACGGCGGTTTGCAGGTGATCGGCAACCAGCTGACCGTTGGCGAGCTGATTGCGTTCAACAGCTATCTTGCGTTTCTGCTGTTTCCAATTCTGACGATCGGCTTTCTGTCGTCCGGCATCCCGCGCGCCGACGCTTCGGCCATCCGCGTGTTCGAGGTTCTGGACGCGCCGCTGGACGTGCAGGACGCGCCCGACGCCGCGCCACTGCCGATGGTGCATGGCAAAGTTGAGTTTCATGATGTGCATTTCCGCTACACGGAAAACGACCGCGAGATTCTGCGCGGCATCAGCTTTGCGGCGCAGCCCGGCCAGACGGTCGCCATTCTCGGCACGACTGGCTCAGGCAAATCGACGCTGATCAATCTCATTCCGCGCTTTTACGATGTGAGCGCCGGCAGCGTCACCATCGACGATCATGACGTGCGGAAGGTAACGATTGCGAGCCTGCGCAGCAAAATCGGCATTGTGTTGCAGGAAGCGACGCTGTTCAGCGGCACGGTGCGCGACAATATCGCCTACGGCAAACCGGATGCAACGCAAGGGGAGGTCGAGCGGGCGGCGCGGGCGGCGCAGGCCCACGATTTTATCAGCGAGTTGCCGCAGGGCTACGAAACGGTTATCGGCGAGCGCGGCGTCGGTTTGTCGGGCGGGCAGCGGCAGCGTCTTGCGATTGCGCGCGCACTGCTGGTCAACCCGCACCTGCTGATTCTGGACGACAGCACCTCTGCCGTGGACGCCACCACCGAGGCGGCGATTCTGGAGGCGCTCGACCGGCTCATGCGCGACCGCACCCGCACAGTATTCGTGATTGCACAGCGGATCAGCACCGTGCGCGACGCCGACCTGATTCTGGTGCTCGACGATGGTCAGATTGTGGCGCGCGGGACGCATGAAGAGTTGCTCCAGAATAGCCCGATTTATAACGAGATTTTGCAGTCGCAACTGATTGGCGAGGCCGTTCCCGACATGGTGACACCGTGACAAGGGGATACGATGATAGGGAGAGAGGGAGACAAGGAGAGCGGGAGCCGGGTGATTGACGTTTTACGTTTTACGCTTTACGTTGAATGTTCTACGCTCTCCGCTTTACGCTTATTGCTATCGTCCATCGTCCATCGTCCTTTCAGGAAAGGTTTCTATGAGCATCCATACTATCGCCGTAGCTTCCAGCGAGCGCGCGCAAAACCGTGGCATGGTTGCGCGCCGTCTGGTGAGCGAATTACGGCCATTCCGGCGCAATATTGTGATCGCCTTCGCGCTGATCGTGCTGGGCGCGCTGGCACAGGCGGGCGGCCCATGGCTGATCGGGCAGGCAATCGACCAGCATATCCTGACCGGCGACCCGGCGGGCCTCATGCAAACCATGCTGATGCTGCTGGGCGTTTACGTGGTTGGCTCGTTCGCCACGCGCGGGCAAACGTACCAGGTCGGCTGGGTTGGGCAACATCTGTTGTCATCGCTGCGGGCGCGCCTGTTCGAGAAGTTCCAGCGCCTGCCGCTCAGCTACTACGACCAGCGCCCGGTTGGCGACCTGATCAGCCGCGTCTCCAACGATGTGGACACGATTAACCAGTTGCTCAGCCAGGGCTTGACGCAACTGCTTGGCGCGCTGTTCAGCCTGATTGGTATCATCATCGCCATGCTGCTGCTGAACTGGGAACTGGCGCTGGTGTGCTTCACCATTATTCCGATCATGCTCCTGCTGACATCGTTCTTCGCGGGCCGGGCGCGGGCGGCCTTCCGCACCACGCGCGAGACGGTTGGCGATGTCACTGCCGAATTGCAGGAAGAGATCGTCGGCATTCGCGAGGCGCAGGCGTTCAACCGCACCGGACGCAACATTGCCCGCTTTCAACGCAGCAACGCCGCCAATCGCAACGCCAACGTGCAGGCCGTCGCGATCACCTCGGCGTTTGCGCCCGCCATGGACGTGCTGAGTACGCTGGCAACCGCGCTAGTGATCGGCTTCGGCGGCTACCTGGTGTTCCGCAACGCGCTGACGGTTGGCTTTCTGGCGGCCTTTCTGATTTACGTGCAGCAGTTCTTCCGGCCAATTCAGTTGATGGCGCAGGTGTACACGCAGACCCAATCGGCATTGGCGGGCGGCGAGCGCATCTACAGCATTCTTGACGAAGAAACCGAGCCGGTAGACCGCGCAGATGCCATCCAGCTTGGCCGCGTCGAAGGGCGGATCGTGTTCGACCATGTGTCGTTCGCGTACAAGGCCGACCTGCCAGTGCTGCATGAGATCAACTTCACGGTCGCGGCGGGGCAGACTGTGGCGCTGGTCGGCGCGACGGGCGCGGGCAAAACGACAATCGCCAATCTCATCCCGCGCTTCTACGACGTAACTGGCGGCGCGGTCATGATCGACAGCCACGACGTGCGCGATGTGACCCGCCGCAGCCTGCGGGCCAACATTGCACTGGTGCTGCAAGAGCCGTTTTTGTTCAGCGGCACGATCGCCGAGAACATTGCATACAGCCGCCCGGACGCCGCGCGCGCGGACATCGAGGCGGCGGCACGCGCCGTGTCCGCGCATGAGTTCATCATGGCGCTGCCGGACGGCTACGACACGCCGCTGGGCGAGCGTGGCGGCACGCTGAGCCAGGGCCAGCGCCAGTTGCTGGCGTTCGCGCGCGCCGTGCTAGCCGACCCGCGCATCCTGATCCTTGACGAAGCAACGAGCAATATCGACACGCGCACTGAAGCGACGATTCAAACCGCGCTGGCGACGCTGCTCCGTGGACGCACCAGCGTGGTCATCGCCCACCGCCTGAGCACCATTCGCACTGCCGATTTGATCCTGGTGATTGACAGCGGGCGGATTGTGGAACGCGGCACGCATGCCGTGCTGCTGGCGAAGAACGGCAAGTACGCCGAACTGTACAACCGCCAGTTCCGCGACCTGCCTGCGGCGGTGGCGGGGTAAAATAACTATGCGTGTTAAGCATTCAGGCGCTACCGAATACATGAACAGGAGAATCCATGACGACAAACGCGCATGACAATACTGTTGAGGTGATCGAGCGCAAACAGGTCTATCACCACCCATTCCTCAACGTGACGGAAGCGCGCCTGCGGTATCGCCGCGCCGACGGCCAGATGAGCGATGAAGTCACGCGGCTGGTGGTGCAGCACAGCGATGCGGTCGGCGTGCTGGCGTACGACCCGCAGGCCGATGTGGTGGTGCTGGTACGCCAATTCCGGTATCCAGTCTATAGTCGCTTACATGCACAAGCCTCAAACAGCGCTGCCGCATGGCTGCTGGAGATTGTCGCCGGGCTGCTGGATGGCGACCAGAGCGCCGAGGAAACCGCCCGCCGCGAGTTGCGCGAGGAGATCGGCTACGAGGTGACGGGCGCGCTGGAGCAGATCGCCACGGTCTATAGCAGCCCCGGCTCGCTGGCCGAGCAGATAACACTCTTTATCGCCGAAGTTGATACAACCGCCCAGCATGGACATGGCGGCGGGCTGGCCGAAGAAGGTGAAGACACCGAACTGGTCAAGCTGCCGGTTGACGAGGCGCTCGCCATGCTGGCACGCGGCGACGTGCGCGACGCAAAAACGGTTATTGCGCTGCAGTCTCTTGCGCTCCGGCGCGCGGGCGATAATAACGGGCAAGCCAGGCGCTGAGACCATCCAGCCCCGGCAGCAGCACCCGTTCGGTAATGTTGGCCTGGTCGAGCTTGTCGCGCACCTCGGCTTTCAGCTCCGCCGGAATAATGACCTTGAAAGCGAGTTCGTCATGGTCGTGCAGCCAGCTATCCAGCCGGATGGTGGCCTGCGACATCAGCGCGAACAGCGCGAATTGATTTACGATCCGGTCGTCAAACGATGGCGGCTCGAAAAAGGCCACAAAAGGCGCTGTGCTGAGGCGTTCGAACGCTGGCAATGAATCGGAGATGCGACCGAGCATCTCCGCCGTGAAAGCGCTGGCACCCTCATCATGCAGGATGGTCCGAAGCATATCGGGCAGGAACTGAATGCTTTGCACGTAATCGACGCACCACACCACCGCAGCTTCGTTCATGAGGGATGGATCGGCGGTGGCGAAGTGCAGCGCGACATACGGCGAGTAGGTGAAATCCAACAGGCGCGTGGGCAGGCCGTGGTGCTGGGCCAGCGCGAGCCAGTTCCACACAGAGTCGTCAAGCGCGGCGTAGCGGTAGGCGTAGCGGCGGAAGGCCCGCAGCAAATGCTGCTCCAGTTTCGGGTAGTTCCCGCCCAGCCGCATCAACGAGGTCTGGAGATCGTAGCGCGCCGACGGGAGGCCGCGATACACATAATCTGAGCGAAAGCGCTGGAGGTTCTCCTTCCATGCCCCTTTATACAGAACCTCGTTGAGATCATCCCAGGATCGGGTAACAATTGTTTCCATGCAGGTTTCCATGATGCACGCATATAACAACCGTTTGCAGTGGGCAAGATGCGTGCCTGCCAAAGGGCAATACCTGAGCATGGAATGCGTTTTTGCCTGAGCTTTATGCCAAAAAACAACCGGCAATCCATGGATTATCAACAGGCACGGTGACATGAATCACGTCGATCATGCGCAAACCATTATCGGGCTGATCTCCGACACGCACGGCCTGCTGCGCCCCGAAGCAGTCGCGGCGCTGCACGGCGTTGCCCTGATCATCCATGCCGGCGATGTTGGCCGCGCTGATATTCTCGATGAACTTCAACGTATCACGCCGACAGTCGCCGTGCGCGGCAATGTGGATCGCGGCGGATGGGCGGCCAGCCTGCCGGAGATGCAGACCGTTGAGGTGGGCGGATTCCGCCTGTACATCCTTCATGACATCAAGACGCTCGATATCGATCTGGCGCGCATGGGCTACCATGCGGTGATCTTCGGCCACTCGCACAAGCCGCTCGTGGAAGAGCGCGGCGGCGTCTTGTTTGTCAATCCCGGCGCTGCCGGACCGCGCCGCTTCAAGCTGCCGGTCACGGTTGGGCGGCTCATGATCGCAGACGGCAGGCTGCATGCCCAGATTGTGGAGCTTGCGGGGTAGCGTGGTGTTACATACTGCGCCATGCAAAGGCGGCGGTGATGTTTATCACCGCCGTCACCACCCTCATCCTCGGTCCCTCTCCCGATGGGAGAGGGAAGCTGCGCCAGCAGCAGGGTGAGAGAACTCGAAATTGAACGTATCTACTCAATAACCAGCGCCGTGACCATGCCGAACATGCCGTGCTCGCTTTCGGCGTGCGAGAGGATGTGACAGTGGAAAGCCCACACGCCCGGCTCGGTGCAGTCCACAATCACGTCCCAGCGCTCGCCCGGCGCAACATTGATGGTATCGCACATCCAGGGTTGCGGCTGCGGCCATCCGTCCTTCGCGATCACCAACTGCGGCAAGCCATGCAAGTGCATCGGGTGGATCATCAGACCTTCGTTCATGTAGCGAATGCGGACCTTCTGGCCCAGCTTAGCCTTGAGCTGTGCGGTCGCCGGGAAGCCCTTGCCGTTGATCGTGAAGCCGCCGAGCTGGTCGTTCAGGATCAAGGTGTATTCAAGGTCAGCCTTTTCTTCCGGGCGCGGCGTCTTCGGCTCGATAATGAACGCTCCCAGCAGCCCCTTGCCGACCTGCTTGGTCGAGTTATGATGCGAGTGGTACATGTGCGAGCCGGGATTCCTGGCGACAAACTCATAGGTAAAGCTTGCGCCAGGCTTGACCGGATCCTGCGTAATACCCGGCACGCCGTCCATGTTGTTCGGCACCATCACGCCGTGCCAGTGAATGGCGGTGCTCTCCGGCAGGTTGTTGTGCAGAATCACGCGCACCTTGTCGCCCTCAGTTACCCGCAGTTCCGGGCCAGGCAGCTGGCCGTTGTACGTCCATGCGTCAAGCTTCTGGCCGGGCGTTACTTCACTCTTGGTAATTGCGGCAGTTAATTCAAAAACTTTAACGTCACCCTCAATGCGTGGCTCCAGCGGCTGGTTGCCGACGCCTTCGGTTTTCACGCCCTCGACGAACTGCTTGATGCCCTTCAGGTGCATCGCGTCCATCGCATCGGCAGTCATGGTTTGTTTGTCACCCGCCTCGCTGGTCGGCATCTCCATGTCCATGGCTGCGCCCGTAGTCGGCGCGCTGTTCGTGCCGCATGCGGCCAGCAGCCCGCCAATAATCGGGACGCCCGCGCCAAGAGATGCGCCCTTCAGAAAGTTTCGTCGCGTGATATTCGGCTGTGAAGTTGCCATTATGTATGTCCAATCCTTTACAAAAAGTCTACGTCCTCGAATACGTTGTTATCATAGCAGGAGCAACACGACCGTTAAGTTAATGTGTAACAACTTTCGGTTATGGAGTGACAACTATGTGCCGAATGGGCAAGGTGGACGAATGTGGCATCAGGCATGGGGGCAGAGCGGCGACGATTGAGGTAACTGGCGTGGAGTAACACGCGAGAAATACCCGCGCCCGAGGGGATGCCTCGGGCGCGGGTATCAGGTAAACTAACGATGTGAACTAACGAGCGTTGGTCTCCAGGCTTGCTACGCCCAGCAAGCCAAGTTGCACCTGGTAGGGCGTGCCGCTCAGTTCGGGATGCAGCTCCAGGCGTGCCCGTTCAAAATATTGCACCTGGTGGCCGTTTTCGACGACGAGCTCGCCAATTGGCAGGCCGAAGATCGCCAGGCCGCCGCGATTCGACCAGTAGCTGCGGAATGGAGCCGCGATCAGGTGACCAGTCCCTGCGAAGTACCATGCGCTATCAGTCGGGTTCGTGGGCGCTTGAGCGATTGGCGGCTGCCGGTAGCCTAACTCCACGGCCAGCAAACCAAGCTGAACCTGGTACGGCGTGCCAGCCAACTCAGGATGGTATTCCAGCCGCGCTCGCTCGAAGTACTGCACAATAATGCCATTCGTTTCGGTAACGGGCGGCGTGATGGGGAACCCGAAGATCGCCAAACCGCCACGCCCGTTCCAGTAGGTCTTGAAGCGCGTGTCAATCCGCTCAAGCGGCAAGCGCACCACGACCACCGTCGGAGTCATGCTGGTTGTCGGCGTCAGGCTATTCGTCGAGGTGATCGGTTGTGTTGGCGTGGTGGGCGTGGTTCCATCCGTATTCAGCGGCACAACGATGACAATCGGGGCCAGAGCGACTTCCTGCGTGCCACCGGTACCGCCGTAGATCAGCTTAAAGCTCGCGTTAAACGTGACGTTCACGACGCTCACCGGTTTAACCTTGAACTTGATCTTGACCTTGATTTTGCCGTTATGCCTGATCTTGTTGTTTTGTCCCAGCCCGATGATTACCTGGTTGCCATCAACGCTGCTGACAAAACCAACATTCTCAAGAAAGCTTACATCAGCAAGGTCGAACAATTGCTCGAATGTGGCGCGGTCAATCACCAGAAAGACACCGCGCGCGTCACCGCCAGTGTTCGCAATCGTGACGTTGATATTGACAAACGTGACACCATTCACATGTTCAATGTCATGTTCGACATCAGAGTCGCCGACATTGATGACCGGCTCCGGCTCGGTATCGTCTTGCTTCTGGCCCTCCACATGCACCATGACGTTGTCAATCGCGGCGATACCAGCCGTCACTTGCATGCGCAGTTGGTTGAGGGCGAAAGCCGCAGGCAGATCGACATTGATGGTCGTTGATTGTCCCGCGCAACGCAGCCGAATCTGGACATTCCCTGAAGTGCTGCCATCCTGCGCGCCCAGACGAATCCGTCCATCGAGTTGGATGCGCGTGCCGGGCGCGCATGTCAGTCCGACTGGCGCGCCGTCGCGGGTGATTTGGCCGTTAGCGGCGATGCTGAAAAACTCGAAAAACGTATCGCTATTGAGCAGTCCGAATGCGGCGTTGGTGGAAGCTGTTCCATTGGTGATTACATCAGCTTTGATGCGCAGATTGCGCGCCTCGCCGTTGCTTACACTCGTAAGATCATTGGGGAAATTACGCCAGCGCAGGAGCGCGGTAGCAGGCCCGGTGGTGCTATCGAGCACGAGCGCCTTATCGCCCTGCACTGCCGCTACGGCAACCGCTCCGCTCATGCTCTCGACACGCGGAACAACGGTACCCACTTCCGTTTTCAGTGGGCTACTCACTGGGCCAATGGGCGCTGCATTGAAATTGGCACGAAACAGCGTCATCTGCTGCTCTTCAGCAAACGCTTGCGCAGAGAAGCCGGGGAGCAAGGATGCACAGACGACGGCCAGAGTCACGGTGAGCATGGATAGGCGGGTGATGAATGAACGTAGTGTTGACATGAAACCTCCCTTGGTTGGTACAAGATGGCCGACCCATAAGCGCTATTTTAACATTCATCATGATTGCTTCGGCTTTCGTTGGTCGAAACTACGGAGCGATTCGGACTCTAAATTGCTACTCGTTCGAAACAAAAGCATGAAAGGCGGCAGATTGTGTGGCATGCATGCTCAACTGGGCCTTGACAGGTACAACTCCTTTTATTATGATGAATATTGTTCAGTTATGATAGTGTGAGTGAGGCCATGGCACGCACCGCAGACCCCAACCGCCGCGCGGACATTCTGCAGGCCGCCCGCGAAACATTTCAGGAGCGCGGCTACACGCGCGCCCGCATCGCCGATGTTGCGGCGCGGGCCGGGGTTGCGCCCGGCACAATCTACCTGTACTTCGCATCGAAAGAAGCGATGGTACTTGCGCTGGCCGAGCAGTTTTTCGCCAACATGGCCGACGCCACGCTACCCAAAATTGATCAGCCGGACAGCATGGCGGCGATCAACGATGCCGTTCATGCCGGGCTGACCTACGCCGCCCAGGAGCGCGATCTGCTCAAGTTTACGTTTCTCGACGCAGGTTTCAATGCCACGAAGCCAGCGCCGGCCCAGCTAGCATTTCGCGATGAACTGGCGCATCATCTTTCCCGGCGCATGGACGAAGGGACATGGCGGCGTTACGATCCGGCCATCCTGTCGGATCTTATCATCGGCATGATGGTGCGCGCCGTGGAGGCAGGCGTGCTCCAGAACCACGACCTCAAGCGCTACGAACAAACGATCACTGCATTGCTCTGCCACACGCTGCTGCCGCACGCGTAAAAACTTCCAGGTTTATTCACCGCGCACCAATATTTCATCATGTCCAATTACATGCTTGCAGTCTGAATAACATTCAGTTATAATAATGAATATTATTCATTCACTTAAGGTGATTAGCAATGAGCACACCCACAACCGAGCATGCGCTGCCGCAGCCCACTCCATCGCGGTTTGTCGGTAATCTGTTCGATATTGACAAAAAAGCGCCGGTGCAGAGCCTCATGGCGCTGGCCCGTGAATACGGCCCGATCTTCAGCCTGCAACTTCCCGGTCGCCGAGCGCTGCTCGTCTCCGGCCATGAACTGGTCAACGAGCTGTGCGACGAGCAGCGCTTCGACAAACTGGTGCATGCGCCGCTGCGTAACGTGCGGGCCTTCACCGGCGACGGGCTGTTCACCGCATCGACGCACGAGCCGAACTGGCGCAAGGCTCACAACATTTTGCTGCCGAATTTCGGCATGCGCGCCATGCAGGGCTACATGCCGGCCATGATTGACCTGGCCGAGCAGCTTGTGCAGAAGTGGGAGCGCCTGAATCCGGACGAAGTCATCAACGTGCCGGACGACATGACGCGCCTGACGCTCGATACGATTGGCCTGTGCGGCTTCGATTATCGCTTCAACTCGTTCTACCGTGAGGAGTCGCACCCGTTCATCCAGGCCATGGTGCGCGCACTCGGCGAGTCGATGAGCCGCACGAACCGCCTGCCAGCGCAGGACAAGCTCATGGTCCGCGCGCATCGGCAGTACGCCCGCGATATTGCCTTCATGAATCGCACGGTTGACACGATCATTCAGGAGCGCAAGCGCAGCGGTGACACGTCAAAGCAAGACCTCTTGAGCTACATGCTGTCCGGCGTGGACAAGCAGACCGGCGAAGGGCTGGACGACGTCAACATTCGCTATCAGATTATTACGTTCCTGATCGCCGGGCATGAAACGACCAGCGGCCTGCTTTCGTTCGCACTGTACTTTTTGCTGAAGAATCCCGACGTGCTCCAGAAGGCGTATGCGGAAGTCGATCGCGTGCTCGGCGCGGACGTGAACACGAAGCCGACCTACGCGCAGGTGCATCGCCTGACCTATGTGCAGCAGATTTTGAAGGAGGCGCTGCGCCTGTGGCCGACCGCGCCGGCGTTCGCCGTGTATCCCTACGAAGACACGACACTCGGCGGCAAGTATCAGCTTGCGGCGGGCGATGCGGTCCAGGTGCTCATTCCGATGCTGCACCGCGACCGGTCGGTGTGGGGCGATGATGCCGAAGCATTCAACCCCGACCGCTTCAGCCCGGAACGCGAGCGCGCCATTCCCGCCAACGCCTACAAGCCGTTCGGCAACGGCCAGCGCGCATGCATTGGCCGCCAGTTCGCGCTCCAGGAAGCGACGCTGGTGCTCGGCATGATCTTGCAGCGCTTCGAGTTGATTGATTACGCGAACTACCAGTTGGAGGTCAAGGAGACGCTGACGCTCAAGCCGCACGACTTCACCATGAAAGTCCGCCCGCGCACGCAGCGCACAATTATAGCCACCGATATCACAGAGATCACAGAGAAATTATTCGACCGCAACACAGCCTCTGTGCCCTCTGTGTCCTCTGTGGCAAATCACCAGACGCCGCTGCTGGTGCTGTACGGCTCGAACCTCGGCACGGCGGAGGGCGTGGCGCAGGAGATCGCCGACGGCGCGACGGCGCGCGGCTTCGCGACAACGATTGCGCCGCTGGATGAGCATGTGGGCAATCTGCCGACCGAGGGCGCGGTGCTAATCATCTCAGCTTCGTACAACGGGCTGCCGTCCGATAACGCCGTGGCGTTCTGCCGCTGGCTGCAAAGCGGCCAACTCGCGCCGGACGCGCTGAAACATGTGCGCTACGCCGTGTTCGGCTGCGGCGACCGCAACTGGGCCGCAACCTTCCAGGCCGTGCCGACGCTGATTGACGAGCAGTTGGCCGCGCATGGCGCGCAGCGCATCTACGCGCGCGGCGAGGGCGACGCTGCTGACGATTTCGATGGGCAGTTCCGCGCGTGGGCCGAGCCGCTGTGGGGCGGGCTGGCGCATGCGTTCAACCTTGAATCTGGCATGGCCGAGATCGCGCCGCAAACGAGCATGTATGAAGTCGAACTTGTGACGAATCAGGCCAGCAATCCGTTCGTGGCGGCGTATGGCGCGCAGTCCATGACCGTGCTGGCGAACCGCGAGCTACAAACGACCGAAGGGCTGAACTGCTCAGATCGCTCGACTCGCCACATCGAACTGGCGCTGCCGGAGGGCATGCGCTACCAGACCGGCGACCATCTGGGCGTGCTGCCGCGCAACAATGCCGACATGGTGCGGCGTGTGCTGGCGCGCTTCCGGCTCGACGGCGACGCGCAGGTGATCATTCGGCGCAACGGCGCGGGCAAGTCGCACCTGCCGCTCAACCAGCCAGTCCAACTTGTTGACCTGCTTTCAGATTATGTCGAGCTACAGGACACCGCCACCCGCGCGCAGCTTGCGAAGCTGGCCGAACACACCGAGTGTCCGCCGCACAAGCTGCAACTATTGGCGATGGCCGATGAAAGCACCTACCGCAGCGCCGTGTTCGACAGGCACATCGCGCTGCTCGACCTGCTGGAGCGCTACCCGGCCTGCGAATTGCCGTTCAACGCCTTTTTGGAAATGCTGCCGCCGCTGCGCCCGCGCTACTACTCGATCTCGTCGTCGCCGATGCTGCACGCGCACGACGCAAGCATCACGGTCGGCGTAGTGGACGCGCCAGCGCGCTCGGGCAGCGGCGCGTACAAGGGTGTAGCCTCGAACTTCCTGGCGCAGCAACCGCAGGGCAGCGCCGTGTACGGATTCATTCGCTCGCCGAACGTGCCGTTCCGCCCGCCGACGGACACCCGCACACCCATGATCATGGTCGGGCCCGGAACCGGGCTGGCACCATTCCGGGGCTTCTTGCAGGAACGCGCGGTGCTCAAGGCGCAAGGCGCGGAGGTTGGGCCGTCGCTGCTGTTCTTTGGTTGCCGCCATCCGCAACAGGATTTCATCTACGCGCATGAACTGCGGCAGTACGACGCGGAAGGCATCGCAAAGCTCATCCCAGCGTTCTCGCGCGTTGAAGGCCAGCCGAAGACCTACGTGCAGAACAATATCAAAGCGCATGCCGACGAGGCCTGGCGGCTAATTGAGCAGGGCGCGGTGGTGTACATCTGCGGCGACGCGAGCCGCATGGTGCCCGACGTGCGCGCGACGCTGGCGGCGATTTATCGCGAGAAAACCGGCGGCAGCGCCGACGCAGCCGAAGCATGGCTCAGGAATCTGGCAGCGCAGGGCCGCTACCTGACCGACGTGTGGGCGTCGTAAATAACCGAAACCGGGCAGATTTTTTGGGAATCTGCCCGGCCTGTCGAACTTACCTACTCGTCGTTTGGCGCAGCAGCAGCGACACAAACGCAATCGAAATCCATGAATAGCGGGCGAGATCGCTATCAATGTACGCGAGGGCAATCGAAATAAGAAAGATTGCGGGTGGAATGAGCGAGCGCAGCAACCCCTGACGAAAGACAGGAGGCGCTAACTGCTGGTCGGTCAGGCGACCATGACGGTGGGCATGCAGCCAGATCATTGCCGATAATAATCCAGTTATCACCATCGTTAAAGCGTAAAAAATAGTTGCAACGCGGCTGTTCGACTCGCCAATGACGCTGGATGGAAACGGAAGAAACGCAACCACCATCAACAGCAAGAGGTTGAGCATGAGCAGCCGCCGATCATACCGCACAATATGGCGAAATGAGCGATGATGTACCAGCCAATACGAGCCGATGACTAAGAAGCTGATAACGTAGCTGAAATATTTCGGCCCTAATGCTGCCAGCGCCGCCAGCAACTGCGCGTCATTATCAAGATCAGTTGCGTCTGGTAAACGAATCTCCAGCGCCAGCAGTGTGACCGCAATCGCGAACACCGCGTCACTGAAGAAGATCAGCCGCTCCAGGCCCAGATGATCTTCGATAATCCCCCTATCAGGCGTGGCAGAGGTAACTCTATTCGTTCGTTTGCCAGCAACGTGTTTCATGGCAGCGTTCCTTGATTCCCAGCTTACCCTTCCATGGAGCAAGCAATAACTCCATTCCTTTCGCTATCATAGCAGAGTTCCGGGCATGCTCATCCAGCATTCGTCAGACCGCACGTCAATACGTTAGCTCATTTCACGCAAATCGACGTCAGCAGGAAGGCATCGTCGCCATCGTCCGCGCGATCTGTCAATGCCTGCGCCGTCAGCGGCAACCGTTTACCTGTCGCCGGATCGTACAGGCCGATCGCGAGCTGATACGTGCCCGGCGTAAGATCGGCGGGCAGCGGCAGCCGCAGTTCGCGCGTGATGAACCGCTGCGGTGCCCAATCGTGCCTGGTGTACGGGAGATCGGCATGCGCGTATTGTCTGCCGTCGCTGCCCAGCAGATGCACGAACAGCATGTAGTTCTGCGACACCGGCCGGGCGGCCCGCCAGAGCAGCTTGAGTTGCACCTGGCTGCCCGATTGCACCCGCACGCTGCCATCGAAGCCGCGCAACTCGAACGCCGCGCCAAACGTCGCCGGGCTTACATGGCCCACCACTGGCGGCACCTGGTAAATCCATGCGTATGGCACGCCGTGAACGCTGACGACGTGCAGCGGCGCGACTTTGCCGTACCATTCGTCGAACGGCGCTGGCAGCGATGGCTCCTGGGTGCTGCGAATATACACTACCACATAGCCAGTCTTTGGCTGCAAGCGCTGGTTGGGAGTATACACCTGCGCTCCATGGCGCAAATAGCGCTGCAAGGGATCGGCCAGCGTACTGGCAACCAGCACGCTGGTAATATCCGGCTGCTCGTTCAGCCAGTCGGCGGCCTGCTCTAACCCTTCGCCCCAGCCTGTCTGAAACGTGTTCGCCCCGGCCATGGCACCGCCAAGCGCCTGGTTATAGGCGGCGATGCTGTAGGGATGCCAGGCCATAGTGTTGGCGACCGACGCCACGGTGACGACGGCAAGCACACCTGCGGGGACCGCCTGCCGCGCGCGCGGATGCTGCCATAACCAGCGCGCGTCGGTGCCGATCCCCAGCAGCCCGGCGGCGGCAAGCATATCAACGACTGGAAAGGCCGGAACCAGGTAGCGATTAAACTTCTTGGGTGAAGCGCTGATCCCGACCATGAACAGGATGACGAAGATTGCCAGCACCGCAAGTGTGCGGCGCGTCATGCGCGGCCACCGCCAATATGCGAACGGCAGCAGCAGCAATCCCAGCAGCGTCCATGGCGTGGTCCGCAGCGCCAGCGTGACCGGATAAAAGGACAGATCGGGTGCCGCCACCGGCTGGCCGAGGAAAAAGTCGCCGGTTGCATGCGGCTCGCCACCTTCGCTCACCACGCCGAACCGCAGCAAGTCGTACACCCCGGACGGGTTGGCCCAGACCGCCGGCCATGCCAACAGCACTACGGCGCACACGATTGCGCCCCACACGAGCAGCGGTCGCGCGGCGGCCCGGATGACCATGCGCCACGCGAGCGGCGGCGTATCGGTGTCCGCGCCCGAAACGGGCCAGCGCAGCGCCACCAGCGCCAGACCGATTATCATCGGAATGATGATCATTGCTGGCAGTTTACTGAGGATCGCCAGCGCGCCCAGGACCGCCGAGCGCGCCAACCATGGCCAGCGCCGATCATGATGCCAGTACACGCACGCTGCCAGCAGGCTCAAGGTCAGAAAGGTGCCTGCCAGCATGTCGACATGGAGCACGCGGCTGAACCCGATGACAAATGGGTCGGTCGCCCAGAGCAGTGCGCCCAGAAACGCCAGCAGCGGCGCGAACAGGTGCCGCAGCAGCATGTACCCGGCGACCACGCCAAGCGTATGCACGGCGGCAACCGGAAACTGCTGCCATGCAAGGTAGACCTGGAACGAGGTATCAGTGATGACATGCCAGTGGAGCAGCGTATCATACAAGCTCTGGCCGAGGCCACCGAGCCACATCGTCGTCACGCCGGGGTGCGGCGCAATCGCCGTGGCACCGTACTCGCCGCTTTGCAGCGCGTTGACGAACGCGGTCGACCGCCGCATCCAGAACGACCACTCATCTACCGTCAGAAACACACCTAAATCGAGCAGGCGCGGAAAGGCGGCGGCAACTGCAATCACGAAGTAACTTAAGATGACCAAAACGGAATGGATGAAATGCTGGGCCGCCTGCGTGCGCGGTCCTGCCAGCGTGGCACCGTGCTGCATCATACCTCTGACCTCCAACAACTATCTCCACTATGCACTGCACGTGCATGCTGGTCCATGCATGCATGTCGCGGCTGATTGGATGGAATATCTACAGCTATTCTGGAAGCGCACCATTGCGGTACTGGAGCGTGACACAGCAGTGTGCCGATTGAAGATTGTGCGGCGCTAGTATAGATCACCTACGACACGGCATCGCTACCACATGGGGCGAAACCTGGCTGCGCGAGCCATTTCTAAGCAACGTCTAATGTTGCCGGCCTGTTCTCGTTCTACGCCAAAAGTCGCAGTTCATCTCCCGCTTTCGGGAGATACTCCGCCGCCCGCGCACCTTTATACTACACACATCTGATATACTCGATTTCCCGGCCATGCTGCACACAACGCTGTCGAACTCGAAACAGCGGATCTGATATGGCGTTCCGCATCGTTACCCCATGGCTGCTGGTGTGGTATTTTGCCTGTGAATCGTAGCCGCAGCTTAGTACATTTTTACGCTACTGCGCACAGCATGGGCCAACACGAGGTATGACATGGATCACAGCGAAATGGTTGCGCTGATTGCCGACGGAGTCGCCACACGCGCTGGCACCTGGGCCGAACTCGGCGCGGGGCGCGGCGCATTCACGGCAGCGCTGCGCGCGCTGCTCCGCTCAACAGCGACAATCTACGCCGTCGACCGCGACGGAAACGCGGTGCGACATCTGCGCCAGCTTGCCGCCATGCCGGGCGCGGCAGTCGTGCCGCAGCAGGCTGATTTCACCAGGCCACTCCAGCTGCCGCAGCTCGATGGCCTGTTCATGGCGAATGCGCTGCACTTCGTGCCGCATCAGCAGGATGTGCTCGCCGCCTTATGCACGCACCTGCGGACGGGCGGGCGCGTGCTGCTGGTCGAGTACGATCTTCAGCGCCCCACCGCATGGGTGCCGTTTCCCGTGCCGCCCGCCCGCTTCGAGGAACTTGCCACGGCTGTCGGCCTTGCTGCGCCAAGCGTTGTCGGCGTGCGGCGCTCGCCATCGAGCGGCATTGCCATGTATGCCGCGATGGCAGTGAAAGCAGTTTCATGATCGCATGAATACTACGCTATGTGCGTGGCAACGCCGTCCAGATGGCCTGTGCAGCCCTGGCATAGCAGCAAGCGAGCAATCCGTCATGGCTCCAAGAGTTATAACGATTGTTTGTAGAAGATAACAATTTCGTTAGTTGACTTTTCGGAATACGAGATTACACTTCAGCTACAGGGCTCCCGCACCCCCGCTACTCCTTTCAATCTACAGCACATCATTCCTATTAGGTTCAATGTTGAGCAAGATAGTTGTCTGGCGCACTGATCTATTATCAACCCACACAGAAAGGAGACATCAGTGATGAACGGCAGCGCAATCTATCGGCGGAGCATCGTGGCGGCATTGAGTCTCATCGTTCTGTTCGTCGGGATGGTGACACCAACGTTCGCGAAGAATGACAATCCCCAGGTCTTACCCCCAGACTCGCATGCATTTGGCAAGACGTATGGCGAGTGGTCCGCGGCGTGGTGGCAGTGGGCCTACTCGATCCCGGTAAACAATAATCCCCTCTTCGATGAAACAGGCAAGAACTGTGGTGTCGATCAATCAGGCAAAGTATGGTTCCTGGGCGGCACGTACACAACTAGTCCTGATGCAGGTGGGGTCACCAGGGCAAATCGCTTGTGCACTATACCTTCTGGAACAGCTTTATTCTTCCCAATTTTGAATGCTGAGTGCGACAATTTCTGGCCGCCCATTGATCCACCATTGCAAGTGCCAGAATTACGTACACTATGTGAGGGGCAAATCAATAGCGTCAGCAATTTGTTAGCTGATGTCGATGGTGTATCCTTGAATAACTTGAACAATTACCGGGTGATCTCTCCGGTTTTCGACGTTACTTTGCCAGATAATAACATTCCACAGTTCTTTGGCTTTGATGCTCCTGCTGGGAAGTATTCACCTTTAGTCGGTGACGGATACTACCTCATGCTGGCACCGTTGTCGGTAGGCAAACATACTATCCATTTTCATGGAGAAGCAGGTAACTTTGTATTGGACATCACCTACCACATCACCGTTGCGCCGAAAGGAAAGCTGTAAGCACGGTCTACATACTTGCTATCCTGCTCAACGCGGATGAACCGGCATGGCTGCATCTATCTCAGATGCGGCCATTGCTTTGTATCACGGCATGCGTCACCTCACGAAAGGCCCGCCCGTCGCTTCCAGCGCGCCGTCCATGCACGGGCTGGTTCCAGATCGTTGGGCTGAATCCAATGGTCGGCGCGGGCGGCGCGTGGCGCAAGGTCGCGCAGCATCACCGCGCCAGCCCATGCGTAAAACGGAGCCATATCGTTGAGCGGCCCAGCCACATCTTCGTAGCCGCGCTGCCATGCGCGCGCCAACAGCCGCCGGAACATCAGCAGCGGCGTCGAACGCTGCTCGGCGGCAATCGGCGAAAGCGTCAGGATCGTGTGCGTGCGGGCCACGTCGGCGCGCGGGTCGCCTGCCAGGCTGTTGGTCCAGTCGAGCACGCCGGTGATCTGCCGCCCGTCGGTCATGACGTTCAGCGGATGGAAATCGAGGTGCAGCAGGGCCGGCGCGCCACTTGCCAGCGTTGCAAGCCGGTGTTGCAGCGCCTGCTCGTCCGAGCCAGCCCATGCGATCCACGCGGTCGGCTGCTGCGCGAGCAGCGGCGGCGCGGCCACCTGATCCACGCGCGCATGCATCCGTCCAAATAATCTGCCAAGCCGCACCACCTGCCATGGTCGCTCGCGCAGCACGGCCAGCAGCGGCTGCCCCGCACACCACGCCAGCAGCATCACCGGGCGCGCATGCCACTCGGCTGTTGCGTCGACGGTCGGGACGGGCAGCCCCGCAGCGGCCGCCGCCGCCAAGGCAGCGACTTCGCGCTGGAACGCGCGCGCCTGCTCGGCGCGAAAAACCCGCAGCGCGTGCGTCGCGCCGCCATGTTCCACGCGCCAGATCGCGGTATCTTCGCCGCCATGCACCGGCGCAATCGCAGTAACATCGGTAATGCCGAGGTGCCGAAGAATGGCGGCTGGATCGAGAACGCTGGTTGTCATCCCACGCTCTTTCTACAATGAGAAATCTGAGATCGAACTGTAACACCGGCTGCTCCTGCGTCACAGCACGCGCAAGCATATGCGGTTATCATGGTTCGTGCAACTGCGGCATTCTGTCGCCGCAGCGGTACGCATGTTGCCACAACACACGCTGAACGCCCGCCCGCACTCGCTTCATACACAGGAGGCTTTCATGTTCAATCGCAGTGGGCCGCGCCGACCGGCGATGAGCCTGGGAGAATGCCAGAGCGCGCTCGAAAAGGCCCAGCAGGAGGCAGCCGAACTTCATGACAAATACATCCGCGCCGCAGCCGCAATCGATAATATTCGTAAAAATACCGAGCGCGACATCCAGCTACGCGTCACCGAGCGCGTGCGCGGCTTCAGCTTGCGGCTGCTCGACGTGGCCGACAATCTGGAGCGGGCGCTGGCCCACGCGCCGGAAGAAAGTCCGCTTCGCAGCGGCGTGGAAGCGACATGGCAGCAGCTTCAGGCGGCGCTGCGCCAGGAAGGTGTCGAAGCGATGGACGTGGAGCCCGGCACGCCGTTCGACCCGAATTATCATGAAGCTATCGCTGGCAACCCCGCCAATATAGATGTTGACACCGTGACCAATGTGGCCCAAACTGGCTATACGCTCGACGGGCAGGTGCTGCGTCCGGCGCGCGTCATCGTGGCGACCCCGCGACGGGTAGATTAACGCAAGGAAAGTGCAAGAATAACATGGACGAACAAGCGCTTCGCGCCCTGCTTGGCGACGTGCAGCAGGGCCAGATGAATGTTGATGAGGCTTTGAATGTGCTGCGGCGGCTGCCGTTCGACGACATGGGCTTTGCCAAGCTCGACTCGCACCGCGCGCTCCGCAATGGCTTTCCCGAGGTGGTGCTGTGTACCGGCAAGCGCACCGAGCATATCGTCGCGATTGTGGAGCGGCTGGCCTCCGGCACGCAGCCAGTGATCGCGACCCGCGCCACGCCGGAGGTTGCCGCCGCCGTGCAGCGCGCCGTGCCGAATGTGCGGTACAATGAGGTAGCGCGCATGCTGATTCACGAGCCGCAGCCGCTGCCGAAGCGTCAGGGTACGATCATAGTCATAACGGCCGGCACCGCCGATGTGCCGGTAGCCGAGGAAGCCGCCATGACGGCTGATATTATGGGCAATCATGTCGACCGGCTGTTCGATGTGGGCGTGGCCGGGCTGCACCGCCTGCTGGCACACGTTGACCGCGTCATGGCCGCCTCGGTTGTGATCGTGGCGGCGGGCATGGAGGGCGCACTGCCGAGCGTAGTCGGCGGGCTGGTGCGCCGCCCGCTGATCGCCGTGCCGACCAGCGTGGGCTATGGCGCGAGCTTTGGCGGCATCGCGGCGCTGCTCGGTATGCTGAATAGCTGCGCGTCGGGCATCACGGTGGTCAATATTGATAACGGCTTTGGCGCGGGTTTCGCTGCCAGTTTGATGAACGCGTTAGGGGAGCGTGCGTAGCCGTCTGAAGCGATTTCTACCACGAAGGCACGAAGACACCAAGGAGCAAAAGGGCCTGAAGGAAACCGCTCCGTCTGTACGCCCTATCATCCTGGCGCCTTGGTGCCTTGGTGGTTCCTCAATGGATAGTCTTTCAAAAGGAGAGATAGACCGTGCTTGACCAGGAATTAGAAACGAAATATCAGCGCCTTCAGGACGTTCTGACGGACATGGGCAGCATCATCATCGGCATGTCGGGCGGCGTGGACAGCGTGCTGCTGGCGAAAGTCGCGCATGACACGCTGGGCGACCGCGCGCTGGCCGTCACCGCCGATTCGCTGTCTCTGCCGCGCCGCGAACTGCGCGAGGCCGAGGAGTTGGCGCGGCTGGCAGGCATTCGCCACATCGTCGTCAAAACCGAGGAGGTCACTGACCCGCGCTACGCCGCCAATCCCAACAACCGCTGCTACTTTTGCAAATCGGAACTGTTCACGCGGCTGGATGGGCTGGCTGAAGAATATGGCATCCGCTGGGTCGCGTATGGCGAAAATGTTGACGACATGGGCGACCACCGCCCCGGCGCGCAGGCAGCCGGCGAGCATGGCGTGCGCGCGCCGCTCAAGGAGGCCGGGCTGACCAAGGCCGACATCCGCGCGCTGGCGCAGCAGCTTGGTCTGCCGGTCTGGAACAAGCCCGCCTTTGCATGCCTCGGCTCGCGCTTCCCGTATGGCACGGCCATCACGCCCGAAAAGCTGGCGCAGGTCGAGGCCGCCGAGGATGTGCTGTGGGAGTTCGGCTTCCGCCAGTACCGCGTGCGGCACCATGGCGAGGTCGCGCGGATCGAGGTGGACCCCGCCGACATGCCGCGCCTGCTGGAACACGCGCAGGAGATCGTCGCGCGCTTCCGCAAGGAGGCACGGTTCGTCCATGTGACGATGGACCTGGCGGGCTACCGGCGCGGCAGCATGAACGAGACCATGCCTGCTGCGACGATCGAACTGGTTGAGATGCGGTAACGAAGACCCTCACCCTCGGTCCCTCTCCCAATGGGAGAGGGAAGCTGCGGGAGCAGCAGGGTGAGGGAAAACCACCTTTTTACCAATCAATCGCCGCGCCGTCGTCAGGGCTGTAGGCTTCCGGGTTGCGCCAGTTGTGGCCGATCTTCTCGGCCAGCGCCTCCTCATCCAGTTCGATGCCCAGCCCCGGCGCGGTGGGCAACTCCAGATACCCATCTTTCAGCACGAACGGCTGCTTCAAATAGCCGTCGCCAAGCGACACCTGCTCCTGTGCCAGGAAATTCGGGATGGCGGCGTCGAGTTGCACGCCGGCCGCCAGCGAGATCGGGCCAAGCGGGCAGTGCGGCGCGACGGCGGCGTAGTACGCCTCGGCCATGCCAGCGATCAGCCGGCCCTCGAAGATGCCGCCGGCATGCGAGATATCCGGCTGAAGGATGGACGCGGCGCGCTTCTCCAAAATCTCGCGGAAGCCCCATTTAGTGAAGATGCGCTCGCCGGTCGCGATGGGCAGGTGCGTTTTGCGAGCCAGGTCGGCCAGCACGTCCACATTCTGGCACTGCACCGGCTCCTCGATGAACATGGGCTGAAACGGCTCCAATGCATGGATCAGCAGCCCGGCAGTCTGCGGGCTGACCGCGCCGTGAAAGTCCACCGCAATATCAACTTCCGGCCCGGCAGCCTCACGCAGCGCCGCGAACCAATCCGCCGCCCGCTGTACAAAACCCGGCGTCTCGACGATTCGCGCGGGCCGGTGCGCGATCCCGCCAGACTGCAACGCCTCGCTCTGCCCTTTCCGCTGCACGGCGCTGGCGGTCGTGATGCCGGTTTTCAGCGCGGTGAAGCCCTGCGCCACCAACGCTTTGACATTGGCGGTCGCCTCATCCAGGGTTGAGCCGCGCACATGCGCGTAGATGCGGATGCGGTCACGCAGCGGGCCGCCCATGAGCTTGTACACCGGCAGCCCGGCGGCTTTGCCGGTCAAGTCCCACAGCGCGTGCTCCACGCCCGACAGCGCGCTGGTCAGCACCGGGCCGCCGCGATAGAACGCATGCTTGTACATGGCCTGCCAGTGGTGCATCACGCGCGTCGGGTCCTTGCCGACCAGGTACGGCTCCAGCTCGGCCACCGCCTGCGCGACGGTCAGCGCGCGGCCTTCTACAATCGGCTCACCCAGCCCGACCAGCCCTTCGTCGGTGTGGATTTTGAGGAACAACCAGCGCGGCTGCACCAGAAACGTTTCGAGACGTGTGATTTTCATTGTTGCTGCTCCTTTGCCGCTGCCAGGGCAAACACATCATCTTCGGGCGCGTAGCCAAGGATCGCGCGCGCATCAGTGATGTCCATGCGCTTGAAGCGATTGTCGGAAACGCCCTGAAACACGCCGAACCGCACATCGTCCGGCGCGTCAATCGAGGCCGTGACCAGCCGCCCCAGGTCTTCATAGGTCAGTCCCATGCTCAACAGATGATTATTCGGGATATGCGGCAGATCGCGCGACGTGACCCAGCCAAAGCGCAGGCAGATTGCCGACAATCCGCGCTTGTCGGCATAGTAGCAGGCCACCGCCTCGCCCCATGCCTTGGTCGCGCCGTACAGATTGCCGGGGCGCACCGGCTGGCTGGTGTGAATCTGCATCTCTTGCGGGTAGCCGCCCACAGCGTTGATGCTGCTGGCAAACACCACGCGGCGACAACCAGCCTGCTGTGCGGCCTCGAAGACGTTGTACACGCCGACGACGTTGCGCGGCAGCAGGCTGTCCCATGTCGCCCGCGTGCTGGGGTCGGCGGCGAGATGCACCACCGTATCAACGCCGTCGCACAGGCGGCGCACGGCGTCAAAATCGGAAATATCGGCTTCGGTGAACGGCGCGGGCGCGTCGTCGAATGGGCGGGCGTCGGTCAGAACAAAGTCGTAACGGTCCGTGAAGGTGCGGCTCAGGAAGCTGCCGATGCGGCCCGCTGCGCCGGTGATGAGGACTTTTCGTTGCTGTGGCATTACGCTCCTCGTAAACGCTCGTCGGGAAAACCCATGCTATCATAGCTGCGGTTCAGGAACCGTCCTGAATAGTACCACAATCATTCTGTAACGTGAACAGGTGAGCACATGCTTCCACGAATCCGCGTCAGCGATAACAGGCACTTTTTAGTCACAGAAACCAGCGCGCCGTTCTTCTGGCTCGGCGACACCGCATGGGAACTGTTTCATCGCTGTACGCGCGAAGAAGTCATCTCCTATTTTGCCAACCGGCAGGCCAAGGGATTCAACGTTATTCAGGCGGTTGCGCTGGCCGAGTTTGAGGGGATTTCTACACCCAACGCCTACGGCGTGCTGCCGCTGCATGAGAACGATCCCACGCGCCCGCGCGAGACCTATTTTGCATTTGTGGACACGGTGATTCAGCTCGCCGCGCAACATCAACTCTACGTGGGGCTGCTGCCGACCTGGGGCGACAAGGTCAATCAGGCATGGGGCGCGGGGCCGACGATTTTCAACCCCGACAATGCCTTTACGTATGGCCAAATATTGGGCGAGCGCTACCGCGACCAGCCGAACATCATCTGGATTCTGGGTGGCGACCGGCTGCCGGTGACTGATGAAGCCGACTACCGCCCGATCTGGCGCGCCATGGCGGCGGGCATTGACGCTGGCACGCACGGCCAGGCGCTCATGACCTACCATCCGCCCGGCGGCCTCGACAAAGGCACCTCGCGCTTTTTGCATGACGAGGACTGGCTCGACATCAACATGCTGCAATCCGGCCACGGCTCCGGCCATGACGTGCCGGTCTGGGAGCAAATCGCCGCCGATTACGCACGCACGCCGACCAGGCCCGTACTGGACGCCGAGCCGAACTATGAAGATCATCCGGTGAATCCATGGCCGACATGGAATCCAGCCAACGGCTACTTCCGCGACTATGATGTGCGCAAGCAGTGCTACCGCTCGGTGTTCGCGGGCGGCTGCGGCGTGACCTACGGCCACCATGCGATCTGGCAGTTCTACGATCCCGACAAGCGCGAGCCAACCAACCATGCCGACCGTTCATGGCAGGCGGCGCTCGACCAGCCCGGCGCGTTGCAGATCGGCTTCCTGCGGCGCTTGATGGAATCGCGCCCGTACCTCAGCCGTATTCCCGACCAGGCGCTGCTCGCGTGCGATCCCGGCGCGGGCGCGCAGCATGTGGCCGCCACGCGCGACGCGGATGGCCGCTATGCGTTTGTATACATCCCGAACGCCAGCCAGACGGTCGAAGTGCGGCTGGATGCATTGGCGGGCGCGCAGGCGCGGGCATGGTGGTTCGACCCGCGCGACGGCACGGCGACCGAGATCGGCATGTTTGCTACAAATGGGACGCATGCATTCACCACGCCCGCGCAGGGGCCGGACTGGGTGCTGGTGCTGGACGACAGCGCGCAGGGCTTCAGCGCGCCCGGCGCGGCGTGAGGAATGAGCCGTGTCAAAAAGGCATGGTGGGGTCTGGCTCACCATGCCTTCATTAACAACTATGGCTACATGTACCTCTCCGTAGCTTCATTCTCATACACTCCCTCAAAGCCAATTCAGCGCTTGACATGTGCACACATGTACATATAATAATAGTGGACAGGGAAGTCCACACAAGGATCCAAACGATGAACTATGAGTGGAATCCGCAAAAAGCGATAGCAAACCTGCAAAAGCATGGGATCAGCTTTGCGGATGCAGTGGCTGTCTTCAGCGATACGTTGGCGCTGACAATTGTTGACGACTCTACTAATGAAGAACGCTTTGTGACTCTCGGCATGGATGCTTTCGGGCAGGTGTTGGTCGTTGTCTATGCATGGCGTGGCGAGCATACGATCCATATCATATCCGCTCGGAAGGCAACCCGCGTTGAGCGAAAACAATATGAAGGGCAAACATGATGAACGACGAGTACGATTTTAGCAAGGCCAAGCGCGGTGCAATCGATCCAATTCCGGCAGGCAAAACACGAATCACGATTCGGTTAGATGATGACATTATTGCCTGGTTTCGGGAACAGGCCGAGCAGGCGGGCGGCGGGAATTATCAAACAGCAATCAATCAAGCCCTGCGCGAATACATCGCGCATCAATCGCTGGAAGCCTTGCTGCGCCGGGTAGTTCGTGAAGAACTGCGAAATGTCGCGTAACGGTAATTGAATTGACCGCGCTGCTATACTACAGCCACAGGCGCAACAAAATGGCCTGCATGCGCGTCGTATGCGTGCAACCATTTGCGTTCATGCGCGTATATACTCGTGGTTACAAAACGGGCTGGCATTCCAACCAGACCACACGAAAGGAAACACACACGTCATGGTTGACGAGCAGATTTTGACCAAGGCGAAGGGCGGCCGGGAAAAGGTTGCCAAACTGAAAGAAGTACGCGCCAAAGAACTTCAGGCCGAGCAGCAGCTTGACGCTGGCATGACCGACTATGCCGCGACAATCGAGCGGCTGACCGAGCCGCGCCAGCGCCAGGACGCCAGCATCGCCGACCTGTCGAAGCTCGACACGGCCATCAGCGGCGGGCGGCAGTACACCGCCGATCTGCAAACGCTGATCGCCGACCTGACGAGCGAGCTTGATGATCTGGGCCGCAACGTCGCCACGATTAAAGACGCGACCGCCATGGAAAAGCTGGTCGGGCGCTTCAACAAGCGCTGGGCGCGCCAGATGACCATGAACCGCATCCGCGAGCAGAACGTGGACGGCTCCATGCGCACCATCCTGGCCTATGCGCGCGGCACGGTCGAGTCGCTCAACGCCGCGATTGCCAAGAACGCCGAAATGTACGGCAAGCTGCAAGGCACCGACGTCGAACTGTCGCGCAAGCTGGTCGAATACCAGCCGCGCTACGAGCAGTGGCGGCAGAAGGTCAAGGCGTTGGAGCAGGAATTGGCCGAACTCGACCGGCGCATCCAGGTGGCCGACGAAGCGACCTACGCCACGCTCCAGCAGGAGCGCTCGCAGAAGCAGACCGCGCTGGACGAGGCCAAGATCAACGAAACGCAGTACTTCGAGATTCTGAAGAACGCCAAGGAAGCGCAGCCGATCGTGCGGGCGCACATGGAAGGCTTCAAGCAGTCGATTGCCGCGCTGACGCAGAACAAGGTCAAGACGCAGGAGAAGATTGCCAACCTGACGTACGTGTTCGAGGGCATCTACCAGATCATGGAGACGGCGCTGGAGATCAAGGGCTTCTCGACGATCGATAAGTCGCTGAACTACGCCGCCGACTCGACCACGCGCGTCATGACCGAGCAGGTCGAAGGTATCCTGGCCGAGACGGGCAACCGCGCCGAAAAGACGCTGATTGACGACGCCAAGCTCAAGGAGTACACCGACCACCTGGAGCAGGTGATCACCGCGTTCGACAGCCGCATGCAGCAGTTGCAGGACGATTACGCGCAAAAGCGCTAGCGAAAATGTTGAGTTGTGAGTTGTGAGTTTTGAATTGCGGATGCCAGCATCTATTACTCATAACTCATAACTCATAACTCATAATTCATAACTCGACGATTATGTTGTTTGACCAACACCCACTGCTTTCCGCCGGGGCCGGGCAGGCCGAGCGGCGACTGCCCGACGAGGCGGTCGTGCCATACTGCGACGCGCTTGGCGACCGGCTGGGCTGGCTCGACGCAGCGTTTGCCCATGAGCAGGCTGCCGGGCGGCTCAGCGCGGCGGGCCACAAAGCGACGCATGCGTTTCTGCACGAGATTCGCGCGACGCTGATGGTCATGACGTTGAAGCATGGCCGCCAATTGCTTGATGTCGAGCCGCTGCCGCTGACGATCGATCCGACCGAATCCGGCATGCCAACTGTAAAGGATTTCTGGCTGCTGCATGAGGAGCGCGACCACGCCCAGGAGCAACTGGCGCAGATTCCGTCGCGCGACGGCCTGATTGCCGATGCGCTCGACACAATTTACAGCGGACGCAAGCCAGTCAAGCAGCAGATCTTATGGCTGCAACGCGCCTACATGGAGCGGCTGGCCGCTACGCCGGTTGTGACCGAGTTTCGGCAGATGGATCCGGTGCGTCTCGACGCGCAGCATGCTGACCGAACCTACGCCGTAAGCTGGACCGGCATCATTCGCAGCGTCAACCTGTTCGAGTGTACCACGTTGCATTATGTCGAGCGCGGTGGCTGGCATGTGACCGGCGGCACGGACGACCTGCGCAAATTGATAGATCAGACGTCCGGCGGGCGCAACTCGCTGCAAGAGATCATCGGCCTGACGAATGAGGCGGCATGGATCGTGCCGCAGACCATCGAGCGGGTGACGATTGGGCCGTACAACCATGAATGGACCGAGAACGACGAGGGTGTGCAGGCGATGTTCGCCGCCGCCAACGGCGCTGCGCCGTTCGCCATGCGCGCCAGGATCGAGCGGGCCGCCACGACGCGCGCCGCCCCACGGAGCACCTTTGATTCGCTGCTGGGCCGCGAGCCGATGGAAGCCGGGCCGACCGTCACGTCGCATGTGCTGCTGGTCCCGCTGGCGATCAAGCAACACCTTGGCACGATCAGCATCAACGAGCAGCCCTGCGCGGTGTACGGCGTGACGGGCAATGGCGATCTTGTTAGTTAATAGAACAAAGAACAAAGACCAGAGAACAAGAGATTCTTCGCTATCGTTGTTCTTTGTTCTCTCATCTTTGTTCTTGGAGCAACGCGATGACCACCCGCGACAGCGTTCATCCCATCACCGATAAAGACCTTGAGCAGCACCGCGACACAGCCGAGTTCCGCCTGCAAAATATTCCCATGCGTGGCGTGTCGTACGACCTGCTGAGCGAAGTGCGCAAGCTGCCCGGCGTCGGCGGCTACCTGCTGAGCGAGCAGGTCAACCATGTGCTGCATGCCGTGCGGCGCGGCGCGTGCCTGTTCTATGAATTGTACGAAGAACTGAGCGCGAAGATCGACCCGCGCGAGGCGACGTTTCTCGGCAGCTACGCCCTGTTCGGCATGGGCGCGCTGATTGCGCATGTGCTTCCAACGCCGGAGGGCGATAACCTGGCGACGTTTCCGAAGCCGGGCGGCGCGTTCTTTCAGACCGGGCTGGGGCCGGACGACGACCTGAAGGGCGTGCTGTCGTTCTATCTCAAGGCGGTGACGCAGGAGACGCCCGGCGGCTACATCGTCGAGTCGCCCGCCGACCTGGTGAACCTGACGCGTGAGTATTTCATCGCCGTGCGCGACCAGATGATCGCCTCCGCCGACACGCACCCGGCGGCGCTGCTGGCGCAGGTTGACGGCATCACGTTTCGGGTTGATGATCTTGAATTACGTGGCTTCGCGCTCGCCACCATGGATAAAATCGCCAAGGCGACCTTCACGCCGGTGCTGCCGGATGAGATCGTCGGCAACACGTCAGCCAAGCGGGCGCTGGTTCGTTATGTCGATAGATTAGCGCTGTACGACGCAGCGCGCGGCTTCAATCCGGTGCTGGAGTTCGGCGGCCTGCCGAGCACCGTGCTGTTCGACGGCTACCCTGGCACAGGCAAAACCTCGTTGTTCCGCATGGCCATGACGCGCATGAGCATGCGCAGCGAGCAGGTCGGCCTGCCAGCGCGCTTCGTCACGATCGACCCGAGCATCAAAGACGAATATTATGGCCGCACCGCCAAGCTGCTGACCGAGCGGCTGGAACTTGCGCGCGACCCGCAGGCGCTCACGCTGCTGTTCTTTGATGACATCGACCTGCTGCTGCTGGCGCGCGGCGACGCGGGCATGGGCGGCTCCGACAAGGATGTGCTGAACATCACCATGCAATTCCTTGACGGCGCGTTCACGCGGCACATCGGCAACGCGCAGACCTACGCGGCGACCAACGAACCGACCGCGACCGACTCGGCGTTGCGGCAGCGCTTCCACCAGCGCGAGGAGATCGAGGGGCCGGAGGATTGGGACGATTACGCGGCGCTGATTGGCATCAAGCTGGCGCGGCAGCTCAAGCTGGGTCTGGTGCAGGTCGGCGGCGACATGCCCTCGTCGCGCAGGGCAGCAGGAACCGAAAACCAGGAATCAGGAACCGGACAGCAATTCTTGAGCGGCACATTCCAAAATCTAAAATCTAAAATCCAAAATCGTCAGGTGACATGGCGCGAACTTGGCGAACTGGCTGCCGAATTCAAGCGCAAAGATCC
>DASTWM010000541.1:0-3861 GCA_035765855.1 Roseiflexaceae bacterium
ATGACATCTTGCGGCAGCGCGTACTTGCGCCCGCGCACGAACGCCAGCGCCTTTGCGCCCAGAATCAGGTTGATCGACGCGCGCGGGCTTGCGCCGAACGTTATGTAATGCTGTATATCACTCAGCCCATGCGCTTTCGGCGCGCGGGTGGCCGTCACCATGGCAATCGTATACTCGATCAGCGCCGGATCGACATACACGCGCCCGGCTTCCTGCTGCATCTGAAGCAACTGCTCAGTGGACAGCACCTCTTGCACCGCCTGCAAAACGCCGGTCATGCGCTCGACAATCACGAATTCTTCGGTGGGCGTCGGGTAGCCGACCAGCACTTTCAGCATGAAGCGGTCGACCTGCGCTTCCGGCAGCGGGTACGTGCCTTCCGACTCAATCGGGTTCTGGGTTGCCAGCACGAGGAATGGATTTGGCACGCGAAACGTTTCCGTGCCGATTGTGACCTGCCGCTCCTGCATGACTTCGAGCAGCGCGCTTTGCACCTTGGCAGGCGCGCGGTTAATCTCGTCGGCCAGCAGCAGGTTCGTAAAGACCGGGCCGAATGAGGTCGCAAATTCGCCCGTCCGCTGATTATAAATACGCGTCCCAATCAAGTCGGCAGGCACAAGATCGGGCGTGAATTGGATGCGTTTGAACTCGCCACCAATCGCTTCCGCCATGGTCTTGATCGTCATGGTCTTGGCTAGGCCCGGCACGCCTTCCACAAGGACATGCCCGCGCGACAGCAGCGCGACAACCAGGCGTTCCAGCAGGTGATCCTGCCCGACGATGACCTTTTTCACCTCATAGAGCAGGCGCTCCATCGGTCCATGCTCGACAATTCGTTGTTGATCCATGCGCCCGTTCCTTTAATGCTATGTTCATGTTGTGCGGCAAAACAAGCATGCCAATCGTGTGACGCAGCAGCGTGCTGCATGCCGGAAACCTTGATGAACTTTACGAATGCATCAGGTGTTCCGTAGCGGCACCCCTCGTGGGTGCCGCCGACCGGCCACAGAACTCAATACGGCGGCAAACCGGCCCCGGAAGCCGCCGCCGTGATCGGAACCGCGAAGCCAAGGCCGATAAACACCTCCTGGTCGGTCGGATTCACCAGCCCGGCAACAATCCCAATCACCTGTCCATCGCGATTCAGCAGCGGGCCACCCGAGTTTCCGGGATTCACAGCGGCGTCGATTTGGATCAAGCCATGCAACGTTTGCTTGCTGTTGACTGGTTTGAATGAGCGGTCGAAGCCAGAAATGACGCCCGACGTCATGGAGTCGTACAAACCGAGCGGATGGCCGACCACAAATGCCTCGTCGCCGACGTGCATGGCATTCGGGTTGCCAAGCGTGGCGGGCACAAGCTGCGCGGGTGGTTTGGTCGCGCGGATCACGGCAATGTCGTTCTCTGGCTGGGTCGTGACGATCTGCGCGCCGGACTGCGTGCCATCCGCAAACGTGAGCTGAATATCGGAAGCATGCGCGACCACATGCAGGCTCGTCAGAATATCGCCTTGATCGTTGATCACAACGCCGCTGCCGAGGCCATGCTCGTTCTGGCCGTTCGCAGCGCGGTCTTGCGTTTGGACAAGCACCATCGAGGGCTGAATGATCTGATATACTCGCTCAGAAAAGGCGGGCAGCGGCGTGGCAGAGGCAAGTGTCTGTGCGACGGCGGTATTTACGTCGCGGACGGTCAACGGGTGCGGAGCAGGCACAACGAGGTTATACAGCAGCAGCGCCACCAGCGCGGCGAACACCCCTGAAACAAACGGCGCAGCACGGCGGGCCTGCGCGCGGAGGCGGTGAAGGCGGTATCGCCACAGATTCGATCGAGAAACAGGCGGTTCGCTCATGCGCTCTTCCATTCATGTGAAAGGAGCTTATTCAGAACCGGAACGATATATTACTATAGCAGCTTTTCTGCTGGCAAAAATGAGATCATGCTAAGAGAACTGGTGCAGACGCACAGACGGCATGGTGAAGAGATCCTAATTATCAAGGAACATACCAGTTGATGAGCAGCCGCATTCAGTTATAGGAGACATATGAACGGTAGTAATCATCAGCCATTGGTAAAAATTCTTTATATCATTCCTGAGGGCGAGGAAGACGCTGGTCTTTCAGAATCTCTATGGGCGTATGCACTTGGCAACAATCACTACCAACTCCAGAACATCCCGGTGTTTGCCGAACACCTGAGCATCGAGGATGAGGTGCTGTGTGACGAGCTATCCGATAACCTGCCGGTTATTCGCAAGATTGTCCGTCGGAGCGGCAACCGAACACTACGAGTGCTTGTTCGCGACGAAACCTCCGAGGACATGTGGCAGCATATATTGGACGAAATGCACCAACGAGGCATAATCTGGGAACGTGCGACATCAAAGAGTTACATGTTTAATGTTGCC
The DNA here is from genome assembly GCA_035765855.1 of Roseiflexaceae bacterium. GTDB lineage: Bacteria > Chloroflexota > Chloroflexia > Chloroflexales > Roseiflexaceae > DASTWM01. The sequence continues at coordinate 2,408 of DASTWM010000541.1, forward strand.
CCTACTGACCAATATTCTTCAATACGCGACCTCTTAAAAATGCAAGAAGATGCAGGCTTAATTTGGCTTTACGAGCAGCTTTATGACGATGATTGATAAACTGTGCAGGCTTAGATTACTTGCATGAGAAGCCTAGCACCGCGTTCCAGCACAACATGTTCTGTCGCAGCAACTTTGCCAGTCTAGCATGTCGTTATCGGCTTGTTGCTCTTGCCTGAATCCTCGCCGTCACGCCGCCAGCCAGCCGCCATCGACCGCGATGATCTGCCCGGTGAGCCATTGCGCCGCCGGAGAAGCCAGAAAAAGTGCGGTGCCTACAATATCATCTGGCTCGCCGATGCGCTTGATCGCTGCCCGTTCCTGAATCCTGCGGACGTAATCAGGATTTTCAAGGCGCTTGGTCATGAGGTCGGTGCGCAGCGATCCGGGCGAAATGCCGTTCACGCGCACGCCGCGCTCGCCCCATTCCAGCGCCAGCGAGCGCGTCAGGTTGATGATGCCGGCCTTGCTGGCGTTGTAGGCCGCCGCCTTGTGAATGTAACTGCCGACATGGCCGTGCACCGAGCAGATGTTGATAATGCAGCCCGCGCCCTGCCGCAGCATCACCGCGCCGCCCGCCTGACAGCACAGGAACGTGCCGGTCAGATTCGTGCCGATGATGCGGTTCCACTCGTCGAGCGTGAGTTCTTCGGCGGGCCTGGGGATGTTGATTCCGGCGTTGTTGACCAGCACGTCAAGCCTGCCGTAGGTCTGCACCGCCAGGTCGATCAGCGCCTGTACATGATGTGGCTCCGTAATGTCGCAGCGCGTGGCGACCGCCGTGCCGCCATGCGCGCTGAGTTGATCGGCGGTGCGCTGCGCGGTCGTCGCGTCCACGTCGGCAACGACCACCTTCGCGCCGGACGCTGCAAAACCACCAGCGAGCGCCGCGCCCAGCCCGCGCCCGCTGCCGGTGACAATCGCCACCTGGCCCGCGATGTTAAATAAATCCTGCGCCATGATCACTCCTTCGCTGCTGCGAATGCGGCGACCGGCTCTGGCACCTGCCCCCGCGCGCGGCCACGCACGCCGAGCACGGCGCGCGTCTCATCCGGCGTGGCTGGCTCGCGCTCCAACTCGCGGGCGATTCGCACGGTGCGCGCCACCAGCCGGGCGTTGTTCTCGACCATCTCGCCTCGCCGATAGTACACGTTGTCTTCCATGCCGACCCGCACATTCAGCCCCATCGCCAGCGCCATGGTTGTGATCGGCAGTTGCGTACGGCCCATCGAACTGACGTTCACCAGCGTGTTGGCGGGCATGCGCTCCAGCATGCCCATGAGGTTACGCGGCGTGCCACGCAGCCCGCCCTGCGTCGGCGTGTGCAGCACGCAATTGACAATGTACGGCGGCTCCAGCAGGCCAGTCTTAATCAACACCTCGACCTCTTCAAGCATGGCTTCGTTGTAGGCTTC
>DASTWM010000542.1:0-10493 GCA_035765855.1 Roseiflexaceae bacterium
GATCGGTCGTCGTGTAGATCACGAGATAAAAGAAAAACTGGCTGGTCAGCACGAGGATGGCCGCGACAAGGCCGACCCGCCGGTCCCACAGCCGCGCGCCGACGCGATAGATCGCCAGCGCCAGCAGCGTAATGAACACCAGATTCGGGAATTTTGCCGCCCAGTTGTTAATGCCAAACAGCATAAACGACATGGCGATCCAGACCGGCTGAAGCAACGGCCATGTTTCTTGCGGATGCGTGATGCCGGGGTACAGCTTGTAAAATTGCGTGACGTAATCCACCACCGCGCCGCGCCCATGAACGAGGTTGCGCGCCACCACGGCATTGTCGGCGTAATCGGCATGACCAACCCACGGCATTGATACCGCAACCGACGCCTCGTAGCCGACCCACAGCGCCACAAAGATGATCAGCGCGACGAAGCCACCGCGCCACGACGCCAGCAGGCCGACGAGCGACTGGCAGGCATGCGGCAACCCGGCCCGGCCATACACCAGCACCAGCGCGAGCGCGCTCACCATGGTCACGCCGAGGATGCCCATGTCGAGCAGCGAGCCGCGCAGCGTGCCAGCGCTCGGCAGCGGCACCATGAGTGCAAAGCGCACCGCGACATAAAGCAGCCATGCCAGCGCTGCAACCACAAGGCCGTCGCTGAGCGCCCGCCCGCGCGTGTAGCGCGCGACAAACAGACCCCACATACGCAGCAGAACGGGACTCAGCACGAGCAGCAGTGCTGCGAATAAGAACGCCGTTATCCACGGCAGGAGCACCACCGTCCAGACTCGCACCACCGCAAGCGCCATGGCCAGGCCGCAAATCAACAGCACCGCCGCCATGAGCGGGCCGGTTGGCTGCCGGGCAAGCAAGAGCAATACCAGGAATAAGAGCACACCATCGAGCGCGAGAAAGAGGAGCGGCTGCGGCTCAGGCGCGACAAAGGTGCCTGATGGATTCCCTTCCAGAATAATATTTGCGACGCGCACACCCTTCGGGCGCGAATCGACATGGCGCTGGGTGCTGGTAAACGTATCAGAAGCGCGGAGTTCAAGGTGCAGATCGCCACCTTGTTGCACGGCGGCAGGAATGATGAGGCGGAATTGCTGCCAGCGCGACGACGGCGCGAACGTGCCGACTGGCGTGTTGTTTACCACCACCGTGACCTGCGGCTGCCGCTCCTTCGCCAGCACGTCGTCGGGCCAGCCCTGCATGCGCATGGTCAATTCAATGTCACCGCTCGCGCCCATGCCCGGCAGCACCACACTGGCCGTCTGCCGCGTCCAACGCGAACGGCCAGTAACCACATCAGGCGTGAGTTCATCGCCGTACCAACTGCCAGCCGCCGCGCTCGACTGGCCTTCGCTGGTGGGCAAAAAGAATTGATCGCCCAGCCAGCCAACCAACACGCTCGCGGCAGGCGGAGCCTGGTAGGCTAACGTACCCGTCAGCAGCGCCAGAAAGAGGAGCAGCAGAATCCGCCCGTCAAGCAGGCGACTGCGCAACTCATTGCGCGCGGCGCTCCGCACGGGCCACGCGGCGGTCGAATGATGTACACTTTCAGTTCGCACGTTGCTATTATACCGCGAGTTGCAACCCGGTCGCGTGAGGCACAGATGATGAAACACTGGAACTTTTTTGTTGATCGCGTCGTCTTCATGCCAACAGTGCTGAAATACGGAAACAGGCACCCGCAGCAGTCTTTATACTACATATGATCAAAAAGTTTAAATGTGGTATAATGCGCGCCGCACACGTCAAACCACACGGGGGTATGTAGCGATCCTGTCCATGCAGGATGGCTATTTACGAGGGGATTGACTATGTCTACAGTGGATTTGGATACGTTGATCGACAAGCTCCTCCCGCAAGTTCTTGCCGACCGGGAACTTGGCGACGGCAAAACATTCACGCGGCTCCATCTTTCACATCTCTGGGCGTTAAGCTGCATGCACATGGGCGAATGCTACGATGAAGAGGTGCTGGCGGATCGCGTTTCCCTTCGTCTTCCACCACAGGTGTCCATGGTTCGTGAAGTAACAGTGTAACAACCAAGCGCCAGCAGCATTACGGAAGCTGCTGGCGCTTGGTTGTTACACTGTTGCTACCATGCTGCCCGCAGGATCTGCCCTACTTCATCAACGGTTGCCACGCGCGGGTTCGTGATAATAGCGCTGTCGGTCAGCGTACCATCGGCAATCGCGGGAACGGCATCCTCTGGCACGCCAACATCGCGCAGGCGTGTTGGCAGCCCGCAATCCGCCGCTAATGCCGTTACCGCCGCGATCCCATCTTCAATCACATGCTCCTCGGCGCGCCCGCCCGCGTTCACGCCCAGCGCGCGCGCAATCCGCGAATAGCGGTTCGGCACGACCACGCTGTTGAAGCGCATACCATGCGGCAGGAGAATCGCGTTCGCGGTGCCGTGATGCACGTCGAACTGGCCGCCAATCGTGTGCGACATAGCATGCACGATGCCAAGCAGCGCGCTGGAAAACGCCATGCCCGCCATGCACGACGCCAGCAGCATCTGACCACGCGCTTCCATGTCGTCGCCGGTGTGTACCGCCGCGCGCAGGTTGTTCGAGATCATGTCGATCGCTTGCAGCGCCAGACTATCGCTGATAACGTTCGCGCGCGTCGAAACAAACGCTTCGATGGCATGCGTTAGCGCGTCCATGCCAGTGGCAGCGGTCACATGCTTCGGCAGCGTGCGCGTCATGGTCGGGTCGAGCACGGCCAGATCGGGCGCGAGGAACGGGCTGGCAAACGTCAGATTGCGGTGCTGCACTTCGTCGCGGATTGTGGCGAACGGCGCGACCTCACTGCCGGTTCCCGCCGTGGTCGGTATCGCCACCAGCGGCACAGGGCTGCGGTTCGGAAGGTCAGCAGTGTGATAATCGCGCAGTTGGCCGCCGCCCGCCAGCAGCATGCGTATGGCCTTGGCGGTGTTGAGCGGTGAGCCGCCACCCACCGTGATCAACAGATCAGCGCCGGTTTCGCGAGCGAGCGCCGCGCCCTGCTCCACCGTTGCAACAGACGAATGCGTTGGCACATCGCTGAAAACGCCCACAACCTCTACGACCTTCGCCAGACCTGTCTGCACGCGTTGTGCCATCCCGGCATGGACAACGCTGTGATCGGTAATCATCAGTGCGCGGGCGCCACCGAGCCGAGCTACTTCTGAACCTAGCTCATCGACAAGATGAGTCTGATACACAACGCGCGGGCCGAGTTGAAATTCGAAAAACTCTGGCATGAGCCTTCCTTCTATCTGAATCGAGCGATCTGCTTTGATTATACAAGCCCTGTCTACCTGCCGGAAAAGCGGCTGCCTGGCTACTGCGGCAACTGGGCGCGTACATTCTGCAACAATGTGCGACACTCGACAGCGTACTCGGCCATGGCGGCATCACCACGGGCGCGCGCGTCGGCCTCAAGCACCGTGAGCGCACGCTGGGCCGCGTCGGTGAGCAGTATGGGATAGTCGGAGATGGCCTGCGCGAGGTCATCTTCATTGTCGGCAGCCAGCAGCGTTTCAATCGCCTTGAGCATGGCTGCCTCGCCACTCAGCGCGGCGCGCAGATCAAGCAGCGCTTCGCGCCGCTCCTCGATCTCCACGGCGACGCGTTCATTGTTCTCACTGAGCATGTTCTCGGCGCGGGTCGCCAACTCGCGATCGACCCACGGCTCCAGCAGAATCGGGTAATCGCGCACCGCCTGCTGGAGCGCATCCGTGGTGGTGGCCTGCATCAGCGCCTGGTATGCCGCGTCGGATAACGCGCTGGGCGTGGGCGCAGCATGGGCATGCAGGTGCTCCGCCACGGCGACAACCACGGGCGCAACCTCTGCATCGGCGGGCGCGGCAAGCTGAATACCCAGCAATGAGCCGCGCACCGCACGCAGCGCCTCGCCAATTTCGCGTTGGCCCTGTGCAAACGCTTCGTCGGCCAATCGCATGATCATCATATGCGCGGCTTCAGTCAGCAAAACCGGATAGCGCTGCACGACCTGCTCGAACTCCGCTGGCGTGTCGGCGGCAAGCAGATTTTGCACCGCGTCGACCATTTCGCTCGGCGGCTCGGCAGGCGTGACATCGACCTCCGGATCCGGTTCAGCTTCCACAGACGGCGCGTGGTACGTTGCAGGCTCCGGCGCGGCTGCGGCGCGTGGCTGCGGCGCGGGGCCACGGCTGCGGCGCAACCATGCGCGTCGTACACCCACCACCTCCTGCTCGACCTGCACATCGCCAAGGTAGGGCAGGCGCGCTGCTTCCGGCAGGCTGCCGACCAGCAGGTACAATAACTCTTGCGCGCGTTCATGCCAGGCGTGCTCCGGCACGTCGGCTGGCGCGGCAAAATATACCCGCCGCCGCTCCGGATCGTGAAAGAGCAGCGGCGCGCCGGAAGAACCGGCATGCCCACAATGCGGGCAGATCACCTGGTCGAGCGTGCCATCGCGCAGCGCCTCCGCCAGATCAGGGCGCTCGGCAGCGTCGACCAGCGCCCACACATCGGCCTCAAAATCCTTGCCGCACGCAGGGCATGTCAGTTGCGCAAGTTCGCTGTATGAAATAGGCATGGCAAAATCCTTTGTGTTGTGCTGCCCGCATGATAGCAGATACCACGCCGCATAGCATGTCACTATAGAGGTCCAGAAGGGCCAAGCGGGTATGCTATAATCCAGCTAGGCACTGTAGCAGAATGATTATGACAACCACTGGCACACAACAGCTTCCGACAACGTCAACAACACAACAAACGCACACACGTTCGCGCGCCCGTACGATCATCATTGTCGGCGGCGCGTTGTTCGTGCTGGCCTTCGCGCTGCGGCTGTACCGGCTGGGCGCGCAAAGCCTGTGGCTGGACGAAGGCAGCACATGGGCTGAAGTCACGCGGCATGGATGGGGCGCGCTGCTCGCCGATCTTGTTCGGCCAACTGCTGCCTACCCGCTGTATCACCTGCTGCTCAAAGGCTGGATCGGGCTGGCGGGCGATAGCGAGTGGGCGCTGCGCTTTCCGTCGGCGCTGGCGGGCGCGCTAACAGTGGTGATCATGTATTTGCTCGGATTGCAGAGCGCAGAGCGCAGAACCAAGAACCGAGAACCAGTCAGCAGTCGCCAGTCAGCAGGGTCCGTCCGTCCATTGTCGTTCGTCCATCGTCGTTCGTCCGTCATCTCCGCGCTCCTTTTTGCATGCTCACCATTTGCAATCTGGCACGCCCAGGACGCCAAGGTGTACAGCATGGTCATGCTCGTCGCGGCGCTGCTCCTGCTGGCTGTGCTGCACGCGCTCAGAAGCAACGTATGGCGAACATGGCTCGTCGTCGCCGGGCTGGCAGTGGTGGCGCTGCTGGTCCACCGGCTGCTGCTGCTGCCGCTGGCCGGGCTTGCGCTGGCATGCACGCTGGCGTTGCAACACTGGCGCTGGCGGCTTGCGGCGGGCGCGCTGGCGCTGGTATTCGCGGCGGCGGGCGTGTACGGACTGGCAAGCGCGGTGGTGACGAACGGCTGGCAGGAAAGCGGCCATGTCGCTGCTGGGCCGCCGCTGGGCCTCTGGCTGACATTCGTTCATTTTAGCCTGGATCGCGGCGACATCGGCGGCTTTTTAGGATTGCCGCTGCTGGTCTGGCTCGCGCCGTTTATGGTGCTGACGTTGTGGGGCATGGCGCTGCTCGTGCGCGGCGCGTGGCATGGTGACACGGCGGCGATAGTGGTGCTGTGCGCTTTCGCCGTACCGCTGGCGTTGTTCGCCGGGGCGCTGGCTTTCGCGCCAATTTACGAATCGCGCTACGCGACGGTGGCGTTTCCGGCGTGGATTATGGTCTTGACATGGCCGTTCAGAGAGCAAAGAATGGAGAACAAAGAACACAAACGAATTGCTCAGAACCTTAGTTTGTTCTTTATCCTTTGTTCTTTGTTCCTGATAAATGTTGCCGTGCTGCTCCAGCCGAAGCATGGGCTGTTCTCGGGCGCGCCGGTCAAGGAGGAGTGGCGGCAGGCAATCAACTATCTTGCTGGCGAGCTGCACCCCGACGATCTGCTGATTCTGCACCCGTACTACGCCGCGCCCATGTGGGAGTATTACGCGCCGCGCGTCACGCCCGACCCGTTGCCGCAGCCGGTGACGTTCAGTGATTACGGTCAAGGCGATTGTGTTGCGAATAATCAGGGCAATCCTTCGGCGATTCGTGAATGTTATCGCCGTCGCTATGAACAGCCATTCAACGCAGCAGCCGCTGGTAAAAAACGCGCGCTGTTGCTGATTGCGCCGGAGCATGCCGCCACAATTGACCGGCCAAAGACTATCGCCGATTTGCAAGCTGAAGGAATACCAGCCACAGAAGATGATCAGTATGGCTGGGTCGGTCTGCGTTTCCAAATCCCACAAAAGACTTGGCCATGTGGCGGCGCGCGTTTTGTCGGCGTGCAGGTGATGTGCCAGAGCTATCCATCGTTCTTCGGTGAAACCGGCGCGGAGGCGATTCCGCAGCCTGCCGTGCCGCTCGAAGCGACGTTTGGCGGTGAGATTAAGCTGCGCGGCTACAGCATTACACCGCTTGGCGGCGCAGTGCGGCCCGGCGGCTCGCTGCCGATCACGCTGTACTGGCAGGCCGTCGCTAGGCCGACGCACAATGACAGCATGTTTTTGCACCTGTGCCGCGATTGTTCGCAGCCACCGCTGGCTGGCACCGACCTGCCGCCGCTCAACGGCTACCCGCCCGCCGGACTGACGACCACATGGCGCGTGGGCGACCCGGTTCATGACGAACGTGCGCTTGCCATTCCTGCGGACCTGCCGCCCGGACGCTACACGCTGCTCCTCGGCGTCCGCAATGCCGACGCCGACCCAACAGATCTCAGTACGCGCCTGCCAGTGACGCGCAGCACAGCGCCCGTGCTCGGCGACACGCGGCTGGCGCTTGGCGAGGTTGAGGTGAGCAAATGAACGCAGGAGCGTAAAACGTAAAGCGTAAAACATGCCCTGCTTACCACCTTTTTGTCACCGGCTCATTCGCTCTGCGCTCACCCGCTTTATACGTTACGCCACCGAGTCCACATCGCTGTAGCTGCGGCCTTTCCATGTCACGCCATGGCCGGTGATGTGACAATACGCCGAGTTGAAAAAGATACCGATGAAGATCGCCGCGCCGACGCCGTGCAGCAGATAATCGCGCAGCGGCGTGCCACAAAAACTCCGCACGCGCCAGCGCGTCCACAAGAGCAGGGCGATCGAACACAAATTGATGATCAGCGGGTCGGTCAGGTGATGGTTGAATTTCAGCGCGATCAGCGTCGCCCACACCATCATGAATGGATTGACGGCGATGAGATACACGCCCACTGCACTGGCGAGCATGATCAGCATGTTGCGATTGAACGACAGGAAGTTATTTTTCGACCAGCCCTCCCAAATGCCTTGCAGCGATGTGTACATGCGCGTGCTCAACAGGTGCGTGCCATCCATCATGAGGATTCGTTCGCCAGCACGCTTGAAATGCTGCGCCAGCATCTGATCTTCAAGCACTTCGTCGCGCACGGCGCTATGGCCGCCAATCCGCTCGTACGTTTCGCGCTCGACCAGAATAAACTGCCCGTTGGCCGTGGAGGAGCGATGGGACGGATCGTTGACATGCTGGAATGGATCGGCCACGACATTGAAGCCAATGATCACCGGCTGCACCACCCGTTCCCAGAAACTTTCAAGCTGCTGGCGCGCCCACAACGTCACCATGGTCGCCCCGCTGCGCTGCGCCGCCGCAAAAGCCGCGCTGAGCGCGCCGGAATGCAGCGTCATGTCGGCATCGACAAACAGCAGCCAGTCGCCGCGCGCCCGCTTCACGCCGGCATCAAGCGCATTGTTCTTGCCCGTCCAGCCCATGCGCATGGGTGTGCCAGTCACCACGCGCAGCCGCCGATCTTCATCCTGAATATCCGCCAGAATGATCGGTGTCGCGTCCGTAGAGTCGTCGTCCACCGCAATCACCTCGATATACGGGTAATCCTGGGCCAAAATCGAGCGTACGCAGCATTCGATGTTCGCCGCCTCGTTCCGGGCTGGAACAATGATCGAGATCAGCGGCGCGTGCGCGGCGGGCGCGGCGGCAGGCTGCAACACCTGCCGCCGCCGTAAAAAGAGCGTAGTCAGGACGGCAAACACCAGATTGGCCGCCACGCTGAGCAGCGTTAAAGTCCAGATCAGCATGCGTTCTCCTGCATCACGAGTGCTAATAATGATTCAAGATGTTCGATGATGGCGACCGGAGCCGGAACATCCTCCGGCAGCGTCTTATTCCACCGGTTGAACCAGACAAATGGCAGCCCCGCCGCAGCGGCACCAGGCAAGTCGTACTCCAACGAGTCACCGACGAACAGCGCTTCATCGGGCGCAACATTGAGTTCCGTGATCGCATGCTGAAAAATCGCCGGGTCAGGCTTATGAACCCCAAATTCCCCAGAAACCACCAACAAATCCATCCGTTCGGCCAAACCGAATCGCTCGATCTTGTGACGCTGAATGTGCGACGGGCCGTTTGTAATCAGGCCAATCTTGTAACGCGAACGAAGTGTTTCCAACACCAACGCCGCATCTTCAGGAAGCGTCATATCGTCGAACCAGCCGCGCATGAACGCCGCGTGGGTCGCCGCAATCAGATCCTCGTCGGCAACGCCATGGCGGCGCAAAAAGTCGGGCCAGTGTTCCATCAGCACCCATTCGGCCACCGCCGCCTGGGCAAGCATCGCGCGGTCAATGCGTGGATCGCGCGCTACAACATCGTCAACAGCGCGGTTCAGGCGACCGATCCAGAACGTACCGTAGTCATATAACGTATCATCAAGATCGAAAAGAACCGCGCGCAAATGTGGCAGGGTACCCATAGTTATGCCTTCGCTCGATAGCGCACAACGTCTGCTTCAATGCGCTCAGCACGCCCGCTATCGACAAGCTGTTCCAGGTGCGCCAGCGTTTCCGCCACCGCGAAGCGTGTCTGGTGCGATGACAACATAGCCACTGGAAACAGAGACGTACAAATCTGCCATGCTGTTGCACCTGTGCCAGCCGCCGCCTGCGCCGCGTCGAGCCGCGCCGCGTGGTGCTGTTGCAATGCTGCGATCCGCTCTTGCCAGTTGGTAATCAGCATGCCATGCCCCGGCAGCGCGCGTTCAACATCGCATTGAGTCAGCCGCTGTAGGGAATGCAAGAATTCTGCCAAGGGCTTTCCCTGGCTCGTCGGCCAAATGCCGATATTGGGGGTGATTTTCATGAGCACGGTGTCGCCGCAGATCATGAGGCGCTCGTCGGCGCAGTACAATACCATGTGGCCGTCGCTGTGGCCGGGCGTGCAAAACGCATCGAAGCGCCGCCCGCCAATCTTAATCGGTCCCCCTTCAAGCGTGTGAAGCGCCGGATGCGGCCCGGTTTGCGCCCGCAGCGCGGCGATGTCGCCAAGCACCTGCTCGGTCAACGCCGCCGGAACGCCATGCTGCTGGAACATGATCAGCATGCGAGGATCGTTTTCGTCGCCGTTGCGCCACATCCATTCGGCGAAGCGCTGCTCGACGGCGGATGCGTAGACCGGCGCGCCGCTTTGTTCTGCCAGCCAGCCCGCCGCGCCGTAATGATCCGGGTGCGTATGCGTCAGAATAATCCGCTGGATGCCACGCCATGGCACCTGAAGCGCAGCGAGCGCCTGCTGCCATGTTTCGCGGCTCGACGGATAATTCAGCCCGGCGTCGATGACCGTCCAGCCGTCGCCGTCGCGCAGCAGGTAGCAGTTCATGCTGTTCAGCGCAAACGGCAACGGCAGGCGCAGTTGATAGATGCCATCGGCGACTTGGTTTATAATTTCCATGCGAGCGTTCCTTTTCGTGTTGCATGACCATACAACTCTCGCCCATTGTAGCCGTTTTCGATACGGCTGGTAGAGCATGCCAGCCAGATAATAAAGGATTGTCATGAGTGAAGTGAATTTGGATGAGGTTCGCAGTTGGGCAGCGCAGGCCGGAAACATTGCCATGAAGCACTTCCACAGCCTGGAAGTGCGCCGCAAGGCAGATCAGAGCGTGGTCACGCAGGCGGATGAGGAGATCGAGCAGTTCCTCACCGAGCGGATCGGCGCAACCTACCCGGAGCACGGTATCATTGGCGAGGAACACACGCGCCAGGGCTTGCAGCGCCCGTTTGTGTGGGCAATCGACCCGGTGGATGGCACCAGCGCATTTGTGGCCGGGCTAGCGCTGTGGGGCGTGTCGCTGGGTTTGCTGCACGCTCGGCAGCCGTACGCGGGCGTGATTCACCTGCCGATTATGGGCGATACGTACTGGGCCGCGCCCGGCGCAAACGCGCTCATGAACGGCCAGCCAATTCAGGTGGCAGCTGAGCGGGAATGGGACAGCGAGGACTGGATCGGCATTCCTTCTGACGCGCACCACACGTTCGATATCGACTTCCCCGGAAAAACGCGGGCGCTCGGCAGCACGATCGCGCAATTCGC
>DASTWM010000543.1:0-20257 GCA_035765855.1 Roseiflexaceae bacterium
GATTCCGCAGGCACAAACAGCGTGAAGCTCGGCCCGCCAATCGGCTCGCGGCGCGCCACCCGCACCGGCACGCCTGCCAGAGCAATTTCGGCATGGTGGTGTAGCGGCAAATCGGGCAAACCTGCGCCCGCAAGCTGCTCCAGCACAGCGGCGGCTTCCGGCCCGTACAGCGCAAGCTGCCCATGCGAGCGCCCGGCTGGCTCCAGCGTCACCTGATCGTTGAAGAAAATGTTCTTCTTCAGCAGTCCATACACTGGCGGCCCTTGATTGAGGCTGGTGGTGATCAGCACGCCATCTTCCAACCGATAGACATAAAGCACGTCAATGATGCGGCCAATCGATGTGGTCAGCACGGTGCGCGCGCCCTGGCCGGGCTTCAATCCCACAATATCGTTGGTCGAAAGCCGGTGCAGCAGGCTGGCCGCGTCGCGCCCGCGCATGAAAATTCGCCCGGCGGCGCTTTCGTCGCGCATGGCGCTCTGCTCAAGCGCGGTGCGGTAATCCGGCGGCGCGGTAATCAATGCTTCTGAGGTAGTCACAACAACTTCTCCACAACATGGTATTATTTGCTACCGCCATGATACCATGGGCAACAAGATAATGATGGCGGTAGCTGCCACACATCATTTCTGGCACGGGAGTTGCGACAATGAAGCCGGTCTACGCTACGATGCGTCACAAGGAGCTGATGCGTCATCCGGGAACTATGGAAGGAGCGGGAAAAGTTTATGAGCAAGCGCATTGGCGTTTTTATTATCGCGTACAATGCTGAGTCCACTCTCACATCTGTCCTCGAACGCATTCCTCCTGATATCGTTGCCAAAGTTGAAGAAATTTTTGTGATTGATGATTGCAGCCCTGACAACACGTTTGAAGTTGGGCGCACCTACGAGGGCGGCGAAGCGGCTGCCAAACTGACCGTTCACCGCAACCCGGTCAATCTCATGTACGGCGGCAATCAGAAGCGCGGCTACGAGTACGCCATGGAGCGCGGGCTTGACATTGTAGTGCTGCTCCACGGCGACGGTCAGTACGCGCCCGAGGTCATGCAGCGCCTGCTGGAGCCTTTGGAGCTTGAACAGGCTGAGATGGTGATGGGTTCGCGCATGATCGAGAAGGGCGCTGCGTTGCGCGGCAACATGCCATTGTATAAATTCGTCGGTAACAAGATTTTGACGACCACGCAAAATTGGCTGCTCGGTCAGGAATTTTCCGAGTTCCACTCCGGCTACCGGGCCTACGCCACGCGCGCCCTGCGCAACGTGAATTTTGATCAGATGACGAATAGCTGGCATTTCGATACGCAGATTATCCTGGAGTTCTTGCGTCGTGGTTACCGCATTGTGGAAGTGCCGATCCCCACGTATTACGGCGATGAAATTTGTCATGTGAATGGAATACCGTATGCCTATCAGTGCATCAAAGCCTCGTTCTTCTTCGCCTGGCGTAATCGCTGGAAACCATTTGCATTACGTCTCGCACAGCGATCCTCAGAGTAGTCATCAACAAATTGTGCGCCTGGTCCGCCGGATCGGGCGCGCGCCGGTGCTGGATGTCGGCGCGGCGCAGGGCATGCTCGGCCAGGCGCTGCAACGCGATGGCATGCTCGCCGATGCGGTCGAGCCGCACCCGGTCTGGGCCGAACACGCCCGCAGCTTTTACCGCGCGGTCTACGCGGCTGGGATTGAAGAGGCCGATCTGCCGGAGCATACCTATCAGACGGTGGTGTGCGCCGATGTGCTGGAACATACCGCCGATCCTGTGGCGGCGCTGCGGCGGCTGCGGCGCGCGGCCACGCCCGACGCCACGTTCATCATTTCGCTGCCGAACGTCGCGCACCTTTCGGCGCGGCTACTGCTGCTCATGGGCCGCTTCCCACAAATGGAGCGCGGTATTTTCGACCGCACGCACCTCCATTTCTACACCCGCGCCACGGCGACGGCCATGCTGCACGCGGCGGGCCTGCGGGTGGCGCGCGCCCGCCCGACGCCCGTGCCGCTTGAGCTGATCTGGCCGAAAGAGTGGAGCCGCGCGCCGCTGCGCGCGCTGATGTTCGGCCAGCGGGTCGCGCTGCTGCTCGCGCCGACACTGTTTGGCTTTCAGTGGATTTTTGTTGCGCAGCCCAACGAATGAATGCAGGCGCTGAGTTCATGAGAACGTCTGTTGGGTGACTCTCCACTCTTGGCATGCTCGTTGAATCCTAGCGACTAACTGGGTCGTTCAAGGCGAGGCATGTCTCGCCCCTACATATTATGTCTGCAATTATTTTCTAAATGATCATCATCCCGTAGAAACACGCGCACTGCGTAACTCCCATCATATTCATCATCTGTATAGGGGAGGTTTAGGTGAACAAACGCTTGCTTAGTGGACTTGTACTCATGCTCCTTCTTGCTCTGCTGGTAACATGTGTTGACGTAACGTGGGGTTTTCCACCAAGTCGTATGCTAGGACACTGGTACTTTGCGTACATCTTGGATGGCGATGCAGTTAATGCTGGAGCATTGGGCGGGAAGCGTTGCCAAGCGATTATGACTACGGATGCTGAACGAGACGTAGCCCAATTTCACCATGTCGTCACACGGGGTGTCACTTACACGATTGATGGCGGTGGTGGAAGCGATGACACTGTGGAGTTTATCACTATCCAGTTCACATATCAGCCGCGCGGTAAATCTATCTGGCAGCGTGGCAGCATCCGATTGATGAGCACTGGTGATTTCTGGAATATTCGCTCGTTATGTGGCAATATTTTATACCGTACTTCATGAGCGACCTGTACGAAGCACCCGCGCGAGGGTGCTCAATGTGCCGGGCGCGATTTTATGTGTCAGGCTCACCATGCAAAACCGTTTGCTACCTCCCGCCGCCTCGCGCTGGCGTGACGCGCTGATTCTGCTACTGTTATTGCTGCTGCCGCTGCTCGTATTCGCGCCGGTGGCGCTGGTGCGCGCTACATTCTACGTCCATGACGTGCAGCACTACTTTTATCCGTACCATGTTGTAACGGCTCGGCTGCTGGAGCAGGGCCAACTGCCGCTCTGGAACCCGTACGCGTTCAGCGGCATCCCGCTGCTCGGCGACGGTCAGACGGCCATGTTCTACCCACCGAACTGGCTGTTTTTTCTGGTATCGAGCGTGGCCGCGCTCAATTACGCCGTGCTGCTGGAGTTCAGCATTGCCGGCATGGGCAGCTATTTGTTCGCCCGCAGCGTGGAGCTGTGGCGTGCGCCAGCTTTTGTCGCGGCGCTGTCGTACATGTTCTGCGGCTTTCTCACGGCGCGCGTGGTGCATTTGTCGATTCTGAGCGGCGCGGCGCTGCTGCCACTGCTGTTTTTCTGTGTCGAGCGGGCGCTCCGCGCCGGCGGGCTGCGCTGGTTCGCGCTAACTTCATTGGCTGTGGCGTTGCAGATCTTCGCCGGGCATCCGCAGGTGCCGGTGTACACGGCGCTCGCTCTGCTGGTGTACACGTTGGGGCGCGCCGTTGAGCGCGGCGTCCGCGCGGGAGAGTGGCGGGCGTTGTGGCGCTTTCCGCTGCGGCTGGCGGGCATGTACGCGCTCGGCTTCGGCGTGGCGGCCATTCAGCTTGTGCCATGGGCCGAGCTAGCCGCGCAATCGCCGCGCGCCGCCGGAACAAGCTTCGATTTTGTGTTCGGCAGCTCCATGGCAGCCAGCAATTGGCTGCTGTTCCTGTTCCCGTACCTGTACGGCTCGCTCGCGCCAGGCATCTACGCCAGCCAATTTATGGACATCGCGACCTCGGTCAAGACCTGGGAGCACTCGGCCTATGTCGGCATGCTGCCGCTGGCGCTGGCGCTGGTGGCGCTGCTGGGGCTTGCCAGAGGAGACAAGGAGCCAAGGAGAATCGAGTTCCCCCATTCCTCAGTTCCTTCGTTCCCCAGTTTCCCGGTTCCTGCGTTTGCTCTGCTGCTGCTGCTGGGCCTGCTCATGGCGGCTGGCAAATATACGCCGCTGGCCCACCTGATCTACGCTACGCCGGTGCTGGGCAAGCTGCGCGATGTCGAGCGGGCGATTGTGCTGGCGGCGTGGGCGCTGTCGGTGCTGGCGGGCTTCGGCATGCAGCGCCTGGTTGAGATGGCGAACGAGATCGCGCCGTCCACCGAAATGCAGGCTGAAAACAACGAAGTTCATGAAAAAAGACATGTGCGGCTCGCTATCGCAATTCCTGCGGTGATCATCGGGCTGCTGCCGATCATGGTCTGGCTTGTGACACGGCTGACTGCTGTTCAGGCGGCGCTGGCCTTGACGACCGGCGACCTGGAGAACCTGCAACTGACGCGCCCGAATACATGGATACCGATTGTGTTGGGCCTTGCCAGCATGGCGCTGCTGTTGTGGTGCAGCCGCGAACGCGTTCATAGGCGTGTGATTGTGCTGGCCGTGGCGCTGGTGCTGCTGGACATGGGCAGCTACGCCGCGCTATTTAACCCGACCACCGACGCGCAACTGTACAGCTATCAACCTGAGTCGCTCGCGTTTTTGCGGCACGACCGGAGTGCATTTCGCGTGGCGACGTGGATCACCAACAATGCGCCGGAGAACCGCGCCGCGCAGGAGCAGTTGGCGGTGAGTTGGGGCATGGTGTACGACGTGCAGGCGATCAACGGCTTCAATTCGCTTCAGCCGCGCCGCTACACCGATTACGTGTTTGGCCCGGATGTGGCCGATGTGTCGTATGGCTATTTGTCCGACCCGCGCCTGCTCCAGGCGGATAATCCGGTGCTCAGTTCGTTGAACGTCAAGTATCTGCTCGTGCCGACCACTGATCATCCGCCGCTTGGCGATCATTTCAAGGAAGTTTTCTCAAACCAGTATGTGCGCGTGTATCAGAACACAGCGGTTTACCCGCGCGCCTTCTTCGCCGACCGCGTCAATCTCGTGACCGATCCTGACTCTGTCCTGAATATTGTTACCACGCCGCCGTTTGATGGTCGGCAGGTTTCAGTCGTTGAAGCTTCCGGCCTTCCGGCGCTGGTGCAGTCGTCGGGTGCGCGCGCGCAGGTGAAGATTACGCGCTATGAGGCTAATCAAATCGATCTGATCACCGCCACGTCTGAGACGCGCTTTCTGGTGTTGAGCGAAATGTATTTCAATGGCTGGCATGCCTATGTGGATGGCGAGGAAACACGGCTGTATCGCACCAATTATCTCTTTCGCGGCATTATCGTGCCGCCCGGTACGCACCGGATCGAGTTTCGCTATCGGCCATGGTCGGCAACGATTGGCGCTGTCGTATCAGGGGTGGCGCTGATTGTGGTGCTGCTGCTCTTGCTGTGGCGGCGCGGCAACGGAGCGCGGCAGCCGTCCACGACCTTGCTGCCGCTCGATTAACTTAATGTTAAAAAGCGATACCAGCCGTCGGTATCTTCTTTTAGCGCTTCCAGGCGCGCTTTCAGTGCCTCATGCAGTTTGGCGTTCTCAATGGCAACCGCGCCAAGATCGGCCACCGTGGTAGCAAACGTGATGGCCTCGGCGCTGAAGCGCCGCGCCTGCCGCGAGTACATACGCATCACGCCGATTGTCGTGCCGCGCACCCGCAGTGGCACGACCAGCACCGAGCGAATGCCCTCGCGCTGCGCCGCCTCCGGGTATTGGAAGCTGGCTTCCTGTTGCAAATCGGCAATCGCGACCGGCTGCGCCACGTTCAGCACCTGCTGGTCGATCGGGCTTTGCGCCACCTTCACCGCGCCCTTCTCAAGATACGCATTGCTCAATCCATAGGCCGCCGCCAGGTGCAGCGTTTCACGGTTCGGGCCGAGCAGGCGAATCGAGCCAGCCTTGACGTTGAGGTGCTCGACCGACTCCAGCAGCAGCGTCGCAAGCACCTCCTTCAACTCAAGCGTCGAGGTGAGATCGTGCGCCATGGTGCCGAACGCATTGTACAACCGCGAGCGCTGAATCGCCTGCGCGCCAAGATTCGCGACCGCGCCGAGAAAATCCTGCTCTTGCTGCGTAAAGGCATGCGGCTCGGCGGTGTACACCCGCAGCACGCCGATAATGCCATCCTGCAGCGTCAGCGGCACCACCAGCGCGCTGGCAAGCCCTTCTTGCGCGGCGGCCCTGCCGTACTGAAAGCCCGCGTCCTGCTGCACGTCGGCGACAGCAACGCGCTCGCCGTTCAGCGCCGCCTGATCGATGCCGCTGTGGCTGACCTCCACTTCGCCTTTCGCGAGGTATGCTTCGCTCAGCCCGTATGAAGCCTTCAGGCTCAAGGTTTGGCGCTCCTCGTCCAGCAGCCGCACCGTCGCGGCTTTGTAATGCAATTCACGGCATGTGTTCGCCAGCATGGTCGAAAGCACCTCTTGCTGATTCAAGCTGCCGCTGATTGCGGATGTGATGGCATACAGCGCGCGTACCTCGCCCTGAAGACGTGTCTGTTCGTCCATAACGTTGCCCCATTCCCAAATCGGCTAGCCGTGGCCCAGCAGAATGCTGATTGTCATGACTGCCAGCACAAAGATTGTAATTGCGGCGTAGCGCCATTCACGTTCGTATACAAATGCGCCAATCGAGCCGATCACCCGCAGAATCGGCGTAGCGATCAGCACCAGCAAGCCGAGAGCCAGGAAACCAGACGGGCGCACCGCCAGCACGCGCTGAAACACATCGCGGACGTTCGGCACGGTTTGGGGTATTTCGCGCTGCAAAAACAGATCAAGCACAATGCCAATCACCATGAGTGCGGTGCTGATCGCAAGCCCGATCACCAGCACCTGGTGCATCACATGGTTCAAGTCGTGCTGCTGTTTACGGGCGCTGGCTTCCTCCGGCTCCGCAGACACCGACATGAGATCCATCAGATTGTCTGCGACATGCACCCGCGCGCGTCGTTGGCGGGCTGCTTCGGTCGGCGCTTCGGTCGGCGCGATCGGCGCACGGGCTTCGTCCGGCGCGGGTACGGCAACTGTCTCGGTGGCGGTTTCCGATTCTTCTGGCGGCGCAAGCGGCGCGCGGGCTTTGTCGGGGAGCGGCAGCACCACGGCATCTGAAAGCGCCTGCGGATCTGGTGCGTGTTCGTCGGGCGCATGCTGATCCTGCGCAGCATGCGCGTCCGTTGAAAGCTGCCGAGGTTCTGATGATTGTTGTTTGTGGAACGTCATATTTATCGCACAGCCTGATAAAGCATCTGAATGGCAAAAATCAGCAGAAGACCCTGAAAGACTTGCTTCAATCGGTGGCTCCGCACGCGCCCGCCGATCCGCGCGCCGATCTGCGCGCCCGCCAGCACGCCCAGCGCGGTTGGAATGGCGATCTGCGGATCGATAAAGCCGCGCTGATAGTAGATCACGGCGCTGGTGGCAGCAGTCACGCCGATCATGAAATTGCTGGTCGCAATCGCGGCGCGCATGGGCATGCGCATCACCAGACTCATGATCGGCACTTTGATGATCCCACCGCCGATGCCCAGCAGGCCCGACACATTGCCTGCGAGAAAGCTGGCAGCCATGCCGAACGGCAGCCGTTGAACGCCGTACACCACCTCCTGCCCGTTGGCCGGATCGATGTAGCGCGTGTCGAGCATGCCGGTTGCGTGCGCCTGCCCTTCTTCGCGTGGCAGCCGGCGCATGCTGAACACGACGTACAGCAGCACCGCCGCAAAGATGCCTTCGAGCAGATTGGGACTGATGAACACGGCCGTAATGCCGCCGGCCAGCGCGCCGAGCGTGGTTGCAATCTCCAGAATCATGGCCAGCCGGGTGTGGCTTAAATCATGGCCGACGTACACCGCGCCTGCCGCCGACGACGTGGCAATCACGCTGACAATGCTCGCGCCAATCGCATTTTTGATCGGAATGCCGAACAAGCCGGTAAGAAGGGGAATCAGCAGCACGCCACCGCCGATCCCGAGCATGCTGCCAAGGATGCCTACCGCCAGTGCAACAACAAAGATGAGGATGATCATGGGTGCTCCTTGCTGATGTGCCTGCCGCCTGTGTAGCAGAAACAGCGCCACCGTGCGGTGTTTCTGGCTTGCCTGGCTCCGTCGCGGCACGTTGTTGGAATGTAGTATACTAGTAATCGACAAGAAGGTTTGTATGGTCCGTCATCGTCCACAATCTCCACGATCGCGTCAGGCGCGCGCTGTGCTGGGAACACTCAGCCGCATGCTGCTGCTGGGCGTGCTTGCGCTGCTGGTGATTGGCATTGTGGCGTATGTTGCGCTGCATGTGGAGCCAAAGAGGAGCAGCGTTTCTGATATGGCCGCTACGGCGACAGCGTTGCGCTACCCGCCTGGCACGCGCGAATATTATTACTGGAACCAGGGCCAGCAGCAGCCCGCGCCCGAACCACCGCAGCAGTAATGTGTACAGAAGATAAAGGGAGAACCATGCTACTTCACGAAAAGGCCGACCAGGCGCAGGCATTGCTTGAAGAAACGGGACTCGACTGTTGGCTGACCTTTGCTCGTGAAACGAGCGTGACGCCTGATCCGGGCGTTGCGTTCGTTGTCGGCGCGGATGTGACATGGCCGTCCGCGTTTCTCTTTGGCCGCGACGGTTCGCGCATCGCCATCGTCGGGCGCTACGACGCGCCGCCGATCCGCAATGCTGGCGTGTTCCACGAAGTCATTGCTTACGATCAGGGTATCAGCGCCGATCTGACGGCTGTGTTGCAGCGACTCAATCCGCAGACGATTGGCCTGAATTACAGCGTGGATGATAAAACTGCTGATGGCCTGACGCACGGCATGTGGCTGATGCTGCACGATTTGTTGCGCGGCACGCCCTTCCCGGAGCGCTTCACCAGTGCTGCCGCGCTGCTGGGCAAACTGCGCGCCCGTAAAACGCCAACCGAAGTCGAGCGAATCAAGGTTGCTATTGCCACGACCGAGGAGATCGTTCGGCTGACGGGCGAGCAGCTTCGTGTCGGCGTCAGCGAAGCGCAGATCAGCGATTTCGTCCATGATCAATTTCGTGCGCGTGGCCTGCCGAGCGCGTGGAGTTGGGAGGCCTGCCCGATCGTCAACAGCGGGCCGGAGTCGGACATTGGACACTCGCACCCCAACCCGCGCATCAGGATCGAGCCGGGGCATCTTGTTCACATCGACATTGGCGTGCAGCAGGAGGGCTACTGCTCCGACATGCAGCGCATGTGGTATGTGCGGCGGCCCGGCGAAACCGCGCCGCCACCGGAGATACGGCGCGCGTTTGCCACGGTTATTCAGGCCATTGAAGCGTCGGCGGCAGCGCTCAAGCCGGGCGTGAAGGGCCACGAGATTGACGCGATTGCCCGCGAAGTCGTGGTAGACGCTGGCTATGATGAATATCAGCATGCGCTGGGGCACGGGCTTGGGCGCGCATGCCACGATGGCGGCACGCTGCTTGGGCCGCGCTGGGAGCGCTACGGCGCGACGCCGGACGGCATTGTCGAGCCGGGCAACGTCTACACGCTCGAACTTGGCGTCATGACCTCCGCGGGCTACGTTGGTATTGAGGAAGACGTGCTGGTGACCGAGCATGGCTGCGAGTTTTTGTCGTCGTTCCAACGCGAACTCATGCTAATCTAACCGTGTAGTTTGCAGTCGCCCGTCGTCAGTTGCCAGTGAACAACAGGCAAGTCGTAAATCATGAGTCACAAATCGCATGCTCTGGACAATCTCTGACCTTCATCTTTCCAGCGTTACTGCCAAGCCAATGGATATTTTTGGCGATCAGTGGCGCGAGCATCCGCAGCGCATCGAGGCGGCGTGGCGCGAGCGCGTGCATGACGACGATGTCGTTCTCGTTGCCGGCGACATCTCATGGGCGATGAAGCTGGAGGATGCGCTGCCAGATCTCGCCTGGATCGACGCGCTGCCGGGGCGTAAGGTGCTGACGCGCGGCAACCATGATTACTGGTGGCCGCGCACGAGCCTGAACACTGTCCGCAAGTATGCGCCGCCCTCGTTGACAATGCTGCATGCCAGCGCCGTTGACGTTGGCGAGGCGGTGGTCTGCGGTACACGCGGCTGGATCGCGCCCGGCACGATGGGCTTCAAGCCAAAAACCGACCAGAAAATCTACGAACGCGAACTGCAACTCCTTGACCGCGCGCTTGATTCAGCCACCAGACTCGCGGCTGGCTCCAGGCCGATCGTGGTCATGATCCACTTCCCGCCCTTCCTCGAGCGTGGCAAGCCCACCGAGTTCGCCAACCGCATCGCGGCCAGCGGCGCGCGGGCCTGCGTCTACGGCCATCTCCACCGGCCAGGCGACTGGAGCGCGGCCACGCAAGGCGTTGTCGATGGCGTTTATTATCAACTTACCTCATGCGATTATCTCCGCTTTGGGCCGGTGGCGGTGCGCGGAATTTCATAGAAAATATGTTCTAAAAACCATGGACAAATACCCGTTTTAGTGCTATAATAAGCCAAATACCACTACTGGGATGAGTATGTACACGACCAATCGGTGGCGCACCCGCCGCCGATCGTCGCGTTTGGAGGCAGAATGGAAATAGGCATTGTTCGTCCGCTTAATATCACCGAAGAAATGCGGACGGCTTACCTCGACTATGCAATGAGTGTCATCGTGTCGCGCGCCTTGCCTGACGTGCGTGATGGCCTGAAGCCAGTGCAGCGCCGCATTCTCTACGCCATGATGCGTGAGGGTTTGCGCCACAACCAAAGCTATTCAAAATGCGCTGGTATCGTTGGCGAGGTACTCAAGAAATATCACCCCCATGGCGATGCAGCGGTATACGATGCGCTTGTGCGCCTGGCACAGCCCTGGAACATGCGCTACCCGCTGGTGGACGGCCAGGGTAACTTCGGCAGCGTGGACGGCGACCCGGCGGCAGCCTATCGCTACACCGAGGCGCGCCTGACCGAAATTGCCGAAGAGTTGCTGCTCGATATTGATAAAGAAACTGTTGGCTTCAGGCCAAACTTTGACGGCAAGCATCTTGAGCCGGTGGTGCTGCCTGCACGTTTGCCAAACCTTTTGCTCAATGGCGCGGCCGGTATTGCCGTCGGCATGGCGACCAATATTCCGCCGCACAATTTGACAGAGCTGTGCGACGCGATTCAACTCCTGATCGACAACCCGGACGTGACCGTGGATGACCTTGTTAAGGTCATGCCCGGCCCTGACTTCCCGACCGGTGGCTTGATTCTCGGCACGGAAGGCATCATGAACGCCTTTGGTACCGGGCGCGGCCACATCACGCTGCGCGCCAAAGCGCACATTGAGGAGGCAGCGCGCGCCTCGTACCACATCGTCGTCACCGAACTGCCCTATCAGGTAAATAAAGCGCGGCTGGGCGAGCGGATCGCCGAATTGGCGAAAGATCGCAAGATCGAGGGCATCCGCGACGTGCGCGACGAGTCTGATCGCAGCGGCATGCGCTTCGTGATTATCCTTAAGCAGGATGCACAGCCGAAGAAGGTGCTGAACGCGCTGTACAAGCACACGCAGATGCAGACCACGTTTGGCGTCAACATGCTGGCGCTGGTTGAGGAGGGCTTGCAACCGCGCGTGCTGCCAATCAAGCGCATGTTGCAGGAATACATTGATCACCGCACGATCGTGATTCGGCGGCGCACCGAGTATGATCTGGGGCGCGCCCGCGAGCGTGCCCATATCCTGGAAGGCCTGAAGATTGCGCTCGATAACCTCGACGCGATTATCACCACCATTCGCAACTCGCGCACGCGTGACTCGGCGCGCAACAACTTGATAAGCAACTTCAAGCTGAGCGAACGCCAGTCCAATGCTATTCTGGAAATGCAGCTCGGCCGCCTCGCCGCGCTGGAGCGCAAGAAAATCGAAGATGAGTATCGCGAAGTGATCAAACTGATCGCAGAGCTTGAAGACATTCTTGCGAATCCGCGCCGCGTATCTCTGCTTATCAAGGAAGACCTTGCCTATCTCAAGGAAAAGTATGGCGATGCGCGCCGCACCCGCATTATTCCCGATGCGTCAGGCGATGTGAGCGATGAGGATCTCATTCCAGACATCAAGGTGCTGGTCACGCTCACCGAGCGCGGCTACATTAAGCGCCTGCAGGCTGACACCTATCGCACACAGCGGCGTGGCGGTCGTGGCATCAAGGGCATGGTCACGCGCGAGCAGGATATTGTGCGCCATATTTTGACCTGCCGCACCATGGATGACCTGCTGTTCTTTACCGACCGTGGCAAAGTTTACCAGCTTAAAGCGCATGAGGTTCCGGACGCCGGTCGCACCGCGAAGGGGCTGCCGCTGGTCAACATGATCGCGCTGGAGCCAGGCGAGCAGGTTACGTCGGTGTTGGCGGTGCCAGACTTCGATGAGGCTGAATATCTCGTCATGGCGACGGTTCGAGGCAAAATCAAGCGGACGATTATCAAGGAGTATAGCCAGGTACGCTCCAATGGCTTGATCGCGATCGGGCTTGAAGAAGGCGATCTGCTTGGTTGGGTGGCGATGTCGCAGGGCAATGAAGATATTCTGATGACGACGCGACGCGGTCAAACCATTCGTTTCCAGCAGTCGCAAGTTCGCCCGCAGCAGCGCCCGGCGAGTGGTGTCATCGGCGTCAATCTGGCTGATGGTGATGTAGTCGTTAGCATGGATCTGGTGCAGCCTGATTCTACATTGCTCGTTGTTACAGCGAATGGCTTCGGCAAGCGCACTGAGTTGGACGAGTATCCGACCAAGGGGCGTGGCGGTGGCGGTGTTATTACGATTAAGTTGCGCTCGAAAGATGAAGTCGTGGTCGCACGGGTTATCAGAGACACATCGCTCCTGACTCTCATTACTGCTGACGGAGTGGTGATGCGGACGCGGGCGGATGAAATTTCAACGCTCGGGCGCTCTACGCAGGGCGTGACGGTTATTAACGTTGGATCCGGAAACCGCGTGGCAGGTCTGTCATGCGAGGATCCCGACGAGGACGATGAGCGCAGTGATCGCGTGATCGTCAATATGAACGGCGACGGTCTCGATGGCTGAGGCATAGCGGCTGCATGATACACAAAAGGAGCGCAGGCGCGCTCCTTTTGTGTATGGTAAAGCTGCTATTTTGTAAGTGCTGCGAGTGAATGGACCTGCTGGGCTAACAATGAGTTGACCGCAAGCTGCGAAGATCGCGGATGGGGAAGCAGCAATTCATTACTTTCCTGAGTAATGAGGCTGATGAAAACATCTACAAAATCACTATCCCACTGTGTTCCTCGCCCGTTGCTGAGAATGTGAAACGCTTGCTCCATACTCATTGCGGCACGGTAGGCGCGATTAGACGTCATTGCATCATATGAATCCGCAATCGCAAGAATACGTGCTTCAGGAGTAATATCCAGTCCCTTTTTGCCAAAAGGGTAGCCTTTCCCATCCATGCGTTCATGGTGGCACTCGATCATTGGAATAACGTCACGCAGCGATTTGATATGGCGGAGAATATCCGCACCGATCATAGGATGATGCGCCATCACTTCACGTTCTTCATCGGTCAGCGGGCCTGGCTTCAAAAGAACATCATCGCGAATACCTATTTTACCAATATCGTGGAGGAGCGCGCCATAGCGCACATGCTCGATGTGCTCGGGCGGAAGGCCAACAACCTCTGCCAGGCGCACAGCATAGCGCATCACCTGCTCTGAATGACCGCGCGTATACGGGTCACGGGCTTCAATAGCTGCGGCCAGCGCGGCAATAGTTTGTAGATTTTGTTCTTTCTGCTGCTGGTAGAGCCGGATATTTTCAAGCGATGCCGCAATCTGCGATGCGCACACAGCCAGCATCGTGCGATCGTCGGCCCCAAAGCTTGGCTGACCGGGACTGCGTGAAAGCTGAAGCATGCCAACTGGCCGATCATGGGTACGGAGCACAATCGACGCTTGATAGCCTTGGTTGAGCATTAGCTCCGCGCCAACGAGTTCCGCATGCGCGCGTTCAATGGTTTCTTCCGTATATTGGGAGATACGAATGCGTTTGCCCGCCGGCGGGTTACGTCGCGTCCCACGTTGTATCAATATTTCGAGTTCTTTGTCTTCCGGATGTAGCAGCGAGAGCGACAGCGATGCTGGTGAGAAGCGCCGCCAGAGCAATTGCATGATCTCTTGCACGGCAGTGCCAATATCGAGCGTGCTGGTAAACGTCTTGCTTAACTCGAAGAGCGCAACAATTTCTGAAAGGCGTTGCTTTTCTTGCCGAACCCGCCGCCATTCCAGCGCACGACGAACGGTGCGTTCGAGATCGTCTAACCCAACAGGCTTGGTCAGGTAATCTGCTGCCCCCAGGCGAAGTGCCTCGCGTGCTGTTTCGAACGTTCCGTATGCAGTAAAAACGATAACGTCTGTATCGGAGTAGAGCTGGCGTAACTGCTGAAGGAGCGAAATTCCTCCCATCTCGGGCATTTGCAGATCGGTCAAGACTAAATCAAATGCATTCTCTGTTAAGCGCGTGAGTGCAACACGACCGTTTTCAGCGCCAGTTACTTGATAGCCGAACAGTCGCAAGGCACGTACGCATAAATCCCGCACACCGGGATCATCATCGACGACCAGAATGTGATACATAGCCGGAGGAACAGAATCTTGATTAAGAAGTGCTTCCATAATTTATCTTGACGTAATCTGTATAACACTGAGAACAGCGCACGCTATGAAAATGATAGTGTCTTAATTTAAGCGCCTGTCTCTGTTTTTGCTCTTCTATAGTATAAACCGTTTTTAACAAGAAAAAGATACGTTCCAAAAAGCTATTTTACCGCTCTTTTGTTCGTGTCTCCAACGCTGTATGCACGCGCCGTTCCAACTCTTCAAAGTCAAAAGGTTTCGGCAAATAATCATTTGCTCCAAAGCGCAGCGCCTGGCGTTCCGTATCAGGTGTACCAAAGGCAGTAATAACAATAATATGAATGGTGCTATAGTGTTCGCGGATTTTCTTGATAAGCTGCAACCCATCCATGCGCGGCATATTCATATCAGTAATGATTAACTGGCAGCGATGTTTCTCAAGTTGTTCGAGCGCAACAACCCCGTCTTCCGCCTCCACCACGTTATATCCACCGTTGGTAAGCAGGAATTTGTATAAGCGGCGTGTTGCAACATCATCTTCAACTATCAAAACAGTATTTTGTCCAGCTATGCCTTGTTCGGAGCTGGCAGAATCATTTGCAAAGGACATGCATAAGCCTCCATCTGCGGAACCACCATAGTGATTGAATGGTTAAGAGCTAAATCGACAACCGTATATTACCATACCCTGGACGTTGCAATGTACATTTTAAGGCAGGAAGAGCCGCTAGCGCATGATCTCTGCGCCAGCGGCCTCGTTGCAGCACTGCTATTTTGAAATCGCCTTATCGATACGTTGCTAATTCTTCTTCTTTAATTGTCGGCATAAAGCGCGACATCTCGACCATTTTGAATATCTTCTGGTGGTGCGGGCTGACATTCATGGCGAAGAGCTTATACCCACCTTTGCGTGAAGCAACAACAAATTTGAGCAGCGCTGAGATGCCGGCAGAATTAATAAATGCAACGTCTGCAAAATCAAGCACAGTGATCGGGCGCATGGCTGTGCAGGCAGCTTGAATAGCTGCGGCAGAGATGGCATCAACGCTTGTTGTTTGAATATGTAGGACCGCTACATCACCGAATTCTTCACGGCTTATTACTTCATCAGTCATTGGGGGCATCCTTCGCGTATAGATACAGACGTAGGGTCATGACGGTTCCGTTTTGTGATGAACTGATTTCACAATCGTCTACGAGTTCGCGGATGAAGTAGAGGCCGAAACCACGGTGCATCCCACTCTCCAGGTTATGATCGTCAACGATGCGTCGTGAGAAGTCAAGATACTCCACACCTTCACCCTGATCGCGAATACGAACTTCAAGTTTTTCCTGATCAAGCGCGAACACAACTTCAACGAGCTTGCTCATTTCGTGACGGTTGCCATGATCAATAGCATTATTGACTGCTTCACTTACAGCAAGTTTAAGATCTTCGATCCGCTCCGCTGAAAGGCCAACTGCCTGGCCTACTTCCGTTGTACTTGCACGTACAACACGTTCAAAGACGGGATTGGAAGGAATGTTGACGAGCACACGTTGCATGAATGGTCCTCTCTGGTGCGATGTAGTTATGTGACGGCTGAGAGACTTCTGGTACGTAACATGTTTCGCGGCCTGGTAACAAGGGTTTTCCGATCCCGATCAACAAGGTGATCGTACCGCCGCAAGTAGGCTTTGCCGAGCGATGCATTCCCAATTTGTAAATATGCCGCACCAAGATAGTACAATGCCTGTGCATGGCGTGGGTTTCGCCGCAGCACTTTTTCGAAAAGCGGTATAGCGCGGGCCGGTTCCATTAGTTCTTTGTAACACAGTCCCAGCATAAAATTGGTTTCAACATCTTCCGGCCAATAGCTCAAGACCCGCTCAAACTCTTTCGCCGCCAAATCGTACCGATTGCGGCGCAGGTACATGTACCCAAGATCATAGCGCAGCGAGTGGGCCTCAGGCGCAAGATCGACCGCTTTACGCCATGCCGCAATGGCCCATGCTTCCTGATTCACAATCGTATACATAAAGCCGAGCAGATAGTGAGCCTGTGGGTCGAGCGGCAATAACTGAACGGCACGCTCAAGTGCGCGTACTGCTGCTCTGGTGTTGCCCATGTCATACAGCATCTTGCCCATGTGCAGGAAAAGGTGTCCTTCATGGGGGTACAATCCAGCGCAGCCAAACAACACATCATAGGCCGCCCGCAGCTGCCCTTGAAGCTTATGAATAGCGCTCGTACGAATCCGTGAATCGACATAATGCGGATCCCCGGGCGGGATTAAGCTATAATCTTCTAACGCTTGCTCGAACCGTCGCGCCCGCGCCAGTAAATTCCCTAAAAGATAGCGAGCATGACTTTCTTCCGGACGCCACTGGAGTAACGCGCGGTAAATGCGTTCAGCCTCTTCCTCGTACCCTTGCGCCTTGAGGTCATCGCTGAGGCGGTAATACCACTGCGCCACTTCTTTCTCGGAGCGCGTAATGAGCGCCTGATCCTCAATTTCAGGAGTGACAAAGGTAGGCTCAACCCGCAAGGCATCGGTGAAGCAGCGCTGTGCAAGCTCATGCGCGCCATGGCTCTGGTGCATCAGTCCCTGATAATAGCGTGGCTCGGCAGCTTGCGGGCGCGCCTCACATGCATTTTGATAGTGAATGTAGGCGCGTCCTGCATCGTCGAGCCGCTGGTAGCAGCGACCGAGGGAAAAATGAGCTTCGTACAATCCCTGATTATGTTCGAGCGCCTCCTTAAATGCGGCAATGGCGCGATCTAAGCGGCCCATTGCAGCGAAGGCAACCCCAATGTTGTAATGTGCCTCGGCAAGTTGCGGGTCGATTTGCACAGACTCCAGATACTCGCGGAGCGCGCCTTCCCAATCTTCCTGAAACGCAAGCGCGTTGCCGGTATACAAGTAAATAATCGCGCGTTCGCGATCGTAGATCTGCGCCTGCTCTTCACCTTCCACATATGCAGCGATCAAGGCAGCCTTGAAGTAGTTAATGGCATCGGCGTACTGGGCACGCAGGTACGCACGAATGCCTTGACTGAACGCGGCACCGAGGCGCGTGCCAGCCATGAAACGCTCGCTTCCAGAGAAGGTGTCAAGGTCAAGGGGCATGAAGTTCAGCGGTTCATTTACGTTCATTCGTCGTCCACCTTTACGGCCACACTTCTACGGCAGAGAAGCCTAGTTTGAGTCTCGTCTACTATGATTATACAGGATTTATGTGGCTATGCCGAGCAGTACATTTGTCACATGTTGGAATACTACCATCTACGTGGCACCGGGCACTTC
Source organism: Roseiflexaceae bacterium (assembly GCA_035765855.1). Taxonomy (GTDB): domain Bacteria; phylum Chloroflexota; class Chloroflexia; order Chloroflexales; family Roseiflexaceae; genus DASTWM01. The sequence goes on from DASTWM010000543.1 coordinate 17,788, forward strand.
GCGATATTCTTCCAGTGCGAGACGCATCTGGCTTTGAAGTTCGCGAGCCAGGCCACGCCCGTACTGGCTCTGCACAGTCCGCAGCAGGTTGACCAGCATGTCGCTCCAATACGTCACAGAAGCATCATCGCCCGGTATGTCGAGCGTGTTCCAAAGCTCAGCCGTGCGCTCTTCCCCAAGAATATCATCGGCGACACTGCGTAGCTCCGCGCCAATGCTCGCGAGGCGACGCCGCACCACAACGACGGTAATATCATCACTCTGGTTCGTTTGGCTCCATGCGCGAAGTTCTTGAAGGAGGGTCGCAACCAGCGCCCGTGGCTTCCGCTTGCCGTGCCGACGCAGGAGTTCGGCAAGCTGCTCGTACCCATACATTTCTTCGTTCGCGTTGGTCGCTTCAACTACGCCGTCGGTATAAAAGACAATCGTGTCGCCGTGTCCAAGGCGCGTGCCGCATTCTTCGTATGTGCTGTCGAAATCCACCCCCAATGGCAAGCCGGAAAGCTCAATCTCTTGCACACTGCCATTCACTAAAAGCGGGTAATTGTGTCCCGCATTGGCGATTTGCATCCAGCCGCTCTGTGGATCAAGAATCGCGTAGAGCATGGTGACCATGCCCTGCGGCACTTCCGAGAGTACACCGCGATTCGTTCCCGCTAATGCCACGCCCGGAGGAGTTCCCTGACGCGCTTCATGCCGGAATACCGTGCGCGCAACCGCCATGCGAAGCGCAGCTGGCAAGCCCTTGCCAGATACGTCCCCGATCATGAGGCCGTGTTGGCGCTGTGGAAGTGGCAGAAAGTCATATAAGTCGCCGCCAAGATCGCGCGCAGGCAATGACACGGCACTGATCTCCCACCCGGCCAGGCGCGGCACAGCTTCGAGGAGCAAGCCCTGCTGAATATCGCGCGCTAACCGGAGATCTTGCTCGATCTCAGCTTGCCGTTGCGCTTCATCGGATGGTAGTTCGGTTTTTGGTCGCGGCTTCGGGCGCTGCCGATGGAACACATGCCCTACCAAAGTACAGGCGCACCGCGATTGTGTTGTATGAGATTTATGCATCATTCCGTTCGATAGCTACAATGTTCGTGTGTGTTGAGCAAGTTGTTGTTCGCATGTGCGACGTAGCCAATCTACTGCAACGCCGTCCAGTTCTTGCGTGGCCTCGTAGTCACGCAGCTTCCATAACGTTGCGCGATATTCGCGCGCTGCTATGCTTTCCTGCCCTAGCTGCGCATGCGCTTCGGCAAGGTAAAATGAAATCAGCGGTGCGGCAGGTTGTAAATATCGTGCTTTTTCAAACTGATGAACTGCCTGCTGCCATTCTTGCTGGCGCGACGCGATGATCCCCAGCAACGTGTATGCGTCATCAGTCATTTTGTCGATTTCAATCGCCCGCTGGGCTTCTGCTGCTGCGAGATCCAGATCTCCCCGGTCGGCATGGATGCGAGCCACAAGGCTCAACGCGCGTGCTGCCATCGGTGAGCGTGGCGAAATGCGGCGTAATGTATCCATCGACTGGTCAAGGTTGCCCTGTTGAAAGAGCGCATGTCCCTGGCTGAACAAATCCTGATCAGTATTTCGGGCGGTGCTCGCTCCTGACGCCGTGCTTCTCGCGCCTTGGCGGCTGGTATCGCGTTGCGGAACAACTACAGGCGCGCGTAATGAGCGCCTGGGGCGTTCTACTGGCGCGATAACCGGCTTTGGTGGCGTCTCTTTCACGTACATGTAAGCGCCGAGCACCTCGCGCGACCGAAACTTGTCGAATACATTCCAGAGTGTTTCAGAAAAGCCAAGGAAGAGCAACCCTCCGCCTGGCAGGCATGTGTAGAAGCGTTCGAGTATGGCGCGGCACGTATCAAGCTGGAAATAGATCATCACATTCTGGCAGAAGATGATGTCTATGCCTTGCGCCATCGTCGGAAATGGATCGAGCAAATTAAGCGTATCGAACTGCACCATGGATCGCAGCGTATCATTCACAACGTAACCGCGCCCATGCGGCGCGAAGTAGCGCGTCAGCATGGTCTGGGTCAGGTTGCCCAGCGCCCGCCCCTGATAATAGCCTGTGCGGGCGCGGGCCACAGCGACCTGGCTCATATCAGTCGCCCAGATCGAGCAGGTGCGGCTCGCCTGCGGGCCGAGCGTTTCCAGCAGGGTTATCGCGAGGGAATATGCTTCTTCGCCCGTGGCACAGCCAGCGCTCCAGATACGAATCGATTCATTGGGCGCTTTGCGACGGCGCACTTCGGGAAGTACGACTTCCTGTAACGCCCGCATGTGCGGTTTGTTGCGGAAAAAGAATGTCTCGTGGTTTAAAACCTGTTCGGCAAGCTTCCGCAATTCATCCCGCTCGTGCGGTGAGTTCACCCGCCGCTCATAGCTTTCGAGATCGTCGCCGGTGGCTTGCAGGCGGCGCGCGAGTCCTGTGGTCAGCACGCGCTGCCGGGTCGCATCCAGATAGACGCCG
>DASTWM010000544.1:0-3360 GCA_035765855.1 Roseiflexaceae bacterium
CACGTTCATGTCGGACGTGCCGGTTTTGAGGAGAAAGCCGGGCGTGCCACCGACGCCGCGCACACCCTTGAGGAACGCCCGCACCAGCAGCGTGTTCTTTTCGCCCTGGTACGCCGCGCAGCCGCCGCGAAACCGTAGCGACAATTTTGCGTGATTGTCCGCGCCTTCAGCGAGCGCCGTAAGTTCCTGTTCGAGCGCATGCGGATCAACACCGAGCGGCAGCCGCAGCCCGATCGTCAGTTCGGCCCAGTCGCGCATGCCATCGCTGCCGGAATGAATCGCGCGCAACGAGGGAATGATCTGGTCGAACAGGCGCGTTTTCCCTCCGTTCGCAGCGTCACAGCGCGCATGCACAGCGTTCCAGAAAGCGACGGCCCGCTCGGCCACGGCGATGTCTTTGCCCGCGCTGTGGGCCATGGGCTGCTCCCAGCGCCCTTCGATCAGCAAGCGTCCTTTGTAGCCCAGCGTCAGCCGATCCCAGCCGCTCGGCTCGCCAATGATGCAGGCCGCAGGCGCGTAGCGATCCACCACATAATGCGCGCCCTTTGACGAGGCGGCCTCTTCTTCAACCGCGCCAATCAAAACCAGCCGTTGACGCAGTTCGCCGCTCTTGATCAGCCGCGCCGCCGCCAGAATAAACGCCACGAACGGGCCTTTGGCGTCCACTGTGCCGCGTCCGTACAGCTTGCCATCTTCGACGCGCACCGGCACCTCGCCCGGCACGGTGTCGATGTGGCCGAGCAGCGCCACCGTCGGCCCTTCGCCCGCCTCGCCGACCGCGTTGCCGGCCGCGTCTACATAGCTGTGGAAACCAAGCTGCGCCATGGCATCCACAAGAAACTGCGTGACCGCCTGTTCCTGGCCGGAAACGCTTGGAATGCGGACGGCCTGTTCAAGCAGGCTGATTGGATTGAGAAGAAAAGGGTGTGTCATAAAATGAGACGAAGGACGAAAGATCGAATCCTATTCGTCATCCGCCATTCGTCCTTCGTCAAGATCAATGCATAAATCCGTTGAGTCTGCTATATCAAAGTTCGTACTCGTGCGACCACGTAAGCTCGGCCTTCTCGATGCACACGATATCGCCTTCTTCGACGCCTGCTTTCTCAAGCGCATCGCTGATGCCGCTGGCATACAGTACCCGCTGAATGCGGTAGAGCGATTCAGGCTGCGCAAAGTTTGTCATCGAGATCAGTCGCTCGATCTTCTTACCACGCACGCGCCAAGCGTCGCCCTCGCGCTCGATCGTGAACACGTTCGGGTCTTCGTCGGGCAGCGGCCATGGGATTGTTTCCTCACGCCGCTCACGCGATGGCGCAGGCATGTCGGCCAGCCGGGCGGCTACGTACTCAACCAGTTCGTCAACGCCCTGCCGCGTCGCCGCCGAAATAGCAAAAACCTGATCGTCCGGCATATCAATCGCGTCGCGCAGCCGCGCCATGTTCGCCTGAGCTTCCGGCAGGTCGGCCTTGTTCAGCGCCACAATGCGCGGGCGTTCGGCAAGCTCGGGCTGATATTGCCGCAATTCTTCCACAATCTGGTGGTAGTCGTCGACCGGATCGCGGCCATCGGTACCAGCCGCATCCACCACATGAATCAGCAGCCGCGTGCGTTCGACATGGCGCAGAAAATCGAAACCCAGCCCGACGCCGAGGTGCGCGCCCTCGATCAGGCCCGGAATATCGGCCATGACAAACGAGAAATCGCCCACACCAACGACGCCAAGATTTGGCTGAAGCGTCGTAAACGGGTAGTCGGCGATCTTGGGCCGCGCCGCGCTCACCACCGAAAGCAGCGTGGACTTTCCCGCGTTTGGAAAGCCGACCAGGCCAACATCGGCCAGCAGCTTCAGTTCAAGCTCGATTTCCAGTTGCTGCCCCGGCTCGCCAAGTTCAGCGATGCGCGGCACCTGACGGGTAGATGTCACAAAATGCACGTTGCCGAGGCCGCCTTTGCCGCCGCGCGCCGCCAGCAATTGCATGCCCGGCGCGTCGAGATCAACCTCGTACAACTCGCCCTCGATCTCGGCCCGCACCACCGTGCCAGCCGGCACGTAGATCGTCACATCCTCGCCATTGCGCCCGCGGCTGCGCGAACCGCCGCCATTGCCACCGCGCTCGGCAATAAAGCGCCGCCGGTGCTTAAACGACAGCAGGGTATTCAACTGCTCATCAACGGCGATGTAGACGCTGCCGCCACGACCGCCATCGCCACCGTCCGGGCCACCGCGCGGCACGTACTTCTCACGCCGGAAAGACGCGGAACCGTCACCGCCGTCACCAGCTTTTACAAAGATTGTCGCGTGATCGTAAAATTCACCAGCCATAATAATGATAAAACTCTTTACGAAGATGGATGCTCAATATCCGTCGATGGAGCAAGCTGTTTACGCGAACGGTACCACACCACTGCCACAACGATCAATAGCAGCATGCCGACCGGCAGCAGTTCTAAAATCGGTTGCGCCGGGCCGCCATCGCGGAGTGGGTTGGGCGGCGGTACGTCGCGGCCAACCACAGGTTTTGGCGTCGGCTGCTGCACCACCGCGCCGTGCGGAGCGTTCGCGGCCAGCGACCAGCGTGCGGCAAAAACATACATACCAACTGCCAGATTCAGCGCCAGTAATCCTAAAATAATGCCAAAGAAAACACGTTTTTGCATAATACTTCATCACCATGAGAGCCCGTGCTCACCCAAACAAGCCTGAAAGCAGAACAGCGGTGGAGCACCGCCGCACAGGGGCCGCACTCCACCGCCTCTTGCATGTCCTGCTACGTTCCAGCAACGGCTGCCGATAAACACACCGGCGCGCGTATGCTACACGCGCCGCTCCGGCTGATCGATCCGCTCGACCGGCGGAACAGTGTTGTTCGTCGTCGGCAGGGTTGGCGCTGCCGTCGTTGCGGGCGGCACGGTCGAATCCTCCTCGCGCACGGCCTGCTTGAACTCACGAATACTGCCGCCAAGCGCGCCGCCGAGGCCACGCAAGCGGCTGGCACCAAACAACACAACCAGAATCAGAAGAATGATGATAAGCTCTACTGGGCCAAGACCGAACATCTTTGTGCTCCTTTCCACGCTGCTCTGCCAACCCGCTGAAAGCTCCACTGCTTTCATTTCATTGTGGTAAGCCATGCGCGGAGAAAATGTATCGCTTTTGTATTATACCTTACGCTACAAGCCTGTCAACTGAACATGCTCACGACGCAGGCACCGCCGCACGGCCAGCCGCTACATCTTCATACACGGCCAGCGTGCGCGCGGCTGTTTCCTGCCACGAGAAATGGCGTGCCCGTTGCAGGCCGCGTTCGCGCAGTTCGGCATGTAATTCACGATCATGCAGCAGCCGCAGTAGCGCCG
>DASTWM010000545.1:0-7975 GCA_035765855.1 Roseiflexaceae bacterium
GCCCTGGACGGCGTATCGCTTTCTCAGCGACGATATAGTGTTGGCGCATGAACGGGCGCGCCGGTATGTGCTGATTGACGCGCAGACCGGCAGACAGGTGCCGGTGCGCTGGCAGTACGCGGATGCACTAACATCCTCAGACATCCAAGTACTACAACATGCGACAGAAATTGTGGTGCTTTCTGACGTAGCGATTGCGCTGACAGAGAATCCATGGTCACAACCCGATCAAAACCTGGTACTCTATAAAGCTGATCAATCCTATGCGTTGTTACAAGAACAACTTCGGGCCTCAGGTGTGATCACCCCACTTACGCGTCCGGGCGTACCGTACAGCCTGCGCGCGTTCGCGAGTGAACGTGGGGCACGCCACCAACACCTGTGGGCCGACACCAACGGCATTCACGCTGGGGGCAGCAATCGGCTGCTGCGCCCGACCGACTTTACCGCCAATCCGCAATTTGGCTTCTTCGCCTACATGCCGGTCGGCTGGACTCTCAATGATGCTGCCGTGGTGTATGCCTCGCGCACCCGCTATGTGATCGAGCATTTACAGCTGATATACGCACCGGAGGATCACCTGCCAGTGCCGCAGCCGGTGCTGCTGCTCCAAGCGCCGCAAGATAGTGAGTAAGGTAGCTTCTGGATAACAAAAAACCTCCCGCAGGTACACACCCGCAGGAGGCTCAATCGCAAATCCAAAATGCGGTTATCCCACATCCGATAGCTTATAGCCCACGCCGCGGACCGTCACAATGATCTTCGGGCGCGACGGCTCGACCTCGACCTTTTCGCGCAGGCGGCGCACGCACACATCCACCAGGTTGGTCTCGCCCACGTAATCGTAGCCCCACACCTCGCGGAACAGCGTTTCGCGGTCGAACACCTGCCCGGCGTTGGCGGCCAGGAAGTACAACAACTCGAACTCCATGGGTGTCAGGCTGACATCCTTGCCGCGCACGGAAACGCGGTGGCGCGGCTCGTCGATCTCGATGTCGCCGACCCGCACCACTGGCGGCGCGACACGGTGTTTGTAGCCCTCGACGCGCCGCAGGATCGACTCTATCCGTGCTAACAGTTCGGCAGTCTTGAACGGCTTGGTGATGTAATCATCCGCGCCAAGCTCGAAACCATGCACAATATCATCCGTGCCATCGCGCGATGTCAGCATGACGATTGGCACGTCGGAGCGCTCGCGGATGCGCTGGCATGCCTCGAAGCCATCGACATACGGCATCATCACATCGAGAATGATGACATCGAACGAGCCATGCTCGAACGATTTGAGCGCTTCAAGCCCGTTTGTCACCGCCACAATTTCATAGCGCGGATCTTTCAGCGTCACCTGGATCAGCGTGGCAATCGAGGGATCGTCGTCGGCCACCAGAATGCGGCGCGACGCGGCGGTTTCATCTTGTACGCGGTCGGAAGTTCGGCGGATTAAACGCATGGCAATGCAAGTCTTGAGTTCTGAATGATGAGTTTTGAATGATGGAAAAAATAACTCATAACTCAAAACTCAAAACTCAAAACTCGCTAAACGGCTTCATCCATCCGGCGACGGTAATCGTTGCGCTCGGCGGTGCGCGGGACCATGATCGGGTGGCCGCGTCCGGCGACGACCTCGGCATTGATGATGCAGCGCCCAATGTGCTCCATCGAAGGCACGTCGTACATGACTTGCAGCAGCACTTCTTCCACAATCGTACGCAGCGCCCGCGCGCCGGTCTTCGCTTCCATGGCCCGCTCAGCAATCGCCTCGAGCGCATCCTGCGAAATCTCCAACTCCACCTCGTCAAGCGCCAGCATCTTCTGGTACTGCTTCACAATCGCGTTGCGCGGCTCGGTCAGAATGCTGATCATGGCCGCTTTATCGAGCGGCTCCAGCGAAGTGACGACCGGCAGGCGGCCTACGAACTCGGGGATGAAGCCATAGCGCAGCAGATCGTCAGGGATGCTCTGGGCGATCAATCGTGTTTGATTTTCATGGGCGTGTGCGCCGTCGGCTTGCGCGAAGCCAATGTGTCGCCCGCCGCCAACCCGCCGCTCGACAATTGCCTCAAGCCCCTCGAACGCGCCGCCGCAGATGAACAGCACGTTGGTCGTGTCAAAGGCGATGTATTCCTGCTGCGGGTGCTTGCGGCCCGGCAGCGGCGGCACATGCGCGACACAGCCTTCCAGTATTTTCAGCAGCGCCTGCTGCACGCCCTCGCCCGACACATCGCGCGTGATCGAAGGATTGTCGCCCTTGCGCCCGATTTTGTCGATCTCATCGACATAAATAATGCCGGTCTGCGCACGCTCGACATCGCCATCAGCGGCATGGATCAAGCGCAACAAAATATTTTCGACATCCTCGCCGACGTAACCGGCCTCGGTCAGCGCCGTGGCGTCTGCGATGGCGAACGGCACATCGAGGATGCGCGACAGTGTCTGCGCGAGCAGCGTCTTGCCGCTGCCGGTCGGCCCAATCAGCAGCACATTGCTTTTGCCGAGATCAACGTCGTCGACCTGGTAGCCCGCCCGCAGCCGCTTGTAATGATTGTACACCGCGACTGAAAGCGTTATTTTCGCGCGCTCCTGGCCGATGACGTAGCGGTCGAGCTTTTCGCGAATGCGCTTCGGGGTAGGCAAACGCGCCGGCAGGTGCGACGTCACGCGCTGGCTTGGGGCGGCGCGCGTCCCGGCCTCTTCGGCAATGATCGCGCCACACAGCGCAACACATTCGTTGCAAATACAAACTGTGCCGGGACCAGCGATGAGGCGTTGCACCTCTTCCTGTCCACGGCCACAGAAGGAACACACGTAGGACCCGCGATTGCTGTTGCTGCTGCGTGTGCGGGACATAGGATCTCCAGATAGATTACAAAATGCAGATTGCAGACCGTAGACTCCCCGACATGGGTCGGCAGCCTACAGCCCGCAATCTGCAATGCAAAACATTACCGATTGTCGGCTTGCCAGTTGCTCAGGTCTTCACGGTTCAGGATTTCATCGATAATCCCGTAGTCCTTGGCCTGATCCGGCGACATGAACAGGTCGCGATCAAAATCCTTGGCGATCCGCTCGATCGTCTGGCCGGTATCCTTCGCCAGCAACTCGCGGGTCAGCTGCTGCATGCGCAGCAACTCGCGCGCCATGATCTCAACATCCGGCGCGTAACCGCGCGCGCCACCACCAGCCGGGTGCATGTGAATGGTCGAGTGCGGCAGGCTGAAGCGCTTGCCCTTGGCCCCGCCCGCCAGAATCGGCGTCGCCATGCTGCCGGCCATGCCGACGCAGACCGTCGACACGTCCGGGCGGATCGCGCGCATCGTATCGTAAATGGCTAACCCAGCAGTAACGGAGCCGCCGGGGCTGTTGATGTACAGCGAAATGTCGCGCTCCGGGTCTTCATGCTCCAGGAACAGCAATTGTGCCACAATAAGATTTGCGATTTGATCCTCAATCGGCGTGCCGAGCAGGATAATGCGCTCTTTCAGCAGCCGCGAGTAGATATCCATTCCACGCTCACCGCGGCTGGTGCTTTCGATGACGTACGGAATGAGCGATTCGGGGCGCTCCGAACGCCAATCCATTCTATACATTGAAGCCCAATCCATAGTTTTACTCCAGTTCTACCGTTGGTGCACGGGCTCGTGCATAGTGGTATTGTAACAAGCCGCGCTGCAACATGCAATGGGTTACGCGTTCACCGCTTCGGTTGACTCCGAGGTCTCGTCGCCAGAATCTGTGTCGGCTGCCTGCGCATCACCCGCTGGCGTCTCGTCCGTAGTTGCATCTTGCGCCGGGAGCTCAGGCGCGTTGCCGGTCGCAATCGCGTACAACCGTTCGCGCAGCTTCTGATCCAGCACGCTGTTGGCGACCGTCGAGCGCAGCTGGGTGCTCAACAGGTTGCGAGCCGTGTCGCGCTCCTGCTCGTCATACGTTTCGACGATTCGGTTCACTTCCGCGTCGATCTCGTCGTTGTCAATCGTAAAGCCCTCGGCCTTCACGATTTCGCGCAGGGCCAGCCGCGTCTTGAGCCGCTCCTCGGCCTGCGGCAACAGATCGTTGGTCGCGTCGTCGCGCGTCTGGTTGCGGAACTGAAGCATCTGGTCGAGCGTAATGCCGTAGCGCTCGAACGAGCGGGCCTGCTCTTCCAGCATGGCCTCGGCCTCCTGCCGAATCAGCGCGTCAGGAATGTCATACTCAGTCTGCTCGGCCAAATCCTTGAGGTAGGCATCGACCGTGTTGTTCTCGGTTTCGCGGCGCTGGTTTTCTTCAAGCGTCCTGCGCGTTTCGGCGCGCAGCTCGTCCAGCGTGCCTTCCGACTCTTCCAGCGTGGGCAGTTCATCCCACTCCGGCAGAATGCGCTCCTCGATGCGCTTCAGCGTGGCCTTGAACGTCACGTCCTTGTCGCGCACCTGCTCGTTCTCATGATCGGCGTCCATGTGGACAACCACTTCGCGCGTTTCGCCCGGCTCGATGCCGACCAGACCGTCAAACAGGCCGGGGATCAGCCGATCCGGCTCCAGCACCAGCGTCGACTCTGGCACGTCTTCGCCTTCCTCGCGCTCCTCCAGCGGCTCGCCCTCGGCAAATGTTTCCATCTGCACAGTCAGTTGGTCGCCCTGCCTGGCGGGTCGCGGCTCGTCCGGCTCGCGCAGCACGACATGGCGCTCGCGGCGCTCATTCAGCGCCTGCTCGACCATCTCATCCGTAACGGTCTGCTCCTCGGCAGGCACGCGGATGGCGCGGTAATCCGGCAGCGTGACGGTCGGATCGACCGGAATCGTCACCACGAAGTGAAACGGCTCCTCGTCAAAATGCACTTCTTCCAGATTAGCCTGCCCAACTGGCTCAATGCTTTCCTGTTGCAGCGCATCGCGGAAGGTGCGGTTGATCAAATCTTCCTGCGCCTCTTCCAGGAGCGCGCCCCGTCCAAAGTAATTTTCGACGATGAAGCGCGGCGCTTTGCCCTTGCGGAAGCCAGGAATATTCACCCGCTGCGATATTCGGCGGGCGGCGCGATCGAGCCCTTTTTCAATCTGGGCGCGATCTATTTCAATATCAAGAGCCAGCAGGCTCTTCGGTCGTTTTTCGGTCGTGACCTTCACTACAAACTCCAACAGTATTTCAATATGTTTGTTGCACTGCTCACTATTATAGCACAAGCCTCCAGACGCGCTGCTCTGGAACAAGGCATGCCAAAACGGACGTGCATGGACGCAATTGTGCTCTGCTCGGCAGTGGCTCCCTCCAATCTGCAATCTGCAATCTGGCATGCGGCGTGCTATACTGCATTCAGGAGGTATCCATGGAAATCGAAGCGAAGTTTGTGGTTCCCGATGCCACAATGTTTTCCGCCGTGCTGCAACTTGAACAGCTCGGCGCGTTTCGTCTCGTCGCAGAAATGGAGCCTGAGCAGCAACATAACATCTATTTCGACACCGCTGATGGGCGGCTGCGGGCGCAACGGCATGGATTGCGCGTGCGCGACCTTGGCGACCGGCGCATCGCGACGCTGAAAGGCGCGGCGCACGTCCATGACGGCGTTTACGAGCGCGACGAGTGGGAGGTCGAAGTTGGCGATAGCAACCAGCCCGGCGACTGGCCGGCTGGCGAAGTGCGCGACCGCGTGCTGGCATTGGCCGATGGCGCGCCACTTGCGCCAATTCTGATGATCGACACGCAGCGCCATCATCTTTATGCATGGCACGAGCAACGCCGCGTCGCTGAGATCAGCGTGGATGAAGGCACCATCCATGCAGGCGGGCGGGCGGAGCCGTTTCGCGAACTTGAAGTGGAACTGCTGGACGCTGGCACCCGCGCCGAATTTGATGCACTCGTGTCAGCTTTACGCGGACATTTTGCACTGGTGCCGGAAGAACGCAGCAAACTGGCGCGCGGCCTCGCGCTCCTTGACGGTAGCAAGCCATCACCATTATAAGAGGATATATGGCGCAAAAACAGCAGGCGGCAGCGCCAGCGCGCAGCGAGGAGTTTCAGGCAGCGGCGCATGCATTGTTCGGCGCGGCGCGCGAGGCTCACAAGATGCCGCACAAGGCTTGGCGGCTGCTGGCGACAGCCATGGCATTTCTCGATGCCGCCCGGCAGATCGACGCCGCGCATGCCCCCCGCATCAGTCGTGACATGGTGCTGGCCGCGCCGTTCCACGATCTTTCAGGCGAGGAGCAGTGCATTGTCGCGAGCGTGCTGGCGTTCCAGCGCGACAAGCTGCGACCGGAACGCGAATCGGCATTTCTGCGCCTGAAGCGCCACAACCGCGCGCTGGCGCTGCGGCTGGCCGCCGTGTTGCGCCTGGCCGATGCGCTGAGCGAACACGCCTCGTTGCCGGTCGCCGTGCAGCATACGGATGGGCGCACCGTGCTGCTCATGAGCGGCAGCCGAGCCGCGAAACGCCTCGCTGCTGTTGACAGGAGCGCCCAGCAGTGGCGGGACGCCATCGGCGACATAGAACTTCAGCTCGTTGCGGCGCGCGAGCTTGCAGCGCTCGAAACTCATCATGATGGCCCAGATCTCGTGGTAGAAATTGACATGGCAGGCCGCGACGTGGCAAAACTGAGCGGCGATATGCTCCTGCACACCGCCGCGCGCCGCGAGCTACGCCGCCTGTTCGAGAAAATGCTCAAACATACGCGCAACGTGCAGCATCGTGACGAGCCGGAAGATGTGCATAAAATGCGCGTCACAACCCGCCAACTGCGCGCCTCGCTTGAAATTGTCGAAGCAGCATTTGAGCCGGATGCCATCGCGGATTTTCACAAAAGTTTGAAGCGTGTCGCCAGGGCGCTCGGCGCGGTGCGCGACCAGGATGTGCTCCTGAGCCATGTGCGCAAGCATCGTGCAACACTTCCCGACGACGAGCAGGCCGCGCTCGATCGATTGGAACATGCCATTGACCAAAAGCGGGCTGTTGGCCGCGCGCAGCTTCTCACAGAGCTTCGCTCCAAACGCTACAAAAAGTTTGTCCGTCGTTTTGCCACGTTCCTCACTTCCCCGGAAGCAGCGCGCGCGCCTGCGCCGCTCACCGGCGTGCCGCCGCGCGTGCGCGATGGCGCAGGCGCGCTCCTGTGGCAGCGCTACGAGGAACTGCGCGCGTTCGAGGCCGTAATTGGGCATGCCGACGACGTGACGCTGCACCATGCCCGCATCGCAGGCAAGCACCTGCGCTATGCGCTGGAGTTTTTCGCGGAAGCGCTCGGCCCGCACGCTGCCGAACAGATTGCGTTGTTGACCACATTACAGAATATGTTAGGCTCTTTGCACGACGGGGTGGTTGCGCAAGCGGCAATCATGTCGCTCGGCCTTGCAGAGGACGTGGGCGCGCAGCAGTATGGTGCGGCCCGAACTGCGGAAAGCGAGAAGCTGCGTGGCGAATTGCCCGCGCTGTGGAATGAACTTGTCGGCATTGCTCATCGTCGTCAGCTTGCCGACATCCTTGTGAACATGTAAACAGGCATACGTGAGTCTCGTGGATTTCTGAGTTGCTGCGCATCGCGCGAACACCGCAGCAACTCAACCGTCTCTCTTCGCTTACTCCCCGTACCCTTCGCTAATGACATGGCGGTACAGCCGTTGCAGCATTTGCAATGTCAGCGTCTCATTCTCACGATCGGGCAGCGGTGTTCGCTCGGCATAATGGCGGCGCAACCGATTCATAACCGACTCGATGTATGCCTTCCGTTTGTCAGTTTCAGTGTTCATGGCTGGCTCCTGGACATGTTAAAAAAGTTTATAGCGTTGGCAGGGTTGAGAGTTGGTTGATTGTCAAAACTAATAGCAAGGCGTGTGCCATGTGTGCCACAGGACATAACAATTTTATTATGCTGTTATGACAATGTTGTTAAGCTGTGTGCGGCACAGGGAAGCCAACCGGGTGAATCATGTAGGTCGTGCCATGCGATGTGTGCTGCCATGCCCGTTCAAGCTCATCGGCGCGGTACAGCCGCCGCACGCCCGCCGCATCACG